>CAZSRB010000073.1:5069-9269 GCA_964609065.1 uncultured Acidibacter sp. | reverse complement strand
AGCGGCGGGGCGCGAATGCAAGAAGCGCTGCTTTCGCTTTTGCAGATGGCGAAGACCAGTGCCGCACTCGCCGAGTTATCGCGGGCGCGTTTGCCTTTTATTTCGGTGTTGACGGATCCCACCACGGGGGGTGTCTCGGCGAGTCTTGCGATGTTGGGTGATCTCAATGTGGCCGAACCGAAAGCCTTGATTGGCTTTGCCGGCCCTCGGGTGATCGAGCAAACAGTGCGTGAAAAACTCCCCGAAGGTTTTCAGCGCAGTGAGTTTTTGCTTGAGCATGGTGTGATCGATCTCATCATTGATCGGCGCGAGATGCGTTCGCGATTGGCGTCACTGCTGCGCATGCTCATGAAGCAAGCCGCTCCCGCCGATGCGGCTCCCTGAGTGGCTTGCGCACCAACAGGCGCAGCATCCCGAAGAAATTGAATTAGGTCTCGCGCGAGTTCGCGAGGTGGCAGAGCGCTTAGGCGTTTTACCTTGGCGCATTCCCAGCATTCTGATTGGCGGCACCAACGGTAAAGGTTCAACGGTTGCCTTTTTAGGAGCATTGGCGCGGGCGGAGGGCGTCCGCTACGGCGCTTATACCTCGCCTCATCTGCAGCGCTACAACGAGCGGATCACACTCAATGGCGATCCGGTCAGCGATGAGCGGCTGGAGAGCGTCTTTGCCGAGATCGAGGCGGCGCGACTCGGGTCAGCGGGTCAGGCGCCCATACGGCTCACTTTTTTTGAGTACGGGACCTTGGCGGCGCTTCTGGTCTTTGCCCAAGAAGCCGCGGCAGGACGTTTGCAGATGGCCTTGATCGAGGTGGGACTCGGCGGGCGTTTAGATGCGACCAATATCATTGATGCGGATGTCGCGGTGATCACGTCTATCGGTCTCGATCATACCGATTGGTTGGGGCCGACGCTTGAGCATATCGGTGCGGAAAAAGCGCCGATTGCCCGCCGAGATCGACCGGTTATTCTCGGTCAAGCCTCCATGCCAGAGAGCGTGCATCGGATACTCAAAGAAATCGGCGCTCGTCCACGACAACTGGGGGTGGATTTTGCGCCCTTTGAGTTACCCGAATCGGCGATGCGTGCTCCCATTCAAGCGAGTAATGCCGCCTCCGCACTCGCAGCCTATCGAGCGCTACGGCCGGCGGCATCGCTCTCTGATGAGGCGGCGCGTCAGGCGATGAGTGAGGTCACGGTCCCAGGTCGTCTACAGCGCCATCGCGATCGGGCGGGGTTGGGGTGGATTTTGGATGTCGCGCACAATGGCCCGGCTGCCGAGGCGCTCGCCGCTGGGCTTGCCGCCTCGGCACGCCCCCGGTACCGATATGCCGTCGTCGGTATGTTTACCGATAAAGATGCGGGGGCGCTTTTTACTGCGCTTCGTAATCAGGTGGATGGCTGGATTCTCTGTGGATTAGCGGGGGAACGAGGAGCGGGGCCCGAGGCGCTTCGGGTGCAACTGGGTCCGGATCAGCGCTGTCTCGCGCTCGTCCCCGATGTCATCGAGGGCTGTGCGCTCGCGCGAGCCCTCGCGGAGTCCGAGGCCGAGCCTGACGCCGAGATCCTCGTCTGTGGTTCATTTCAAACCGTGGGGCCGGCACTCGACTGGCTTCAGTTATAATTCCCAGCTTGGACACCGCGCTGAAACACCGAATCACAGGAGCCGTCATCCTGGTGGGTCTGGCGGTTCTCTTGCTGCCTGAGCTCTTTTCGGGAGCTGGCCAGCCGCCCTCGGCCACGGTTGGGCTTGAGGATGACGAGATCCCTATTCGACAACTGGAAGTCGATCTCACCGACGGAGAAGCGGCGAGTGATGAGCTCGTGATCGACGAGCCTGTGCCCGAGGCTGCACCCTCCACCGCGCAAGCTGAGAGCACGGTTGATCCGATCGAACAAGCTCCCATTGCAGCGCAGACTCCACCGCCCCCTATCTCGACGACCACGCCCGGATTCTTTGTGCAGGCGGGGGTGTTCAGTAATCGCCAAGGCGCCGAGCGCGTTGCTGCGGGCTTACGCGCCAAAGGCTTCGCAGTGCGAATCACGGCTGCGGAGAGCGCTCAACCCTTGCACCGCGTGTGGGTGGGTCCGGCGAAAGATCGAGCGGCCGCCGATGCGCTCTTGCGTCAAGTGAGGGCCGCAGGCTTTCAAGGCATGGTGGTCTCATCATGACGGCTGTCGACTACGCCATTATTTTGGTGTTCGGCGTGTTTTCGATCTGGGGGCTCATGCGGGGTCTCATCGCTGAGGTTTTTAGTCTCGCAAGTTGGGTCATCGGGATCTGGGTCGGTATTCACTATGGCGCGCTGGGTGAGTCGTGGTTGCAGGGGTGGATCACCGACCCGATGCTGCGCTCGGTGCTCGGTGGGTTTGTCATCGGGGTGCTCGCCTTTGCGGTGGTCTCGGTCGCCGGCGCCTTAATCAGTAAACTCATCAACGCCTCTATTTTTGGGCCGGTCAATCGAATGCTCGGGCTTTTCTTTGGCGCGGCTCGGGGTCTCGTTGTGATTTCATTAATCGCGCTCATTGCACTGCAGTTTGAGCTTGAGCAAACCGAGTGGTGGCAGGCTTCGCGTTTGAGACCTGCTGTCACGATGGGTGCTGAGCTTTTAAACAGCGTGGTCGATATTCAAAGTTTGGTTAAACGTCCCCCACTCGTCATTTGAACGTCTAGAGAGACAGAGGATCATCACATGTGCGGTATTGTCGGCATCGTTGGAACCTCCCCTGTCAATCAGCGACTGTATGACGCCCTGACGGTGCTCCAGCATCGGGGTCAGGATGCTGCGGGGATCGTCACTGCCGCGGGCGGTCTCGTGGCGATGCGCAAAGGCTCGGGGCTCGTGCGCGATGTCTTTGATCAAAAGGACATGCTCGATCTCAAGGGCAATATCGGCATCGGGCACGTGCGCTATCCCACTGCGGGCCATGATGGTGCCGCTGAAGCGCAACCCTTTTATGTGAATGCGCCCTACGGCATGGTGCTCGGGCATAACGGTAATCTCACCAACGCCGCTGAGCTCGCGGACGTCCTCATTCGCGAAGAGCGACGTCATCTCAACACGAGCTCGGACTCAGAGGTACTGCTTAACGTGCTCGCCTCCGAGCTGCAGCGGGTGGGGACCCCTCGCGTGACGGCAGCGGATGTGTTTGCTGCGGTGACGGCGCTCTATCGTCGTTGTCGGGGTGGATACGCCGTGGTGGCGATGATCATCGGCCATGGGATTTTGGGCTTTCGGGACCCCAATGGCATTCGGCCGTTAGTCCTTGGGGTGCGTGAGACGCCGAAGGGCAGCGAATACATGCTCGCGTCGGAGTCCGTGGCGCTCGATATGTTGGGCTTTAAGTTTTTGCGCGATGTGGCTCCGGGCGAGGCGGTGTTTATTGACGAGCGTGGCCGCTTACAAAATCAGCAGTGTGTGTCGACCACCCACCACACGCCTTGTATCTTTGAGTATGTGTACTTCGCAAGACCCGATAGCATCATCGACAATATTTCAGTGCAGCGCGCGCGTATGCGAATGGGCGATCGCCTCGCCGAAAAAATCAAACGCCTGCATCCCGATCACGACATCGATGTGGTCATCCCGATTCCTGATACCAGTCGAACGGCAGCGCTACAGCTTGCGCAAGGGCTCGGCGCCAAATACCGCGAAGGCTTTATCAAAAACCGTTATATCGGCCGAACCTTCATCATGCCAGGTCAGGATCAGCGTAAAAAATCCGTGCGCTCAAAGTTAAATGCGATTGATCTGGAGTTTCGGAATAAAAACGTCTTGCTGATCGATGATTCGATCGTTCGCGGAACCACCTCGGCACAAATTATTGAACTTGCACGAGAGGCGGGGGCACACAAGGTCTACTTCGCCTCGGCGGCCCCACCCGTGCGCCATCCCAATGTCTATGGCATTGATATGCCGGCGGCGGGTGAGCTCGTGGCGGCGGGTCGTACCGAAGAAGAAGTCCGTACTTTGATCGGAGCCGATTGGTTGGTGTATCAGGATCTTGAGGATCTGGTGCTGGCCTGTCAGCATGATGATGCCGCTGTCAAAGAATTTGATACCTCCTGTTTTTCAGGGCAATACGTGACCTCAGATGTGACGCCTGATTATCTTGCCCGGCTCGGAGTCGAGCGTTCCGATGCGGCCAAAGCGAGTCGACGCACTACCCAAGGCGCACTCAAGGTGGTGCAGGGCGTCTGAG
>CAZSRB010000073.1:0-4969 GCA_964609065.1 uncultured Acidibacter sp. | reverse complement strand
ATCCTACAAGCGGCGACCCCGCCTGAATGGGTCGATGAGGCAGTCCAGCGCTGGGATGCGTTGCTGGCTGATCATGCCAACTGCGAGAAAAAAGCGGCCTCGACCGCGCTCGCGCTCATGTTTGCTTATCCTGAGGATCGGGCGCTCGCGACGCGTTTGTCGAGACTGGCACGTGAGGAACTGCGGCACTTTGAGCAGGTCGACAAACTCATGCAGCAGGCGAAGCTGCCGTATCTGCGACAAAAGCCGGGCCGTTATGCCGCGGGTTTACGGGCGGAGCTCAAGACGCATGAGCCGCGTCGCAAGCTCGATCTCCTGTTGATGGGGGCGCTGATCGAAGCGCGTTCCTGTGAGCGCTTTCGGTTACTCGCCGCGCGGGATGCCGCTCAACAAACGGTATTACCGACGCCGGTGGCTGAGCTTTATCGTGGTCTTGAAGCCTCTGAGGCGCGGCATTTTGAATTGTATTTGCGCTTAGCAGAGCAGCACGCGAGTGCACTCGGGATCAAAGATTGGCATCTGCGGCTTGAAGAGCTTGCTGCCATCGAGGCGGGTTTGGTGACCGCGCCCGACAGCGAGTTTCGCTTTCACTCGGGTCCACCGTCGCCTTAGCCTGAGGGATTAGACGGACTCACTCGCCTGCGATGGAAAGGGGATGGTGTATCGGCGCCACCCTGTTGCCACCCGCTCAAGGACACCGCCTTCTGTGTGCCAGGCATCGAGCACATAGCGCGTCGCGGTTTGACCCTCTGTTAGAAGGTGGGTGTGTTCGCCGGGCCGGTGCGTATGACCATGCACCATGACACGTGTGTGCGCCGCCTCAAAGGCAGCGTTCACGGCGATTTCATTGACATCCATAATATTCGCAGCCGTTGTCGCCGTATGGGCGCGACTTCCGGCACGGGCCGCCACCGCTAATCGTTGACGCGCTTCGAGCGGTAAACCAAGGAGTCGTGCTTGAAAGGCGGGATCCCGTACGGTGCTACGTAATTCTTGGTAGGCCGTGTCATCGGTGCAAAGCACATCGCCATGCGTCAGTAATACGCGCTCACCAAAGAGGGTCGCAACCGTCGGATCTGGAAGGACGATCGCACCGGTACGCGCCGTAAACCGATCGCCGTATAAGAAATCGCGATTACCCGCCATGATGTAAAGATGTACGCCCTGACCGTGGGTGCGCTGCAATGCGGCGCAGATCTCATCGCGAAACGGATCGGGGTCATCATCACCGATCCAAGTTTCAAACAGATCACCCAGAATATAGAGCACCTGCGGGGACTCGGCTGCCGTCGCGCGAATGTCCTGTAAGAGAGTCAGGAAGGCCTCGGCCGCTGCCGGTGTCTCGGCGTCCAAGTGCAGGTCTGAGACGAAGCGCACACGCATAGGGGGGATTGTACGGCAGCCATGGCGATCAGCCCGCATGATAATCTTGCCGTCATGACAGTCACCCGTTTTGCGCCGAGCCCGAGTGGTGCCATCCACCTCGGCAATGCCCGTACCGCGCTCTTTAATTGGTTGCTCGCACGACGCGATGGCGGGCAGTTTTTGTTGCGTATCGAAGATACCGACGCCGAGCGCAGCACCGAGGCGTACGCCCAGCAAATCGAGACCGATCTACAGTGGCTGGGTCTCGGGTGGGACGGGCAGATCGTGCGTCAGTCGGCTCGCTCGGCGATCTATGCCGAAGCCTTTGAGACCCTCGAGCGGGCAGGGCGGGTGTATCCCTGTTATTGCACGCCGCTCGAAATCAATATCAGTCGCAAGTCGCAGCTCGCGGCGGGTAAGCCGCCGCGGTACGCGGGCACCTGCCGCCATTTGACCGCGGAGCAGCGCGCGGCTCGCGAAGCCGAGGGTCGCGAGCCCACCTTGCGTTTTCGCGTACCGGATGATGGTCGAGTCGAATTTTTGGATCTCGTGCATGGCGAGCAGGCGTTTCAGTGCGCGGATATCGGCGATTTCATTATCCGTCGGGCCGATGGTACGGCTTCTTTCTTTTTTTCGAATATCGTGGATGACGCGCTCATGGGCGTGACCACGGTGTTGCGGGGCGAAGATCATTTATCGAATACGCCCCGCCAATTATTGATTGCGATGGCGCTGGATCTTAAGGCCCCAGATTACGGACACATTTCTTTGATCACCGCGATGGATGGCTCGCCGCTCTCCAAGCGCGCGGGCGCGAAGTCGGTCGCCGAGCTCGGTGCGGACGGGTATCTCCCCATCGCGCTGGTGAATCAGCTTTATCGCTTGGGGCATTCGAGTGATCTGACGGGTCTACAGGATTTGCCGACGCTGGCGCAGCATTTTAATCCCGCGCATCTCGTGCGCTCGCCCGCCCGTTGGGATCCTGTGCAGCTCGCGGTCTGGCAGAAAGATGCGGTGCATGCACTCTCCGCGGATGAGGCGCTCGCGTGGATGCGTCCCCAACTTCCTCAGGGTCTCGATGCGTCGACCGCCCGGGCCTTCGTCGCTGCCGTGCAGGCAAATGTCGTTGTCCCGCAGGATGTGGCGGATTGGGCAGCGGTGATCTTTGGTGAGGGAATGATCCGAGCCGAGTCAGGGCCCCCTGCGACACCGACTCTCAGCCCTGACTTTGCCGCGGCGGCGATCACGGCGCTGCGGACACATGGCGCGGACTGGTCGGCGCTGACGCAAGCCGTGAAGGCGGCAACGGGTGCCAAGGGTCCGGCGCTCTTTAAGCCGCTGCGTCTTGCGCTCACAGGTCGCGATCATGGCCCCGAGCTGGGCCCCATTTTGGCATTGATGGGGGTGGAGCGTGCGATCGCGCGGCTTGAGGCGAGCACCGGCCCATGATTCGGATCCATAATTCTTTGACAGGCGAGAAGGAGGCCCTTACGCCGATCCGCCCTGGCGAGATCCGCATGTATCTTTGCGGGGATACGGTGTATGACTTTTGTCATATCGGTCATGCGCGATCCAAAGTCGCCTTTGATGTCGTGCGTCGGTATCTTTTGCATCGGGGCTTTAAAGTCATATTCGTGCGTAACATCACGGATATTGATGACAAGATCATCAAGCGTGCGGCCGAGCTCGGGGAGCCCATGGGTACGTTTACGGAGCGCTTTATCGAGGCGATGCACGAAGACTACGATCGCCTGAATATTTTGCGCCCCGATCATGAGCCGCGCGCGACCCAACATGTCGCCGGCATGATCGCGCTCACGCAGACACTGATAGATAAAGGCCACGCCTATGTGGCGGGCAATGGCGATGTGATGTATTCGGTATCGAGCTTCAAAGATTACGGCAAGCTCTCGGGCAAGCGCTTAGAGGATCTTCGCGCCGGGGCTCGCATCGAGGTCGAAACCAGTAAACGCGATCCCCTTGATTTTGTGCTCTGGAAGCAGGCCAAGGCGGGTGAGCCATCGTGGCCCTCGCCTTGGGGGGCAGGAAGACCAGGGTGGCATATCGAGTGCTCGGTGATGTCGGGAGAAATCTTAGGCGCCGAGTTCGATATCCATGCGGGTGGCATGGACTTGAAATTCCCACATCATGAAAACGAGATCGCCCAATCGTGCGCCGCAACGGGCGCGCACTTTGCACATCTTTGGATGCATAACGGCTTCGTCAATGTCGACAATGAAAAGATGGCGAAGTCTCTTGGGAATTTTTTCACGATTCGAGAGGTGCTGGATTCGGGAAAGATCCGCCATCCTGAAGTTCTACGCTATTTTTTGATCTCAAGTCAGTATCGGGGACCGATTAATTATTCGCTCGATCAGTTGCAGCAAGCCGAGGCAGCACTTGAGCGGCTATATACAGCGCTGCGGGAACTGGATGCCCCTCCTATGTCAGCAATCCCCGTGCTGACCGCTGCGCGCACTGGCCACGATGAAAGTGCTGCCTGGCAGCGTTTTCATGCGGCCATGGACGATGACTTCAATACCCCCGAGGCGATTGCGGTGTTGCAATCGCTTGCCGGTGAGATCAATCGTGCACGCGTCGCGGGTGACTCGGAGGGCGCTACGCAGCTTGCGCGGGGCTTGCGTGAGATGGGCGCAGTCCTCGGTATTTTGAGCCTAGAAGCGGACGCGTGGTTTCAATCGGGCGGTGCGCAGGGGGAGTTGGCGGGGGCACTCACGCCTGCCGAAATCGAAGCTGCGATTGCCGAGCGCAAAGCCGCGCGTGCGGCCAAAGACTTTGCACGCTCCGATCACATTCGCGACACACTCGCTGCGGCGGGGGTGGTACTCGAGGACAAGCCAGGCGGAGAGACCATTTGGCGACGTAGTTGATTCCGTTTCGGTCTTTATTTCGGAATCGACCCGAACTTCGGCGAAAACGTCGCGTGTTAGATTTCCCACAGTTTATACAACGCGCCGGGCGAAGCCGTAGCTGTGATCCAAATAAAATCTCTGTCCTCAAAAAATCTTTGGCGATCGCAGGCGATCGGCGCGAGTGTCTTCGTCGTCGCACTGGCTATTTTGCAGGGCTGTACGCTCGGTTCGGATCCCATTCGTTATGAGTCCGACACCAAATCGGTCGTGGAATTCATGGCGTTTGATATGCCGCTCCCCGATAGCGCGGAACTCGATCTCGGCGGTACTGTCATCGCGGGCACCGGGCAAAATTGGTCCGGTCGGATCGCCATTGTGGATGATCAAACGCGGGGTGAATTGCTCAAATTCTTTGTGGAGAGGGGGGTCGAGACCGGCTGGGAGCTGCGCTCCACGACGGTATCCGATCGCATGACGGTGGTGATGGAGAAGAGCGGTCGTGTTGCGACCATCGAGATCGGCGGTAGTTCGGCACTTGATCGGGGTGGTCTCTTCGGGGGTGGTACGGCTGAGGGTCGTACGCCCGTGAGCATCACGGTCAACCACGAAAACGCGGTGGAAAATCAGCGCCCGTTTGGCACGGTTCCTGGGATGTTGTTGGAGTTGCTGCCGTCGTTGCCGACGCCTGCGCCGACCCCGACGCCGCCAACCTCCTCAAGCGCAAATCCTGC
>CAZSRB010000072.1:0-9435 GCA_964609065.1 uncultured Acidibacter sp. | reverse complement strand
GAGAGGGCGGCCGTCAACATTTTGGGTTCAGACTCGATCACCAAAATATCGCCGCCCTGCACGATCCGCGATGGCGTGGGGGCCATAATCCGTACGTCCTTGCGGACGAGTCCGACGACCTGCGCGCCGACATCATCCAAGATCGTATCGATCTCACGTAGATTGAGCCCGACGACTTTGCCTCGCTCAGGGACGCGCGCTTCGGTGAGATAGCTCCCGGTATCAAACGTTTCAACTCCGCTACCTTTACGCATCGGCACTAATCGCCAGCCGAGAATCACGATGAAGAGGACGCCCGCCGCGGCAACGGGCACGCCCACTTGCGCAAAATCAAACATCGCAAAGCCATCGATCCCTTCGCGCTGACGAAAACTTGAGACGATGAGATTGGGGGGCGTACCAATCAGGGTCGTCATACCACCCAGAATCGAGCCAAAGGCGAGCGGCATGAGTAAACGACCCGGCGGCAGCCCTTGACGTGCCGCGAGCTGCAAAGCGACCGGCATGAGTAAGGCGAGTGCACCGACGTTGTTCATGAAAGCCGACAACAGAGCAGCGAGAATCGTCAGCGCCGCGATCGTGAGGAAGGGGCCGGTGCTCGTCGGGATCCACCGGTCAGCAATCACATCGATCGCCCCCGAGCTTTGGAGTCCCTGACTCAGCACCAGAATGCAGGCGACGGTGATCACCGCAGGATGCCCGAAGCCACTAAAGGCATCCGCAGAGGGCACCACACCGACTGCCACGCAGAGCAGTAACGCAGCGAGCGCCACCATATCGTGCCGCCAGCGTCCCCAAATAAAGAGCGCCACAGCCGACATCAGCACGGCGATGATCAGAAATTGGTCTAGCAACATCTCGACTTATCCCGGTCAGCCCCGCAGGGATTTAAGCCGTGACTATGCCAGAACTGGGCGCCCCAGACGCAGAGCCGCTTGATTAGTCGTGCGAGCCTTCGCGCATCCGCGCCAGAAAATCTTCGGTCAGCGCATCGAGATGGCGCTGTAGGACTCGGGTTCGTTCGACACCTTGGTGAGCCACCGCCGCTACGCCGTGACCGCGCCTGCCACGGTTATCGTTTTGTAAGTGCTCATCCAGAAGTTGTAGCACCCCAGAGAGATAGTCCATCCCGTCGCGTAAAGCCAGCAGGTGGTCCTCAACACGCATCGAGCTCGGATCGAGACCTTCAATCGGCGAGCTGAGTGTGGCGGAGGACGTGGGACTGTCCGAAGGGAGAGAGTCCAATGTGACGTCCTGAGACCGATCAAATGAGGCGCGCTCGGGGTACAACACGGTAGGACGGGTTTCCATGATGTACAGCATCGTAGGATCAGTTTGTGTTAGTCGTGAATCCCTCAGGTGCATAGATGATTCCTCACCGCACGAAATGCGTTACCTTTGCAACATACTCCGGATGGCGATCTAGGGGGCGCTCGGTTTGCGGGTATTAAGGCGCTACATTGGCTGGCTAATTTTCTTTGGATGGCCTGCGGCCCTCTGGGGCGCTGAACCTGTTCAGTTTTCAGCGCAGTGGTGTGTCGCGCCCTACGCAGATTCGATTGAGTCCATTCGCAGTACCGAGTGTCGGTGGCAAAACCTCACCCAACCTTCAGGACTGCTCTCCCAAGGGGAGGCAACACTCTGGGTTCGTTTGACTGTGATTAATAAAGCTCCCGAACCCATCGAGCGTTGGCTGACGCTCGGCAATAACCGAATGCAGAGTGTTGCTCTCTACGCACCTAATGCCACGGGTACTGGGTATTGGCAGCAAGGTGGTATGGCCTACCCGCGTAATCGTCAGTCCTACGCAATGCGTGAGGCTACCGCATTTTCTTTGATGCTACCTGCGATGAGTTCGACAGATGTGTGGCTACGTATCCAATCCGACTCGCTGGTGGCGCTCAGTTTACGTCTCTGGCCGGTGGAAGAGCTACGGGCTCTACGAGATCGCTCCGATGGCCTCTCGATGTTGTGGCTGGGGATGGGTCTCGCACTGGTGGTGCTCGCACTCATTTTTGGTTTTCACGCGCGCGAGTCGACCTACGCCCTGTTTGCCATAGCGTTTCTCGGTCAGCTGGTGATCGAAATGCATTTTTCCAGTGCCTTGCAGCGGACGATCTGGCCGCCAGACTGGCCGATGCGATCGTGGGTCGTCTTGGTGGGCGTCGCGGCGTTTGTATGGGCGGGGACCGTGTTGATTCGAAAGAGTTTGGATACGATGCCGCTGAGTCGTACGCTTTCCATGGGATTCGTCGGGATGGCCGTGCTCGGTATCACGGGTCTTTTTTGGTCTGCGGGGGGTTCGTTCGCTGCGGGTGCACATCTATGGTTGTTTTGTGCAGTGCTCGGATCGGTCTTCGCGACAATCTTAAGTGCTCGGGCCTGGCAACAAGGTAATGAGCTTGCGGGTTACTTATTTATCCCGCTTCTCCTGTGGTCAGGTTCGGTTTTATTTAGAGTCCTATTAGTCTATGGGTTGTGGCCAGAGAGTGAGACGAGCGGTCTCTGGTTTCTCCTGATCGCTTTGATTGAGGGAGCGTGGCTATTATCGAGTCTCGCGATTAGTAGCTTACGTGCCCGCCGCGAGATCGAGGGACTCAAGTCGAGTGCTAGCTCGCAGTTGGCGATGTTTGCACGAATTAGCCATGAGTTGCGCACGCCGCTCGACACGATTCTGGGTAATGCGCAACTACTCTTGCGCCAGCGTGATCGCCCGCCGGATACCTCAGTTCTCAAAATCATGCTGGATAGCGGCCGACATCTGCTCGGAATGATTGATGAGTTGTTGGACTACGCACGGGGGCTCACTGGCGCGCTCAAGGTTGAGCCCGTGGCCACTCGACTCGATGTTTGGTGGGCGGGCCTTGAGCGTACGGGCGAGATGTTGGCTGCCCGAAATCACAACCGCTTTGTCTCTCGTTTTGACGACCTGTCGGCTATTGATCAGCCCCCTGTTTTTAAGATCGATGCCGGTCGTCTGCGGCAAGTGATGGATAACTTGTTGGTGAATGCAGCGCGCTACACCCGGTCTGGCGTGATTACGCTTGGTGGTTCGCTCGAGTGCATGGAGCGAGCGCCTCATCAGCAGTATTTGCACTTATACGTTGAAGATACGGGCTGTGGGATCGATCCGAAAGATCATGAGCGTATTTTTGAGCCTTTCGAGCGCCTACAGCGAGTTACGCTGGCTGGGGGGGTCGGTACCGGGATGGGGCTCCCCATTGCGCGACAGTTGATTACGCTCATGGGTGGAGAATTAAGCTTGATGAGCGCGCCGGATCGGGGCGCACGATTTTCAGTCAAAATTCCTATTCAGCGCTCAGGGGAAACCGTCAAAGAAATCGTAGACGCATCGCTCACGTCGGTGCGAGGCTATTCAGGATTACGGCGACGATTATTGATTGTGGATGATGATGATCACTCAAGAGAGATTTTGGCTAATCTTTTGAAAGGTATCGGCTTTGAGATCGAGATGGCTCAGGGCGGGCGAGAGGCTGAGCAGATTTTAGAAAAAGGTCAGTGCTTTGATGCTGTACTCACCGATCAGTTTATGGCCGATGGGGATGGCTGGTGGGTCTTGTGGGCGGTGCATAAACGACAGCCAGAAGCCCCAGTTCTTTTGATTTCGGCTGCTTTGCCGCACGAGCCGCTCGGCTGGAATCATTCTGCTCAATTTGCGGCGACATTTTTGCGTCCCTTGAAACACACCGATCTATTACAAAGATTGGGGGATCTTCTCGATCTGCAATGGCTCTTTGATATCGAATCCGTGTCAAGTTTGACCGAGCCGTTGCTTCGTCCGAGCGATGATGCGCTCACTGAATTACGTCAACTGATCGCCTTCGGCGAGGTCACCGCGATTCGTGAGTGGGCGCAGGCCTTGCGCGGACGCGATCCGCGCTTTGCGCCGTTCGCCGATGCAGTAGAAGAGGCGGTCATTGAAATCGATTTTGGTCGGTTGGAGCTATTGGTGGCCGAAGCATGAGTGTGAATCACACGCGCGCGTCGCGTACGGACATACTACTCATTGACGATTCCATTACTGATCTGCGGGTATTGCTGGATTTTCTATCATTACGTGCCCTACGGATCAGTGTGGCGACGCAGGGTGAGCGAGGCTACGAACAAGCGGTGGTGCTACAGCCGGGTTTGATCTTGCTGGATGTTCACATGCCCGATATGGATGGTTACGCGGTGTGTCGCTTGCTCAAGGCGAATGCTCGCACGGCTGACATTCCAGTCATCTTCCTGACATCCGCGACCGATCTTGATAATCGCTTAGCGGGTTTTTCTTTGGGGGCGGTGGATTACATCACGAAGCCCTTTGACCCCGAGGAGGTGCTCGCGCGAGTCGGGGTACATTTGCGCTTAGCGGAGCGGCGTGCGGGCGATGCGGCTCATTCGGCGGTCTCACCGACGGAGTCCACGCGCGATGCGGTGTTGGTAAGAAGTGCACAGCGTGTATTACTCGATCTCATTCATTCACCTCCTAGCCTCGATGAACTCGCGCGCATGGTGGGGAGTAATCGTAGGCGTCTAAACGAGGCGTTTCAGTTGTTATGCGGTCAGCCGGTCTTTGGTTGGTTTCGGGAAGAACGATTACGACAAGCGCACGACTTATTGACGAAGTCCGATATCAGCGTGTCGGTCATTGCCGATAACCTCGGCTATTCCACTCCGGCGAATTTTACTAAGGCGTTTCGGGAGCGTTATGGATGCTCACCGAGTGAATTGCGCACTAATTTGGCGGAATCGCCGACCGCTGAATCAAAATCAGTATCCCGAGACTGAGCAGCCAACGCCATCCCTCGAGTCTTATTGCATAGCTACGCTGCTCAAGCAGTGCGCCGAGTGACCAAACGGAGCCGATGATCCAGAGCGCAAAGCCTGCGCGCGCCAGAGAATTGAGCGTCTCCGCTATCGCAAAGAAATAGGTTGAGATGAGAGCGAGTAACGCATACTGCACGAGTACATAAATTTGAAGACGACGGGGGGCTTGCGACTGCAAGCGCTCACGATGGATGGGTTCGCGCTTAAGCGCCGCGACAGTGGTTGGTCGAGCAAACCATACCTGGAGGGCCTGCCATAGATTGTTAGCGTTTTGACTACGGCGCCAAAGATCACTGAAAACATTGAGATTGCCCCAGATGGCATTGAAACTACCGAGCGGTTTTCGAATGCCATAAATAACAGGCTCTCCGTCACGTTCCTCCGTGAAGGTGCCAAACAGTCGATCCCAAATAATGAATATGCCGCCGTAGTTGCGATCAATGCAGTAATCATTCTGCCCGTGATGGACGCGGTGATTGGAGGGCGTGACGAGAATGCGATCGAGTACCCCAAGTTTTCCGACCAATTCGGTGTGCACCCAGTACTGATATAGGAGATCAATCAGCGCGACGACAGCAAATACAACGGGGGGTACGCCGAGTAAGGCCATCGGCAAATAAAATGGCCAAGAAAACAGCACCCCGGTGGAGGTCTGCCTCAGTGCGGTCGATAGGTTGAAGTACTCAGAGGAGTGGTGCACTTGGTGCGAGGCCCACATGAGTTCAACCTCGTGTCCGCAGCGATGCACCCAGTAGTAGAGAAAGTCATAGGCGATGAGTGCTGCGACCCAGACCCAAAGGGCATCGGAGGGAAGGGTGAGCCAACGTCCGTGTTCAAAGACCCACATGTAAACACCCAAGCCGAGCACCCGCGAGAATGCGGCCGAGACTTGGCTGAGGATGCCGAAGTTCAGGCTGGTGATGGCATCTGCCAGGTTATAGACCCGTCGGCCAAGACCGTGGGCGATCGCCGCCTCGGCGAGGATCGTCAGCATAAAGACCGGAATGGCGTAGACAATCGGGTTCATAAGGGGGATTCGATCACAGGCCGCCGGGGTTTGGGTAGCCATTCGTGGCTCAGGGGTCGTGGCTTTCAGGCTGGCCATTGCCTTCGGCCCTTGGAGCGGCGAGGCGGGGTCGCCGCAGGGGTTACGCGTCAAGGCACAAGCAGTGCTAGAATCGCCGCCCTTGTGTGGGGCGGTAGCTCAGCTGGGAGAGCGTCGCGTTCGCAATGCGAAGGTCGGGAGTTCGATCCTCCTCCGCTCCACCATCTTCCCGTTCGTCTTCCCGGGCCCCCGTAGCTCAGTGGATAGAGCGACCGCCTCCTAAGCGGTAGGTCGTAGGTTCAACTCCTGCCGGGGGCGCCATCCCCTCGTGTATAATGCGCGGCTTTACGTTCGGCGATTCGGGGGCCATTTTTCCATCATGGGCGCTACGCGCAGCGATCAGGTCGACACCTCCCTTCCTTTCGGCAGCAATGCCGAGTACATCGAAACCCTCTACGAGCAGTTCCTGCACGATCCAGCGAGCGTTGATCGGCGCTGGCAGGAATACTTTGAAAAACTGCCGAGAGCCAATGGCGCGAGCCGCATCGGCGATGAGCCCTCGCACCAGTCGATTCGGGCCGCCATCGCCCAGCGTGCCAAGGCTGCGCGAGAAGCCGGTGGCGCGCGAGCGATCCCGATTGAGAGTGAGGCCAGCGCCAAGCAAGGTGCGGTCTCACGATTGGTGCAGATTTACGCCAACCGTGGACACTTGGTCGCTCAGCTTGACCCCTTGGGGCTATCGCGGCGTGAGCGTCCTCGGGTGCTCGATCTCGATTACTTCGGGTTGTCGGATGCGGATCTCGATACCGAGTTTTTTACGGGGAGTCGCCAACGCGAGATCCCGCAGCGCACCACGCTGCGAGAAATCATTGCGACGCTCAGAAAAATCTACTGTGGCTCGGTAGGAGCCGAATTTGCGCACGTCTCGCACACCGAAGAGCGTCTTTGGTTGCAGGATGAATTTCAGGTGGGGCGCCTCAATCAGGTGTTCGCCACGGAGGAGCGGCGCAATATTTTGTGGCAGTTGACGGCAGCCGAAGGTCTCGAGCGCTATTTGCACACCAAATATGTGGGGCAAAAGCGATTCTCGTTGGAAGGCGGCGAATCACTCATCGCGCTTTTGGATGACGCCATTCAAACAGGTGGCGATCTGGGCGCCGAAGAATTCGTGATTGGCATGGCCCACCGTGGTCGGCTGAACGTACTCGTCAATGTTTTGGGCAAGTCACCTTCGGTTTTATTCTCGGAATTTGAGGGTCGTTACGACACGACCGAGCTCAAAGGTTCGGGTGACGTCAAATATCACAAGGGGTTTTCTGCAGATTTGCGTACTTCGGGCGGCAATGTGCACGTGGCGCTTGCCTTTAACCCCTCGCATCTTGAGGTGGTTAATCCCGTGGTCGAAGGGTCGGTGCGAGCTCGCCAAGAGCGCCGCAACGATCAGCTCGGCGAGCGGGTGGTGCCGATCTTGATCCATGGCGATGCCGCATTCGCCGGTCAGGGCGTGGTTATGGAAACCATGCAGCTGTCGCAGGCGCGCGGTTACTACACGGGCGGCACCGTACACGTGGTGATCAATAATCAGGTCGGCTTTACCACGTCCCGACCGGACGATGCACGCTCGACCATGTACTGCTCAGACGTAGCCAAGATCCTCGAAGCGCCGATTTTCCATGTCAATGGCGATGATCCAGAGTCGGTGGTATTTGTCACGCGACTCGCGATGCGCTATCGCCAAAGATTTCACAAAGATGTCGTCATTGATCTTGTGTGTTATCGGCGTTTGGGTCACAACGAAGCGGATGAGCCCTCGGCCACGCAGCCTGTGATGTATCAGGCCATCCGTCAGCACGCGAGCGCCCGTAAGCAATATGCCGATCGCTTGGTGGGCGAAGGGGTGCTCAGCGCGGACGAAGCTGAAGCCATGATGAACGACTATCGATCGGGCCTTGATGAGGGGCGACCGCTGGCGCGCGCTTCGCTCGGCATGATTGGTAATAAATACACCGTCGACTGGAGCCCCTACATGGAGGTCGACTGGTCGGCGCGTGTAACAACGGGTGTTGAGCCGAGACGTATGCAGGCACTCGGTGCGCGGATTACCGAAGTTCCCGACGGCTTTGTGTTGAACCCTCGCGTGGCACAGGTGGTTGAGAACCGCAAAAAAATGTTGGCAGGCGACATGCTCCTCGATTGGGGCTGTGCCGAGACGCTGGCTTACGCGAGTTTGCTTGAAGAGGGCTACGCGGTCCGTTTGTCGGGACAGGACTGCGGTCGCGGAACGTTCTTCCATCGGCACGCGGTGTGGCACCACCAAGAGTCGGGTGCGACTCATATCCCGCTGCAGCATATCGCTGAGCGTCAGCCGCGGTTCCAGGTCATTGATTCGGTGCTCTCAGAAGAAGCTGTGATGGGCTTTGAGTACGGATTCTCCACCACGGATCCGGGTGTACTCGTCATCTGGGAAGGTCAGTTCGGCGATTTCGCGAACGGCGCGCAGGTGATCATTGATCAGTTCATTAGCTCGGGCGAATCCAAGTGGGGTCGCTACTGCGGCCTGACACTCTTTTTGCCGCATGGTTATGAAGGGCAGGGGCCGGAGCATTCGTCCGCTCGGCTTGAGCGTTTCTTGCAGCTCTGCGCCGAACTCAATATGCAGGTATGTGTGCCCTCAACGCCTGCGCAAATGTTCCATATGCTGCGTCGGCAGATGCTCAGGCGGTTCCGTAAGCCACTTGTGGTAATGACGCCGAAAAGCTTGTTGCGACACCCCATGAGTGTGTCCTCACTCGAGGAATTGCAGCAAGGGAGCTTCCGCACGCTGATCGATGATGTGGATGACGTCGCGCCGAAGTCGGTGCGTCGTATCGTGCTCTCAAGCGGCAAGGTTTACTTTGATTTACTTAAAGAGCGGCGTGAATCGCAAATCAAAGATATCGCCTTGGTGCGGCTTGAGCAGTTGTATCCGTTCCCAGTTGAGGAATACGACGCGATCATCAGCCGCTATCCGAATGCGCGCGAGATCGTTTGGTGCCAAGAAGAGCCGCAGAATCAAGGCGCGTGGTACCAAATCCGACATCAGCTGGAGCGTCCGCTATCGGCCGACCATGAACTCCTCTATGCAGGGCGTGCGCCGGCCGCAGCACCCGCTACGGGGATCGCCAAGATCCACGATGCAGAGCAGAAATCACTGGTCGGTGCTGCGCTACGTGCACAAGCACGCGAGGAAGGTGCGCGGAAAACCAAGCGCCTAGCCAGTGACGAAGTTGCTGATTCAGCGCCGCGTAAATCTACGGCACCGAAGAAGGCGACTAAGAAAACCGCTCGGCGGACCCAGGGCTAGCGTCAGCCTGTTTTGATTTGCAGACATAATTTTGACCCGATTTTTTTGAGGACCATCTGAACATGAGCACTGAGATCCGAGTACCCCAACTGCCCGAGTCGGTAGCCGATGCGACCCTGGTGGCCTGGCGTAAAAAGCCGGGCGAGGCCGTCTCGCGTGATGAAAACCTGGCGGATCTTGAGACCGATAAGGTGGTTCTCGAGGTGCCGGCGCCAGC
>CAZSRB010000071.1:0-9486 GCA_964609065.1 uncultured Acidibacter sp. | reverse complement strand
ATTCCACCTCCAGATCCGCCGGTGACAGATAGAGGCTCTCTTCCAGCACTTCGGCCTCATCCATACGCCGAAAACGGGCCTTGGCGGGCGGTTTTTTACGATGACTCACGCGAGGGGAGTGTCGCAATGGCTTGACACCCTTCACCGCCTCGCGGAAGGCACGGATTTCATCATCGCTAGGCTTGCGCATCCTGCTATCTCCGCCTGCGGGGTTTTCAGTATATTGTCGTCTTCACAGGTCTCCAAGAAAAACACTTGCGATGAAGATTCTCGTCTGCAACGACGATGGTTACCGGGCTCCTGGGCTGCGTGCGTTGCGCGAGGCATTGCAGGATCTAGCCGAGTTAACCGTGGTGGCGCCTGAGCGCAATCACAGCGGTGCGAGCAATGCACTGACTCTCGAGGTCCCGTTGCGCGTGACCGAGGTCGAGCCGAACTTCTTTTTTGTCACGGGAACGCCGACGGATTGCGTGCATCTTGCGATCTCGGGGCTGTTTGATTTCGAGTTCGATATGGTGGTCTCGGGGATCAATAACGGCGAGAACTTGGGCGACGATGTGCTCTACTCGGGGACGGTTGCGGCGGCGATTGAGGGGCGATTCTTAGGCTTGCCCACCGTCGCGTTCTCTTTACGTCGCCCTAGTGAGGGGGAGATGGACTACGCCGCTGCCGCAGGCGTTGCTCGGCGAGTGGTACAGCAGTTGATCGCGCAGCCCTTGGCGCAAAATACGATTTTGAACGTCAACGTGCCCCACCGGTCTGCCGATCAATTGCGCGGCTTCAAAGCCTGTCGTCTCGGCCATCGACATCGTGCCGAGCGGATTCAGCCAGGACAAGATCCGCGCGGTCGACCCATTTATTGGGTGGGTCCAGCGGGTGAGGGGCAGGATGAGGGCCCTGGCACAGACTTCCATGCCGTCAACGAGGGTTTTGTCGCGGTGACGCCGCTGCAGGTGGATTTAACCCGTCACGAATCTTTGCCCGTCGTGGGTGAGTGGTTGGCGACACTGTGAACGATCGACGGCTGCATGGGATTGGGATGACGTCGATGCGCACGCGTGAGCGCCTCGTGCAGCGCCTACGTGAGCAGGGGATCAGCAACGAGGCGGTACTGGATCGCATTCGCACCGTACCGCGTCATATCTTTGTAGATGAAGCGCTTGCGAGCCGTGCCTATGAAGATACCGCTTTGCCCATCGGCTTTGGGCAGACGATTTCTCAGCCGTATATCGTCGCGCGCATGAGTGAGGCGCTGCTCGAAGGTGGGCCGCTAGAGAAAGTGCTAGAAGTCGGTACGGGCTGCGGGTACCAGACGGCGGTGCTCTCGAGTCTTGTCGGTAAGATTTATACGATCGAACGTATTGAAGCCTTGCTTGAGCGTGCAAAGTTACGGATCAAAGAATTACAGCTGCGAAATGTTCGTTTTAAGCATGGTGATGGTTATGAAGGCTGGTCGCTCGGAGCGCCTTACGATGGCATTTTGGTTGCGGCCGCACCCCTTAGTGTCCCTGAGTCGTTGTTAGCGCAGCTCGCCGTGGGTGGCCGATTGGTGATGCCGGTGGGCGGTGAGGGGCGTCAACAATTGTTACGCTTAACGCGCACCGAGGAGGGCGTGACGAGAGAAATCTTAGGCGCGGTCTCGTTTGTCCCGTTACAGTCAGGAACTATTCAGGCCTAGGGTCTCATCCCTAGAGTCTTATCTGGGCTTCGGAAAAAGCAGCGCTGCGACTGAACGCCCATCGGCGGTGAGCAGGTTGTAGGTCCGGCAGGCCGCCCCTAATTTCATGACTTCCAGTCCCACGCCTCGCGATAAAAATAGCGCTCGTTGCTCGGCCGATAACCATAGGTCCGACTGGCAATGTCCAATGATCACGAGCTCTGGCGAGCGCTGCCAGATGGGCTCGCAAAGTACCGCGGACAGCTCGCCTGGTGCTTGAACGCCCAAGGGGCTGACACCCTCGGGGTGTACCCATACCGCTTCTTCAAACGTGTCTTCATGGGGTTCGTTCGATGCCGTGCCCGCGAACTGGATGGTAATGGCTTCGTCGGTATACGCGCGGATGAGCAGCCCCGGTGTGGAATTCGCGATCAATCTCATAGGTTCGATACCATACGCGATGTGCGTGACCTCTTGCTCATCCTGCCTGATCTGCGGTGCGAACCGTCCCGAGCTCTGCTCAGCGACGAGCGCTTCACAGCGCAATGGGCCGATATGCGTTGGCGGGTCGCGCGACCCCAGGCGCTGAACGCGTCTTGGCGGTCGCGACTCACGCAGGTGCTGGGTCAGCCTCAGCTCGCCGATTGCCCGGTCGCGAGTCTCTTGGAGGCTGCTCGCGCTAAAGCGGCCGGTGCAAAGCCCGACCCCTCGCCCTGGGTGGCCACCCCTATGCATTGGCTGGCGGGTTTGACGCAGGTGCACGCGCCCCTCGAGAGTGTTTTGCAACTACCCCAAGCGGAAGCCGATGAGCTCGCGCTCAGTTTCGAGTCGACCTTTGCAGGCTCGGGTCTCAGTCTCCTGCCCGCCGGTTCCGTAGGCTTTGTGTTGCAGGGTCTCTCGGTCGATTCGGTGCGGGTGGATGAGCCCGCGAACTTGCGGGGACACAATCTCAGTGAACATCAACCGCAGGGTGCAGGGGCCGCACGGCTTAAGGCGCTGATGAGCGAGTTGGAAATGTGGCTACACGATCACCCCTTAAATCGTCGACGCGAAGTACGTGGAGAGGCGGGGATCAGTAGCCTTTGGTTATGGGGAGGTGGCGCGGGCGCGATCCCTGAGCCCCAAGTGCCTACGCGAACGGTGCAGTGTTTCTCTGACGAGGCGTGGGTGGAGGCAATGTGCGAGCTCATGCAGCTTTCCCATCAGTCGGCTCCCCGTGATGCGCAGAGTTTGTTGAGTCAGCCTTCGATCGCCATCCGCCCAGATGGGCTCTGGGCGGTGATTCTGACGGGTTGGGATCTTGCCGCCGTTCAGCGAGATTGGCTGCAGCCGATCTGCGAAGAATTAACAGTAGGGAGTTGGAATTCTTTGACAATCGAGACAGCTGATCACAGCCTCGTGTTGAGTGGGCGCGACCGCTGGCGTTTTTGGCGACGGCCAGCAAATCCTTTGGTAAGTTTGCTCACCGTCGCAGCCATTGACGCCGGTGAGGGTCAATGAAACTACGAGTCAAACGTCGGGCAGCGGATACCCCTGATCTGCAAGGGCTTGATGGGGTACCGCCTGTTCTTGCCCGAGCGTATGCGGCGCGCGGGATCGACGATGCGACACGACTTTCGATGCGGCTGGAAAGACTCTTGCCCGTCGGTAGCCTAGAGGGCGTGGAGGCCGCGGTGGAGCTGTTGCTCTCGCATCGTCGCGGCGGTGGCCTCATCTTAGTCATTGGCGATTTTGATGCCGATGGCGCGACAAGCTCGGCGCTCATCGTTCGTGCGTTACGCAGCTATGGTTTTACGCGCGTGGACTTTCTCGTCCCCAATCGCTTTAAGTTCGGCTATGGACTCACGAGCGGTATCGTGGAGGTGGCAGCGGCCAGCGAGCCGAGTTTGATCATTACCGTGGATAACGGGATTTCGAGCCTTGAGGGTGTCGCGCGCGCTCGCGCGCTCGGTATCGATGTGCTCGTGACGGATCATCATCTAGCGGGAGCCGAGTTGCCGGCTGCCAATGTGATCGTCAATCCCAACATGCCAGGGGTGACTTTTAGTTCTAAATCTTTGGCGGGTGTGGGGGTGGCGTTTTATCTGATAGCCGCCTTACATCGGCGCTTGCGAGAGCAGGGGGAGTTATCGGCGACAGCGCCTTCACCCGCGCAATGGCTCGATTTGGTCGCGCTCGGTACGGTGGCCGATATCGTGCCTTTAGATGACAACAACCGGATTTTGGTCGCGCAGGGTCTTGCGCGCATTCGAGCGGGGCGTTGTATCCCCGGTATTCAAGCCTTACTCGAGTTGGGTAATCGGAGCTTGATGCGGGTGGTCGCTGCGGATTTGGGTTTTGTGGTCGGTCCACGGATCAATGCGGCAGGGCGACTTGATGACATGACGATCGGGATTCGCTGCTTGCTCGCCGAATCTTTGGCCGAGGCGCGCGAGATCGCTACGCAACTCGATGCGCTGAATCGTGAGCGCCGCGCCATCGAAACCGATATGCAAACGCAAGCCTTGGCTGCGATCCGTCACCTTGACGATCCAGCCAAGGATGGTCGTTATGGACTATGCCTCTACGATCCGAGTTGGCACCAAGGGGTGGTGGGCTTGGTCGCGGGGCGCATCAAAGAACGTGTACGGCGCCCGGTGATCGCCTTTGCGCAAGCCGATGAGGGGGAGCTGCGTGGTTCGGCGCGCTCAGTCCCCGGGGTCCATGTGCGAGATGTGATTGAGAGTATCGTCAGTCGTCACCCGGGAATGGTCATTCGCTACGGGGGACATGCGATGGCGGCAGGCTTAACGCTTGTGCACGATCAGCTCGATGCCTTCGCACAGCTTTTTGATCGCGAAGTCGAGCGCTGGCAAGCCGGTGGCTCGCTCGCTGATCAGATCGAGACCGATGGTCCCCTTGCCCTCGACGAGTTCTCGCTGACCACGGCGATTGCGCTACGCGAGGCCGGTCCCTGGGGGCAGGGGTTCGCCGAACCTACGTTTGATCAAGCGTTTCGACTGCACTCACCGAAAATCGTGGGCGAACGTCATTTGAAAATGTGGGTCGAGCCACTGGAGTCGGGTCGGCGTTTCGAAGCGATCGCGTTCAATGTGCTGCAGGACCCCGATAGCCCCTTGTGGGATGAGGGCCAATTACGAGTGCCCGAGCAGGCGCACATCGTTTATCGCCTCGATGTCAACGAGTACCGAGGTGAGCAGCGCCTGCAACTGCTGGTCGATCATTTGCTAGACTACGCGCCATGATTGAACTCGGCATTATTAAGCGCTCGTTGGCCGATTATGAGGAGCGTATTGGCTCCTTAAGGGGGTTTCTTTGAATACGATCTCAAGCGAGATCGTCTCGAAGAAGTTACCCGTGAGCTAGAAGACCCTGCCATCTGGCAGAACCCCGATAAAGCCCAAGAGCTCGGTAAAGAGCGCTCGCGTCTGAGTGCGCAGCTCGAGGAGCTCGATCGCGTGACCCATTCCATTGCCGATTCCAGCGAATTACTTGAGCTCGCAGAGGCCGAGAATGACGAGGCGACCGCGTTAGAGATCGAGCGCGACCTGCCAAAAATTGAGGCGCAACTGCGCAGCCTAGAACTTCGGCGCATGTTTAGCGGCGAGATGGACTCGCACAACGCGTATCTTGATATCCAAGCCGGTGCGGGCGGTACGGAAGCGCAGGATTGGGCGCAAATGCTGATGCGCATGTACCTCAAATGGGCGGCGACCCGCGGATTTGAGGCGGAAGTGATCGATACGAGCCCGGGTGAAGTGGCGGGGATCAAAGGCGCCACGCTCGAATTTCGCGGGGATCATGCCTACGGTTGGCTGCGTACCGAAACCGGCGTGCATCGCTTGGTTCGTAAGTCGCCCTTTGATTCGGGTAACCGACGCCACACCTCATTCGCCTCTGTGTTTGTGTCGCCTGAAATTGACGATGACATCAACATTGAAGTCAACCCAGCCGATATTGAGATGGATGTCTACCGCTCAAGCGGTGCAGGGGGTCAGCACGTCAATAAAACCGAGTCGGCTGTACGTTTGCGACATATCCCCTCAGGTATCGTCGTGGCGTGCCAGAACGAGCGCAGTCAGCACAAAAACCGTGCGACGGCGATGAAAATGTTGAAAGCGAAACTCTACGAGCTCGAGGTCAACAAGCGTAATGCGGCAGCTAAAGTGCTCGAAGACTCCAAATCAGATGTGAGCTGGGGTAACCAGATTCGCTCTTACGTACTCGATCAGTCGCGTATCAAAGATTTACGCACAGATGTCGAGATTGGGAACACCACAGCGGTACTCGATGGGGATCTTGATCCCTTTCTTGAGGCATCTTTGAAAGCGGGGCTTTGACGCGTATGACCGCCGAGACGCAGGATGACAATAAGCTGATTGCTGAGCGCCGGGCGAAGCTTGCGCAGTTGCGTGAGGCAGAGCCGGTAGCCTTTCCCAATGATTTTCGTCGGGATGCCTTAGCCGCTGAGATCCATCTGGCTTACGCTGAGGCGGATGCGGCGGCCCTCGAAGCGCAGGGCGTTCGTGTACGCGTGGCCGGACGCATGATGTTGCGACGCATCATGGGTAAAGCCAGTTTTGCGCATATCCAAGATAGCTCCGGACAGATTCAGCTTTTTTTGCAACGCGATGCGCTCGGTGACGCCTACGAAGCGTTCAAGAGTTATGACATCGGCGATATTCTTGGCGCGGAGGGCGTGCTCTTTCGGACCAAAACCGGTGAGTTATCGGTGCGGGTCGACACCCTGCATCTGCTGGTGAAGTCTTTAAGGCCTTTACCTGATAAGTGGCATGGGCTCGCAGACACCGAGGCGCGCTATCGCCAGCGCTACGTGGATCTCATCATGAACCCCGAGAGTCGCGAGGTGTTTCGTAAGCGCACTCGGTTGATCGGGTTTTTGCGCGATATGCTCGATGCCTTGGGTTACATGGAAGTCGAAACGCCGATGATGCAACCCATCCCAGGTGGGGCGGCGGCACGTCCGTTCATCACGCATCACAACGCGCTCGACATGGACATGTATCTACGCATCGCGCCTGAGCTGTATCTCAAGCGACTGGTGGTGGGCGGCTTTGAGCGCGTCTATGAAATTAATCGCAATTTCCGTAACGAAGGTTTATCCACGCGCCACAATCCCGAGTTCACCATGCTCGAGTTGTATCAGGCCTACGCGGATTATCAGGATTTGATGGCGCTTGTGGAGCAGATGATTCGCGGAGCTGCCGAAACGGTGGTCGGCGCCTTAAGTTTTGAATCGCAGGGCGTGAGCTATGATCTCAACACGCCATTTCGTCGAGTGACGGTTGAAGAGCTGATCTTAGAGCGTAATCCGGAGCTGGAGCGCGCGCGATTGCGTGACGTGGACTATTTGCGAGCAGCTTGCGATCAGCGCGGTATCCCTTGGAAGCAGGGCGATGGCGCCGGTAAATTGCAGATCGAGATTTTCGAAAAAACAGGCGAGCATACGTTGCTCCAGCCGACTTTTGTCTACGCGTATCCAGCTGAGGTGTCGCCCTTATCGCGAGCGAACGACCAGGATCCTTTTTTGACGGATCGTTTTGAATTCTTTGTGGGCGGGCGAGAGCTCGCGAACGGATTTTCTGAGCTCAATGATCCCGAGGATCAAGCCGCCCGCTTTCGCGCGCAGGTTGAGCGCAAGGAAGCCGGTGACGAAGAGGCCATGTTCTTCGATGCCGATTATGTGCGCGCACTCGAATATGGATTACCCCCGACTGCAGGTCTCGGCGTGGGTATCGATCGCTTAGCCATGTGGTTGACCGACACGGGTTCGATTCGCGACGTTTTACTCTTCCCGCATCTACGCCCCGAAGTCTGAGACGCGCCGTACTTTAACGGCCCTTTAATCAGGTAGTACGTAAGGTAGTGGGCGCGACTCAGGCAGCGGAGTACCCGCAAAGGTTGTGACGGCGAGACAGGCGATTTGCCCAGTATCGGTCGCGAGCGCATTGATCACGGCCGCTTGGCGCCCATCACTCAAGGTCACGCTTTGTCCTGGTGTAGAGGCGGACGCATTACCCTCGAGTGTTGCGGGGTCCAACTCAAATCTTTGAAGTCGGCGTTTCACTCGACCTCGAAAGTGCGCGCGTGCAATGACCTCCTGCCCGGTGTAACAGCCTTTCTTGAATGAAATGGCTTCGAGCACATCGAGATTCAGCATCTGCGCGACAAACTCGCCCTGCGTGCTCGGCGCAAGGCGCGGGAATCCGGCGGCAATATCGGCGTGCTGCCAGGCGGTTAAGTGAGCGGCGTCGGTGTCGGCGCCCGAGTCCGTGCGCTGCAGGCTGATCGAGCGGCCATCGTTCGTGTGCGGCCAAGTCAGTTGATCGGTACTGTTCTCTGGCCGGGGTCGATTCCAATGACCGAGCACTCGATAGTGTGCGCTCTCATCCTCAATGCGAACTTTGCTGCGTAGAACATAGCGACGTAGGGTGGCTTGGAGCGTGGTCGCTTGGGTGGCCGAGGTCACTGCGAGGATATCCGACTCATTTTCAGCCACGAGATACGCGATCACGAGACAACGTCCCTGCGGGTTATTCAAGGAGGCGAGGCGCGCGTCCCCTACAGCCAGCGTCACGACGTCCTGACTGAGTTGTCCTTGCAAGAAAGTGCGGGTGTCGGGGCCACGAAAGGCGACGACGGACAGATCGGTCAGCAGCAGGGGAGATCGAACGACTTCAAGTGCAGACATCAGGAGGGACCTTTCTGAGAGAACACACACGGGCCTGTTGGTGCCCAGCCCCTAATTCTGGCAAACTTTCGCCCCGATGCAGAACGATCCCATGGGGGTGGGGCGGCGCGCGTCAGCGTCCGTCTCGGCTTCCACACATCACACACCTGATTCCACCGCGTCGGCGGTGACGCCGGAGGAGGCGAGCGCCGCTGCGGTCGTCGAGATCGGCGGTCCGAGTGGCCCTGAGCCGACTCGATACGGTGACTGGGAAAAGAACGGCCGCTGTATCGACTTCTGATTGCTTGGACGGACTCACGATGCGCCAAAGACCTCTCTCACCTCACCTCGATATCTATAAATTCGCCTACACCATGGCGACCTCCATCGCCCACCGTGCCAGCGGCATCGTGCTCGCGTTTGGATTTAACTTGTTGGTCTGGTGGTTGATGGCTGCGGCAGCCGGACCCGCGGCTTATGAACGCGTGCAAGGGGTAGTCGGATCTTGGCTCGGGCAGTTAGCGCTCGCAGGCTGGTTACTCGCCTTTGCCTACCATCTCTTTAACGGCTTGCGTCATCTCAATTGGGATATGGGCCGGGGGCTCGAGCGCGCCGAGGCGCGACGCAGCGCGCTTTGGGTGGTGATCGCAACGGTCGTGCTGACCGCGTGGATCGGTTATGTCGCATTCTTTGGGGGAGAGGCCGCATGAGTTTGCAGAGTCCACTGACTCGAGTACGGGGTCGCGGCTCCGCCAAATCGGGCGTGTCGCACTGGTGGGTTCAGCGCGTGACGGCGGTGGCGCTCGTACCCCTGACCTTGTGGTTTGTAGTGAAACTACTCGGTTTGCCCTCGCTAGAGATTGAAGCGGTTCGTCAATGGGTCACTGAGGGTTGGACGCCCGTGTTACTCATTATGCTGCTTGGCGCCATGGCTTGGCACTCAGCGCTTGGTGTGCAGGTCGTGCTCGAAGATTATATCCGCCTCAAATCTTTGAAAGTGGCGGCGCTATTCACTTCCACTATTTTTCACGTGCTCGTGGTGATCGCTGGCAGTTATGCCGTTTTGCGTATCGCGCTGACCACGCCCATCACTGCGGGATAATTTAGAGATGGCTGCTTACGATTTCATTGATCATAC
>CAZSRB010000070.1:0-9572 GCA_964609065.1 uncultured Acidibacter sp. | reverse complement strand
CACGAGCCCGATGAGTCATCGGACCCAATGAATTCCCATCCAGATAAATCTGATTAGGAGGTAGATCAAAAACATCCCGACAGCCTGCCAGCGGGTCGAGGTGATCTCTTTCCTGACAGTGCTCAAAGCTCACGAGCATCAAAAATACTCCCGTGACGCTGCGATTCATCCAAGGTTCTGAGCACGGCCCGTACCGGCGTCGCTTCGACCGCCTTAATCGGTAACGGCAATGCAACTAATTCATAGATCCCCTCCGGGATCTGATCAAGTACCAATCCCTCCAAGATAGCCATCCTTGCGCGATGGGCAGCGTGATGCGCCTCTAAAGTTTTGCTACTCGCTGGATCAATTGAGGGGGCATCCGTCCCAATCAACCGACAACCTCGAGATGCGATCTCGTCGATTAAACCCGATGCGATCGGTCGGAAATCGGCGGGCCACGTCGACCAATTTGGCTTCGCGAAGGTCCGCAGTAAGAGCCTCGCTGACGATGCGACTGACGATGCGGCTGACGATGCCGATGCGGAATCAGATACTAAGGCCGATAGCTTGGAGAGCACTTCGCTCGCTAAAACTGGCCCCACTCCCGCGCTCACATCAACGACTGCGCACAGCCCCCAAAAGACACCGAGCTCTAGCTCATCGAGACTCGCTGAATCGTCGCGCACATGACGAGCCGACTCCGCATGCGTACCCGATTGGCTCGACATCGCGAACCGATGCAGAGTGACGCTGCTACCGGCAGCCACCTCTGCGGTCACGCGACACTCAAACGCTCCATCGCCAGGCCATACAGGGAGACTCGCACGCAGTGTTTGAGAAATATCGTATATCACCTAGGTCACCGGTTATCTTTATCGCGTATCGTGACATCTAATCTTGACGACGACTAAAGCGTGGCCGCCAAACGCCTAAGATCACATTGGCGACGGCCACTGCAAGCAGACCCCACAGCCCACCACGCTCTCGACCAATCAAAGATTCTAATGCAGCGGGATCGAGTAACCCTGAGGCCGCCGCGGCGGCCGTGAGTTCGGCGACTTGTCTTGCCGTGGAATCCACGGTGAGCAACGTTCCCTCAAACATAGCGAGTCCCGTGAGCGCTTTGAGCCACGCCCAGCCCGCATCGTGGTATGCCGGGTTCGCCCCTAACGCTGCGAGCCCACTGACCAACACTAACAGTAAGGAAGGCACTAAGACCCACTTACACACGATCGCAATCGATGCTCTTGAAGCGGCATAAGCCTCGAGAGAAATAGACGGCTCCGGCGCAAACAGAACCATCACCAAACAGGCCGCAAAGGCGCCGAGGACACCCGCCGAGCCCAAATGATGACCACCCCGAAAAACTAATCGCCAAAACATATGGAAACTCCCTCCCTAGAGTCACCCATCCAACGAACTATCTGGCTGTCTGCAAAAGCTCCACTGGAAAACCATCCGGTGTCGTCAACACCATCGCGCGATACGGACCTTCGTTCGGAATATGAATCTCTTTAGGCGCGCTCACAATACGCGTCACCGATGCATCCGCCCGGCTTGCACGTTCGGCAATCTCATCGAGCCTTTGGGTCGCAAAACTCCAAAGACCAATGCCGCGACGCTGTAATCCCATCGGCCCGGGTGCTCGCAGGGCATTTTGCTGTAATTGCATTACCACGAGGTACCCGGTACTCGCCCCTGGCGAGAACCACTGTTGAAATTTGACATGGGTTCCGACCGGTAGCTGCATCCCACCACTTGGCCCATCACTTTCAAAGGTGAACTCGCGCCGTAGTTCAAGACCCAGTACACCATCGAAGAATTCGGCAGCCTTCGCGGCATCGCTGACGAGCATACTCGAATAACTCGGGCCACCGATATCGAGCGCGGGATCGATGGGCCCGACTGGCTGCATGTCAGCACGATCAACCCCCAACACCATCACTTCATCAGGCGCAATCCAGTGCGACTCACCAATGTCATACATGGAGCCATCTGGGCGCGGAAACGGCATGTAGGTCACGCCTGCCCTCGAGTCAAAACCCATGGCTTCCACCATCTGGTGTCGCTGAGCGAGTCCCCTGACCGGAAAACCCACGCCCAATGCGCCGTCGTAGCGACAATCCATATTAGGACGTGCAACGGGTGTGGTCGCATCCACATGAACCACCCGTACTCGCATGGCATCCGCGAGACCCGGCCGTGTGAAACTCATGAGCTCCACCGGGCCCTCGCCCGCGAGATGCCAGTGCTCACGCAAAGCTTGGGCCGACGATCCCGCTAGCATGGCGCAATCGGCAATCATGCCGAGCGCGCCCTGATAGAAGCGACGCGTAGCCAGAAGATCGTCGCTCGCTAACGTGACCGCAACCAACGACTGACAGAACACCTCGCGATCACTCGATCGCGCCTTCATCGGGTCGATTAACGTGCTCATGTTTTGAACATAGCATGCAAAGTGGGTAGTCGGTCTATCATTACCCCCCATGCAACGACGAGACTTTCTGGGCCGAGCACTGCTCGGTGGCGCCGTGGCCAGCACGCTCGGCTGGCGGCTCTCACCCGCCCTCGCAGCGACCGGACTCCAACCGCCCAACTTTCGAACCACCCCGTTTCGACTCGGAGTTGCCTCTGGCTACCCGGAAGAGGACGGCATGATTCTATGGACGCGGTTGGTACCTGAGCCGATTGTCCAACCTACCATCGATGAAACGGACGATATCGAACTTGTATTTGAAATCGCGCGCGATGCTGAATTTAAACGCGTGGTGCAACGAGGACTCACTCGTGCGGAGGCGATTTTCGCACACAGCGTACACCACCGCGTGCGCGGGCTCGCCCCGGGTCAAGAGTACTTTTATCGCTTTATCGCCAAAGATTTCATTAGCCCTGTCGGTCGCACGTGGACGTCAAGCCGCTCTGGACCACCTCAGTCGACTCTAAGAATTGGCGTCGCTAGCTGCCAGCATTACGAACAGGGCTACTATCATGCTTGGCAGCACATGGTGCAAAACGGTGTAGATCTTATCCTGCATCTCGGTGACTACATTTATGAGAGCAATACGCAGCGCCCTGTACGATCCCACGATCAGGGTGAATGCATCACGCTAGCCGATTACCGACGTCGCTACAGTTGGTATCGCGCAGATCCACTCCTGATGGCGGCACACGCCGCCTGTCCATGGCTCGTGACTCATGATGACCACGAGGTCGACAATGATTACGCAGGCTTACAAGCCGAGAGAGCCGACGAGCAAGCGAGTTTCGAATTACGCCGAGCGGCTGCCTACCAAGCCTATTTCGAGCATATGCCCTTACCACGCGAGGCCTTGCTAACGGGCGGTGCCCTGCAACTCTATCGAAGTCATTCTCTCGGCGCGCTTGTCTCGATCCATATGCTTGATGAGCGGCAATATCGATCCCCCCAAGCCTGCCCCAAACCACCCCGACTAGGCGGCAGCCGTGTGTTCGTCGATGAGTGCCCGCAATGGTATGCCAGCGATCGCAGCATGTTGGGCGCCGCGCAGGAGCGCTGGTTCGTCGCTAGCCTCGAGGAGTCGAAAGCGCGGTGGAACCTCATTGCACAGGGCGTGGTCCTCACGCTCGTAGATGAGGATCCAGGACCCCGTCAACAACACTGGAGCGATAGCTGGGCGGGCTACCCCGCTGCGAGACAAAGATTAATTGAGACGGTTGCATCGAGCGGTGCTAGTAATCCACTTTTCTTAGGCGGCGATATTCACGCATTCATTGCTGCTGACCAAAGAATCGATACGAACGATAGCAAGTCGCCGATCGTCATGAGCGAGCTCGTTACAACCTCTATCACTTCTGGCCCCCCGCCTCAAAAGGTGATTGACGCCTATAACCGCGAAGATGCGCACTCGGTGCATTTTGCCGATGGCCGACACAGAGGTTATTTGCGGCTCAGTCTTAAACGAGAGCAGCTTAATGCCGAGCTCATCGGATTTGAATCCGTGCGGGACGAAACCAGAGCGCTTGCACGCACACTCGCCGAATTTAAGCTTGAGGCTGATCAGCCGGGTTTACTTGAAAGATAAGCAATCACCGTATCCATCCATGCTTGGGGCTGCTCATCCACGATATCGTGTGAGCCGCCCTCGAGCTCTGCGTAGTCAAAGAATTCAGGGCGTAGAGCATGTGCGCGTCGCGTCGAGTCGTATAGATCTTCGCCCGTATTGGTGAACATCAGCGCTTTGATCGGCAAACGCTGCAGTAAGGCCCCTAAATCCGCCGAGATCACCAAGGGGAAGGCTCGCCAATTACTTCCATCCCGATGCAGCGCCTCGACGGTATAACGATGCATAAGACGAATATCAGTCCAACCCGGCGTCGATCGAAGTCGATTCTGCCAAGCGGTCAGGAGGTGAGTCCCATCTGGCTTAGGCTCCTTGGGACCAAAATAAAAGCTTGCGAAGTGGTCACGCTCGACCTGACTTAGTAATGGAAAGCCGTTCAGAATGAGCTTACGAAACTGTTGTGGCGCGTGTTCGGCGTGCACCGCCGCGAGTACCGCACCCGTGTGATGACCCACAACATGCGCACTGGCCCAACCCATGTGCTGTAAGCCGGAGTCGATCAAACTCGCAAAGTCCGCAAGCGTCGCCTCCTCAGGTGCTTCATCCGACATGCCAAAACCCGGCATATCAATCGCGAGCACCGAAAAGCCCACTGACGCCAGACCTGGCATCACCGCAGCGAACTGCACCGATGAAAGCGGAGATTGGTGCAGCAACAGTAAGGGCTCACCACTTGGGTCGCCACAGTAGCGATAGTGCAATTGGCCAAATTTGCCCGCGAGGTAGCCTCGGGTGATGCGTGAGGAACTGTTCATGGCGTTGGAGTCTAGCCTGCGCGTGCGTCACCGATGCAGATTTGCCCCTACAATCGACCGCTTTCTCCTCTCTGCGAACATAAGCCTATGACTTCCTCCGATTCAGCGCCCACCACAGCCAGTCCCTCATCGCCCGCGACTCCGATGTCGAGGGTTGTCATCGCAGCTTCAACGGGTACAGTCTTTGAGTATTACGATTTTTTACTTTACGGGAGCCTCGCGACTTTTTTTGGAGCCCTTTTCTTTCCGCCGGGCAACGAGACAGCCGCCTTGCTCGCCAGTCTGGCGACCTTTGGTGCAGGCTTTGCGGTCAGACCGATCGGCGCGTTGATTTTTGGTCGTTTGGGAGATCGGGTCGGTCGTAAAAAAACCTTCCTCATCACCATTGTCTTAATGGGACTCTCCACCGCGCTCGTGGGCGTACTGCCATCGTTTGAGGCGATCGGCTGGTGGGCGCCTGCCCTTCTGGTGACCCTGCGACTCATCCAAGGGCTCGCTCTGGGAGGTGAGTTTGGTGGTGCTGCGATCTATGTCGCTGAGCACTGCAAAACCGAACGTCGTGGGTTCTTCACCAGTTGGATACAAACGACAGCCACCATGGGTCTCGTGTTATCGCTGTCGGTCATCATTCTTTGCCGTAGCCTGCTGGGGGATGAGGCATTCCGTGATTGGGGCTGGCGTCTGCCTTTCCTGTTATCGGTCGTGTTACTGGGTCTATCGGTGTACATCCGGGTGCATATCGCTGAGTCACCGCTCTTTGAAGAACTCAAACGCAAGGGAGAGCTATCGGACTCACCTATCAAAGAAACACTCCTTAGCCCAGAGCACCAACGTAGTATGGTAGGCGCAATTATCGTGGCAGCGGCGATGGCGTTAAGCTGGTACACGGCACAGTTTTATTCATTGGTTTTCTTACAGACAGCCTTACTGGTCGATACCGCGACGGCATCCGCGTTGATTATGGGCGCGTTACTGCTCGGCATTTCAGTCTATGTGGGGGCTGGCGCCTTGTCGGATCGACTCGGTCGTCGACCCGTCATGCTAGCCGGCATGGTGCTGACAGCGATTGTCATCATGCCTGCCTATCAGACGATGCTAAAAGTCGGCAACCCGGAGCTTGCGATCGCGCAAGAGCGCGCGCCGATCACCGTGGTCGCTGCACCCACGCGGTTTGATCCACTCGCCTCCTCGGATGAGATTGATGATGCCACGCGCGCTCGCGATTTTCTGGCTAAACGCGGCATCTCCTACACCAACGAAAACCCTCCATTAGGTAACACCAGCGCCCCTGTGCAAACTTTGGAGATTCGAATCGGCGAACAGTCTCTCGAAGGGTTTGCACCACAAAGACTCGCGGAGGCTTTGAAGGAGGCTGGTTATCCCCAACGCTCAGCGGTCACACCGATTTCGGGGTTGAGTGATCTCACCTCCACGCACCTCAAAATCGTTGGACTTATTTTATTGATGATCCTTGGCGCAGGCTTGACCTGTGGACCCGGTGCAGGCTGGTTATCAGAGATATTCCCAACAAGAATTCGCTACACCGCACTTTCCGTCCCCTACCACTTAACCAGCGCTTGGTTTGGCGGCTTCATGCCGCTCACCGCCACTTGGCTCGTCGCACGCTCAGGCGACGTGCTAGCGGGTCTTTGGTATCCCGTCATCGTAATGAGTGTTGCCTTTGTATTGGGCCTTTTCTTTATTCGAGAAACGCGTGGTCGCGAAATCTAAGGCCAAGGTGATCGCTTGAACTCACGTAACCGGCAATGGGTGCTCGCCTCAAGACCACAGGGTGCCGTCAAGGTCAGCGATTTTCGTCTGACCGAGTCACCCTTACGCGCACTCAATCCGGGTGAATTCCGTATCCAAGTGCTCTACTTGGGCGTCGCTGCCGTCATGCGAGGCTATATGCTCAATACTGAAAAGTTTGAGCGCTCGCTCGAGTTAGGCGATGTCATGCATGGCCGCGGTGTGGGACGAATCGTCGAATCACGCAATCCTGAATGGCCGGTGGGCGAGATTGTTCACGGAAAAATGGGCTGGCAGGACTTCGCCATTGCTGATGGATCGCCCTATTTTTTGATGTTCAAAGTTCGCCAACGACAGGTTCCCCTCTCCACCGCGCTTGGCGTGCTCGGTCTCACGGGCTTTAGCGCCTATCTGGGTCTTGTACATGTGGGAGCGCTACGAGCTGGCGATCAGGTCTTGGTATCGGGCGCAGCGGGCGGCGTCGGATCCTTAGTCGGCCAGATCGCTCACAACCTCGGCGCTCAAGCGGTCGGGATTGCGGGTGGGCCCGAAAAATGCCAGTTATTGCAGACGAAGCTCGGCTATGGCGCTGCCATCGACTATCGCAATGAAGATCTGCAACCACGACTTGCGGAGTTAATGCCTGAAGGAATCGATGTTTTCTTTGATAATGTTGGAGGGGCCATACTCGACACCGCTCTGCTGCATATCAATCGCCATGCCCGTATCGTGCTCTGCGGGGCGATATCCCAATACATCGAAGGCGAACTCACACCCTACCCACTCACCAATGCTTATCAAATTTTTAAAAAAATGGCGCGTATGGAGGCTTTTTTCATCTACGAATTGAGCGCGCACTTTGCAGAGGCGGAATCGCGTATGGCCGAATGGGTGGCTGAGGGGAAGCTGCACTACCAGGAAGATATCCTAGACGGTCTAGAACGTACCCCCGAGGCTTTAGTGCGACTCTTTGCAGGACAAAACATTGGCAAGCAACTGGTGCGCGTACATGCCGAGTAACCCGACAAAGAAAAAGGCCCGCATCGCTGCGGGCCTTTTTGCGTTGAAGCGTGTGCTTCGGCGCTTACCAGCGACCACCGCCGCCGCCACCGCCGCCACCGCCGCGATAGCCACCGCCACCGCCGCCGCCGCGATAGCCACCGCCACCGCCACCGCCGCCGCCGCGCGGACGATCTTGCGCTTCGTTGACGCGAAGCGGGCGACCGCCCATGCTGTAGCCGTTCAGTGCTTGGATCGCACGGGCCGCATCCTCCTGCGACATTTCAACGAAACCGAAACCGCGCTTGCGGCCTGTTTCGCGATCAACCGGGAGGGCCACAGATTCGACATTGCCATGCTGCGCGAACAGCGTACGTACGGCGTCTTCATCTGCGGTAAAGGGCAAGTTGCCCACATAAATTTTTGCCATCTCTGGAATAACTCTCACAAACAAACTAAATAACCGGCCTAAAAAAGAAACTGCGGAAGCCAAACGACCTCAGCGGCTGCTCTCGTAAGCCACCTTGATCGATGTCAATTCAGTAATGCAGACCGGCGTTAAAAACGCCCAGAGATGCAGACAAAAGGGCAACGATCTGTGGCCAGCATAGCACAGCAACATAAAAAGCAAGGTTTTTTTGTATAGTGCGCGACTTCGCGCCCCGTGGCGTCCAAACAACGAACACCCCCACCCCACTTTTGATGTCTCTCGCCCCCTCTGAACGACACCCTTAAACGACACCCCTGAACAACATCCTGAATGACACTAATAAATCGATCCGAATATTGGCCTGGTCTGGCACTGGGCGCCCTCGTGACCGGCGTAAGCTTCCTACCGCGCCTGCTGGAGCTGCCGGCCATCGGCAAGCTCAGCCCCCTGATGATCGCAGTCCTCGTCGGGATGCTGGTCCGTAATACCGTGGGCCGTCCCGACGCCGCTCGCGCCGGCCTCGCACTCTCACTACGCCAACCGCTCAGGCTCGGTATCGTGCTGCTCGGTCTTCAGGTCACCTTGGCCGAGCTGATGGGGATCGGGGCGGCTGGCCTCTTACTGATCGTCGCTGCGGTCGCCAGCACGATACTCATCACTTGGCAGCTCGGGCGCTGGCTCGGCGTCGCACCCGGCCTCTCGCTGCTGATTGCCACAGGTACGGGTATTTGCGGCGCCTCAGCGATTGTGGCGGCCAACACCGTGGTCAAGGATTCGGATGAGTCCGTCGCGTACGCGCTGGCCACAGTGACACTCTTTGGGACGCTTGCCATGTTTGCCTATCCCGCGCTGGGCGCTGCCTTGGCGCTGGCCAATGAACCCTATGGCTTATGGGTCGGGGCCTCGGTGCATGAGGTGGCTCAAGTCGTCGCGGCGGGCTTCGCCCGAGGTGATATCAGTGGAGAGCTCGCGACCGTCAGCAAGCTCGCTCGGGTCTTGCTCTTAGCGCCGGTCGTGATCGGTTTAGGCTGGATCTTGCGAGGCCGAGCATTGGCAGCCGATACGGATGGCGAGCCTGTTAAACCGAGTATTCCCATTCCGTGGTTCGTGTTCGGATTCTTAGGCATGGTTATTCTGGCGAGCACGGGCTGGCTGGACCCAGAATGGCGCAGCCAGAGCGCGCTCATCGCTCAGCTGCTGCTGGCCTTTGCGCTGAGCGCGGTGGGACTCGAGACCGATTTCCGACGACTCATCGCTCAGGGCTGGCAACCGCTCGCCCTCGGCGCCCTGGCCACCCTTTTCATTGGTGCCAGCACCCTCATCGTTATCCAAGTACTGACGCCCTAGCCAGGCCGCTCTAACACCGTAGCTAGGAAAACCGTAACCAGGACGATTCGCCGCCGAGTCGAGGCGCTAACGCGTCGCCGTCGACTCCGTTGCCTCGCCACTTGTCAAATAGCGACGTAATTTCGGCGAGAGCCACTGCTCAGCATCATCCACCAAAGAAAAGACGGCGGGCACAATAATCAGCGTCAACATCGTTGAGGTAATGAGCCC
>CAZSRB010000069.1:0-9776 GCA_964609065.1 uncultured Acidibacter sp. | reverse complement strand
GAGGGCTTCAAAATCGCTGCCCGTAAGCGCGATGCAGGCGTCATCAGTCAGGTTGAATTTCTGGATGCTCGAACTGCCCTGACCACTGCGGAGATGGAGCTGAACCGCTTGCGCTTTGCGGTGATGTCTAAGCAAGCCGAACTCGACTATGTGACCGGCACGCCCGATACCACGGGCTTCTGAAATACAGGCAATTTTCGACTATGAATTACTTTGCTTTTCGAAGCTTCTCGCTATCGCTGTTAGGCGCACTGAGTTTAATCGCCTGTTCGGCTGACAACCGCAACACAAACGACACGATAGACGCCACGCCCGTGCGTGTTGCAAGCGCCCGGCTGGGACCGGGTGCACCACCCATCGATACCCGGGGAAAAATCGCTGCCGCCAAAGAAATGCAATTATCTTTCAAGACCGGAGGATTCATTGCACGTATACATGTCCGTGAAGGTGAGCGGGTCCAACGTGGTCAACTATTGGCAGAGCTTGCCTTAGATGAAATTGAAGCACAGACCGCACAAGCGGTCGCTCTCGCAAGTAAAGCTCAGCGCGATCTCGAACGTGCAGAACGTTTGTATGCCGATGAAGTGGTGAGTCTTGAAGCACTACAAAATGTCCGCACCCAAGCCGAAATAGCTAAGAGCGCCGAGGTCGCTGCGCGGTTCAATTTACGGTATTCGCAAATTACGGCGCCGCGCGATGGTGTCGTTCTCCGACGGTTCAACGAGGAGCGCGAATTAGTGGCGCCAGGTCAGCCCGTTGTGGCGCTCGGCGTTGATACGGAGGGCTACATCCTCCGAGCCGCATTATCGGATCGTGAGCTTGTGCAAGTTGCTTTAGGCGATTCTGCAGAGATTGAAATCGACGCATATCCCAATCAGCAGATCAGCGGCACAGTCCGTGAAATCGCAGGTGCCGCAGATCCGATGACGGGGCTCTTCCCGATTGAAGTTGCTATCACCGAAGCGCAGGAACGGCTATCGAGTGGGCTCGTGGCGACAGCCCGCCTGCAGCCGTTGCGCGCGCGCGAAACAGCGCGCGTCTATGTACCGATTGCCGCAGTGGTAGAAGGCGCGGGAAGAATGGCTCACGTATTTATAAACGAGCAGGGTATCGCTCGTAAGCAACGCATCGAGGTCGATTTCATTGTTGATGAGGATGCGGCAGTACTCACTGGCTTGACCCAGGGAACTGAAGTCGTGACCGAGGGCGCCCTGTACTTACAGGATGGCGAACCAATCCAAGTCCTTGAGAGCGAATGAACATGTCGGTCCTTGGATTCACCATTCGGCGTTATCAGTTCACTCTGGTGGTGTTTATCTGTCTGTGTGTGCTGGGCATCTACTCGTTTAATGCGATTCCTCGAGAGGAAGATCCCAGTTTTCGAATTGCAGGCTTTGACATCGCCGCCGTGATGCCGGGTGCGGATCCGAAAGATCTGGAACGCTTAGTCTCAAAACCCCTAGAGGATCGGCTCGCTGAGCTCGACGACTGGCGGCAAATGGAGACCGTGATCGCAGACGGTGTCGCCTTCACGATTATCGAATTTGAGGCCTACACCAATGCCGATAAAAAATATGACGAGGTCGTTCGTGAGATCAACGCCCTACGGCCGACGTTACCCGCCGAACTACGCGAAATAGCCATTCGGAAATTCAGCCCCGGGCTCGTCAATATTGTTCAGTACGCACTCATCAGTGAAGACGCCAGTTATCGCGAACTTCAGGATCGTGCTCGAGACCTCAAAGATGTACTGAAAGGGGTGCCCGGCGTTCGCACCGCCCAGAGCTGGGCATTTCCCCCGCGAGAGTTAAGAGTTGAGGTCAATACCCAGCGATTAGCGGCACTCGGCTTGAGTCCGTCTTTGATCATCAACGCGCTACAAAGTGAAAACGCCGACATTCCTGCAGGTATCATTGACATAGGACCACGTAGTTTCACCGTTAAGGGCACTGGTGCCTATGAAAACCTGACGCAAGTCGAAAATACGGTTGTCGGCGCAGTCGATGAGCGCATGATTCGGATCCGCGATGTCGCGACGGTGCGTTGGGATGAAGGTCAGTGGGGGCATATCGGTCGATTCAACGGCGAGCGCGCGGTATTTGTCACCGCCAATATGAAAGAAGGATTCAATATCCTCAAAGTGCGCCGCGCCATTGGCGAAGCCGTTGATCGATATGAATCGGCGCTACCATCTCGTATCGGTTTAGTGCTCGGGTTTGATCAATCCGAAAACGTCCAAGCTCGACTCTCTCGGCTCTATATCGACTTTGCGATCGCGATCAGCTTAGTCCTGTTGACACTTTTGCCCCTAGGTATTCGTGCGGCAGGCATCGTGATGATCTCCATCCCGCTGTCGCTCGCCTTCGGGATGTCAGTACTCTACTTCCTCGGGTATTCCTTGAATCAGTTATCGATTGCTGGCTTTGTTGTTGCGCTCGGCTTACTCGTGGATGACTCAATCGTCGCAGTCGAAAATATTGCCCGACACCTGAGGATGGGTTACGACCGTACGCGTGCGGCGCTCGAGGGAACCAAGCAAATTTTTGTTGCGATTCTGGGTTGCACGGCGACCGTCGTATTTGCGTTCTTGCCCTTAATGGCCCTGCCAGGAACGGCGGGGAAATTCATTCGCGTGCTACCCAGCGCCGTAGTGGCGACAGTGATCGGATCGCTCCTAATCGCGCTTTTCATCATCCCTTTTCTAGCGAGTCGTTTGTTAAGCGAGAAGGAAACGGGCCAACCGAATCGTTTATTGCAACGCATCATGGATGCGATTCATCGCTACTACCGCCCTGCCCTACATTATTGCTTAGCGCGCCCAAAAGCGACTGTGGTCGCATCGATCGGTGGCTCTTTACTCTTGTCAGTACTGCTCGCTCCTGTACTGGGATCAAGCCTCTTTCCAAAGGCGGATACCCCGCAATTTTTGGTTCAAATTGACTCTCCAACGGGCACGAGTCTTGCGGAAACAGACCGAGCACTACAGTTTGTCGAGCAAGAGCTCTTCAAGACGCCAGGCGTCAAAGCAGTCTTCGCCAACCTCGGGCGTGGCAATCCTCAGATTTACTACAACCATATTCAACGAAACGAATCGGCTGCTTATGCAGAAGTTTTTGTGGTCATCGAGCGTTTTGACACACGCCGTACACCCGTGTTGTTAGAGGAGCTCAGAAACCGATTCGCGACATACCCCAATGCAAGAATTTCAGTGCGCGAGTTTGTTAACGGCCCGCCGGTATCAGCACCTATCGCCGTGCGTGTAGTTGGCCCAGATCTTACGATGCTCGACAACCTGGCGCGTGAGGTCGAGGCGATCATGGAGTCGACGCCGGGAACTCGCGATGTCCGCAACCCCCTAAAATTTGCACGCACCAATTTACGCTTAGTGACAGATACGGAAAAAGCCGCTCTCTTAGGGGTGCCGGCTATTGAGGTTGACCGCGCGCTACGTTTAGCAATCGCTGGATTGCCTGCTGGAACATTTAAAGACGAGGATGGCGAGCAATACCCGATCGTCGTCCGCTCACCCCTTGAGCGTCGAGCCAGCTTTGAAGCACTCGAGCAAGTCCAGGTTACTTCCTTGAGCGGTCAACTTATTCCCTTGAGTCAGCTCGCCCGAGTCGAGTTTGAACCCGCACCGGTCTTGATCTCGCGCTTTGCCCGTGAGCGCGCTGTCACCGTCAACTCCCAGGTTCAAAGTGGCGAAAACACAGCCAAGGTCACGTCAGCGGTCGTTGACAAATTAGACCAATTTGATTGGCCACGCGGTTACCGATACGTACTCGGTGGCGACGCGGAAGCCGGGGCGGACGCCTTTGGTGGCATCGGTACCGCGATTATCGTTGCACTATTCGGGCTCTTTGCTGTTTTGGTACTGGAATTCGGAAGTTTCCGCTCCACCTTGATTGTGTTGACGGTCGTTCCTCTTGGAATTGTCGGTGGCATGCTCATGTTACTGCTGACCAATAACGATATTTCCTTTACAGCCAGCATTGGCTTCATTGCACTTCTTGGCATCGAAATCAAAAACTCGATCCTTCTAGTCGACTTTACTAACCAATTGCGCGAAGAGGGTGTGCCGCTGGATGAAGCGATTGAGCGCGCAGGTGAAATTCGCTTTCTACCGATCTTGCTGACGACCGTCACGGCGATCGGCGCGCTACTCCCGCTCGCGGTTCAAAATATTGGGCTCTATTCACCGATGGCCTGGGTCATTATTGGCGGCCTTATCACCTCAACGCTGTTGGCACGACTGGTGACGCCTGTGATGTATAAGCTGATCCCGCCAGAAGGTCATGAACCGCGACATATCGAACGCGGATCAAATCCTGATGCCTCGGGTGCTCTACTTTAACGCGCGGTTTCGAGTTCCCAGATGACAAGACCACTATGTCGACGCACCCAAAATCCTGCGCCGATCTCAATAAAGTGACGGCGTAGGCGACGTCGATACCAATCGGCTGTACGCATCCAAACATCTGGGTCGGTGCGCGCGCGATCGGCTGTAATACGCCAATCCAACAAGGTTAAGGCACCAAAGAAAAGCACACCCCGACATAGTCTTGCAAAGTTAGCGAGCGCACGCGATGCATTGCGATCATCGAGATACTGCATCACATCATAAGAGACGACGAGATCAAATGGCTCGCGGGGTCGATAGTCTGCAATGCTACCGTGCACCCACCCAAACCGGTTACATAGATATTCACTGTATTCCAGACCCACATAGGTCGTACCCGGCAAGGCCCTGAGTAAAGGGTCGCGCATTAAACCAAGACCGCATCCTGCATCGAGCAGGGTGTCAACGCGACAACCGATATGGCGGGTATAGGCGGCGATCAGTTCGGCGCGAGCGGCCATCTCGGTCTTAGAGGCGACCGATTGAGCGTGCTGGCCGTAAAATTTTTGGTAATACGCTCGATCAAACCGCTGCGGCGCATCACGCCGCAACGGCTTGCGGGATACCGATGAGGTCACACAATACCTGCGAGTTTCTTGGCGATTTCCGCGACTTTTTCAGGATCCGCCAGCGACACTTCAGGATATTCAGTAAAGCGTTCTGGAATCTTAATGGTGGCGTCAATCCCCATTTGGTCGGAGCGGAATGCACCGAACTGAGGTGATTTTTCGCACGAAGGATCAAGCACCATCGGAATACCGTCAGGCTGCACGATGGAATCTTTGGCAGGCTGCCATCGAGTCATCATCGCCCATTCCACTTGTTTTAGATCGTAAGGGTCGACATCGGGGCCCACGACGATCACGAGCTTCGCCGTCCGCCCCCAACGACCAGCGGATCCCCACACGGCGTGAATCACGTATTTGCCAAAGTTTGGATGCGGTTTGTTATAGCCATCGACCGACAATTGCACGATGTAACACATGTTCGGTGTCACAGCGACGTCGTGCACTTCCGGAATCTTTTTGCGAAGATCCGACAGGACTTCGCCCTCGACTGGCAGAAGTGCGATGTAGTTATGGTCAAAGGGCGGCACCATCTCCATCGTCGCGTGCCACATCGGATTTTTCCGGTGGGTGATGCACTTGATGCGCACCATCGGAAATACTTGAACCCGATCGTAATAGCCAACCGGATTAGAGTGCCAACCGATCGCTTCTAGCTCCTCGTGAATGACCTCGCCTTCGAGCACCCACTCGGCGGAAGCCGGCACTTCGAGATCTACCGTTTCGCAGCGCACCATTTCAATGGGCTCGCCACGCAAACCACCCGCAAAAGCGGCCTCATCCACGTTGAACGGCACACCCGTCGCAGAGGCTAAATGTAAAGCGGGATCACAGACACCGGCGATCGCGACCTCTAAATGCTTACCCATTTGAGAAGCTTTAAACGTGTGACGACCAATGTCCGAGAAAGGTGGGTTCCACCAATAAAAGGCGGCTAGGTCTGTTTTGGCCCGCGAGGCAGGGTAGCTACCGCCTTGGGGGTGTGTCGCTTCCAAAAATTGTGTGAAGCGGTACCACCCGCAGTTACGGCCACCTGTTTCAGGATCTTTGGAAAAGGTCATCGCGTTAGTGATGTAGGCAGGACCTTCCTTGCCAAACCACACATGAGGCAATTGCTTATCTAAGGCTACATCGTCGCCCTTGATGATGACCTCTTTACAAGGCGCGCCCTTGCTGTCCACCACTTTTGGCGCGTGCCAACGGGATGGGTCGGCTAACACCTCGGAGTGAAACAACTTCGCTTCACGCCAATCGCGATAACCAATCGTCATCGCTGTTCGCTCGCGGGTCCCAAAGGGATTGAAAATAATCGGCACGCCTTCGGTGTTGATCCCCTGAACATTATTCAGAATCAAGGCGGGGCCATCTTTGCTACAGACATAGTTCATGAGCGACTGCAGCTCATTAGTATCGCGTCGACCATCGAACGGGATATCGAGTCGCTTCAGCTGCCCGTCTTTCTCGAGCAGAGCCAGATATTCACGCATGTCACGAAAGGCCATGATTACCCCCTTGGTATCGCGTTCTTAAGCCGCAAAATCTGGTCACGGTGATCCCGGGACAAGATGGCCATCAAGCCTACTCTGCCCGCGCTCCATAAACCACGGGCTGTCTAAAGATCTGACCTTAGACTGGTCGTACTGATTCAGGTCATTGCCAATCACCTACGCTTCGAGTCCATGATCGCGGTTGGTCAATCAGCAGATCGGTTAGATGAGGTCGCAGTGATGTCCGTAACCCAAGAATCCTCTCAAGGCGAACGTAAAGTCGCCATCGTGACTGGCTCAGCAACAGGCGTGGGGGCTGCGGCCGCCATTATGTTGGCCGAACGTCATTGCAACGTGGTGATCAACTATACCCGTAGTAAAAATGAGGCCGAGGAAACAGCGGGGCTGTGTCGGCAACATGGGGCGGACGTCATCGTCTATCAAGGGGATGTAGGGGACGATGCGCATTGCCGCGGCATGGCCAAAGCCGCGGTTGATCGCTGGGGCCGCATTGACTACCTCATCAATAACGCGGCCAAAACAAAATTCAATCCCTATGAAAATCTTGATGGATTGAATGCCGAGGACTTTCTCGCGATCTACCAAGTAAATGTGGTGGGCGCCTATCAAATGGTGCGTGCCGTGACGCCGCAGATGAAAAAGCAGGGTCGTGGCGCCATCGTCAATAATTCCTCGATCGGTGGCGTGACGGGCATTGCCTCCTCCATGGCTTATGCGGCCAGTAAAGCGGCACTCAATATGATGACTCAGTCCTTGTCGTTAGTACTGGGCCCAGAGATTCGGATCAATGCGATCGCGCCTGGCGCGATCCAGACGCGATGGCTCCAAGGGGGTATGACCCCCGAGCAGTATCAAGCGTTTCTGGTGAATGCCGCAGCGATGGTACCGCTACAAACGGTGCCGACTGCAGAGCAAATTGCCGAAGCCTTGGTCTGGTTTTTAGAGGGCGCCAGCGTTGTGACAGGCGAAGTCTTAATGGTCGATGCAGGATTACATTGCGGACGCTTACCGCCCAGTTCCAGCAATAAGGCCAGCTGGGACAAGTGAACGTTTCGCGTCGTCAGGTACTCGCGAGTGCTAGCTTAGGCCTCGCCCTTCACTCCTTACGAGGTTTTGCTAATGCATCGCTCCCCTTCAAAAAGGGGGATGTGGTGGTGGGTTGTACGCTCCTGAATGACCCGAATGACGATCATCGAGGTCGTGGTCGGTTGCTGCACTACGATGCACAGCTACAGTTAAAGCAAACGATTTGGCTCGATCAAACTACGCATATCGTGCAGGGTGTGCGCTTTTCATCGAATGGAATTCTTTGGGCCTTTGATGCTTTTGCTTACCAAGCAATTTGGCTCGATCGTGAAACCAAGGCGCAACCGACTCCCTCTTGGCCAAAGCGCTCATTCGCACACGTCAACTTTGCGCAAGATGGTCGATATTTTCTCGGGGAAAACTTTGTCGGCGAGCGCTCTCGAGTCCCGCTCAAAACGACCTTGCCGTTCTTACCGGGCACCCGCCGTTACGGCGATGGATTTTTATATGAATTCTCGCCAGAACATGAATTGATACACGTTCACAAGACACCGGTACACGGCGGTATGGGGGGATTTCAAGGCCTCACGTCCAGTGTGCTCGCAGACTCTGATCGACTATTAATTTACACCTCTGAATCTGGCCCACGCATCATGCGCTGGGATCTCGCCAATCGACGTCCACTGCCGGACCTCATCACACACCCCAACGAGAGCGGGCGAATGTTTTTCGAGGTTCGTCCCGATGAGCAAGGAAATATTTTGGTGCTCACTGGGCTCCAAGTTGAGCGGTATGATTTGGATGGCAAGTTACTGAATGTGTTGCCTCTAGGCTCATTCGGCTGGGCGTCTATGAGCCAACCGCGCGAGGGGAAGGTTTATCTTAGTAACTTCTTCTCCGGAGAGCTCGCGTGTCTTGATCTGCAAAGTGGTCAAATCATCGCGAGAGCTGAAACTGGGATGCGAAAGTCCGCTTCAGGTCTAGACACCTGTCCGTGATCAGCCGCTTTTTGAGTGCGACGGTCCCACCGGAATTCGTCTTAATTCTTTAAACACATCTTCGAGAAAGCGCGCACGTTCGGCTTTTATGGCTGCGACTCGCGTTGGATCTGCTTTATAGCTCTCAATATCTTCACGCGATAACAGCCCCCGTGATTCGAGCAATTGCTCGGTCACCATACGCCGCTCGCGCTCGACCCACAGTTGCGCAGATAACTCCACGATCATCCGCATGGCTGCATCGACCACTGGATCTGGCAGATACACCGGGTACTCATCAGCGAGCGGAGTACCGCCTTCTGGAGTTTCACTCACGAATCGCGAACCAGTTTTGCATGTAGCCACTCCCACCGGCGCGTTGACCCAGCGGTGTGGCGTCCACACGGAAGCCATGTCGACGTAACAGACCATCAAAGTCGCAATCACAAAAGTCTTGTGAATATGGCTCGCCATTGTGGCGCGCATCGAACCAGCGGTGATAGCGCTGAAAGGGTGACTTATCTGCGGTTCTCGCGAAATCGTAAACGGCGAACACCCCTCCCTTACGAGTCACACGAGCGGCCTCTCGTACCGTTTCTTCGATCACACGCAAGGGCAGCTCGTGAAATACGATGAAAGCGAAAGTCAGATCAAAGTATTCATCAGCGAAGCCCGTATGCTCGATCAAGGCCTGCTTGAAAGTGACCTCATCACCCAACATCGCTGCTCTTCGGTGAGCCACCTTTAACATGGGCGCGGAATAATCTACGCCCCATACTTCTGCCTCGGGAAATCGGCGACGAAATGCAGTGGTGCTTTGCCCCACTGAACAGGCCATATCGAGTACCCGCAGTACTCGTCCATCGGCTGGCGTTGGAACTAAGCGCGTCAAGCGAGCATGAAGTTGGTCTGCATCATTATCACCGCGGAAAAAGACCTTCGTCCCCCAGTGATACAGAAAGCCTGATAGCTCATCTTTAAAATAGCCGCCAGGCTGCAAATGAAAGTGCACATTCACATAACTCGGCGGGACAAATTCGGGATCGAGCAATAACTCGCCCGGGCCGCGTGAGGCCCAATGCTCAAGCTCACCGACAAGCTTGGCACGCTGCTCATCGAACGATCGCACCAAAGCGTGCCATTTCATCTCTTGCTGAGTGCGGGCTAGACGATCTCGTAAGCATCCCAAAGGTTGTTGTTGGACAAACTCACGAATGTGCTCAACATCCTGCCAATCTTGTCCGCGCCTTGCCGCTTCATCGACTAAAGCCTGATTCAGCCGATCCTCAAAGTCCGCACC
>CAZSRB010000068.1:3386-10110 GCA_964609065.1 uncultured Acidibacter sp. | reverse complement strand
ATGTAATGAAAGCGCGTTCGGTCTTGGTGGTGGTGCACGAGAGCCTAGTGCCGCCTAGTGATATCTCAGGGCTCAGTGAGCAAAAAATCGATGAGTTTCGTACCGAGCGCGATGTCATCGAGGGGTTAAGAGCGCTCGGTCATCAGGTGGAGGTGCTCGGCTTACTCGATAGCCTCTCTCCGCTACGCAGGGCCTTAACCGAGCGTAAGCCCGATGTCGTTTTTAACTTGCTCGAAGAGTTCAACGGCATCGTCACCTACGATCAACATGTGGTGGCGTACCTTGAGCTGATGCGCCAGCCATATACCGGATGTAATCCACGCGGGCTTTTGCTCTCCCGCGATAAACCTTTGACGAAGAAATTACTCGCCTATCATCGCATTCCGAGCCCTCGTTTTATGGTGTTGCGGAAGGGCGCTCGCTTTCGTTTACCGCGAGAGCTCACCTATCCTTTGATCGTCAAATCCGCGACTGAAGATGCCTCGCTCGGGATCGCGCAAGCGTCTGTGGTGAGTGATCCGGTGCACCTTAAGGAGCGGATGGAATTTATTCACAGCCAGATCGGTACCGATGCGTTAGTGGAAGAATTCATTGACGGTCGAGAGCTGTATGTCGGTGTGATGGGTAACGATCGATTAAGCACTTTGCCACCCTGGGAGTTGCACTTTGGTTCGATGGGCGATGCGCCGGGAGCGGCGACCCATCCGATCGCGACCCGTAAAGTGAAATGGGATCGGGGCTATCAGACGCGTCACGGCATCACCCGTGGCGCCGCGACTGATTTACCGAAAGCCACGCTCGAGCGTTTACAACGAGCGGCGAAACGGACCTATCGTACGCTCGGGTTATCGGGCTATGCGCGGATGGATTTTCGGCTGCGAGCTGATGGCGAGGTGTTTTTACTCGAGGCGAATGCAAATCCGTGTCTCGCTGCAGATGATGATTTTGCTCGCTCAGCAGACAGTGCAGGGCTGGATTACCCAGCATTGTTGACGCGTATTTTGGCGCTGGGCTTGGGTTACCAAGCGGAGTGGCGTGCGGGGTATCGCTAGGCGGCTAGGGTAAACTAGACACGTGACCGCTCCTCTGCATTGGCTCCTAGCCTATACCAAACCTCGCTCTGAGAAAGTCGCCGAAGAAAACCTGCGTCGGCAAGGCTTTGAATGCGTATTGCCGTGGATCTCGGTGCAAAAGCGTAGACGGGGAAAGTGGCTGTGGATCGATGAGCCCTTATTCCCGCGATATATTTTTGTGGGGGCTCACGCGGAGCAATCTTGGGCTCCGGTTCGCAGTACGCTTGGGGTGACGTCCTTGGTCCGGTTTGGCACTCAGTTCGCCACCGTACCGGAAACCCTGATCCATGATTTGCTAAACGCCGCCGATGAGGGGCCAGAGCAGCAGTTACGTTTTAAGCAGGGTCAAAAGGTCCATATCACGGGCGAATCCTTCAGTTCCATCGTGGGTATCTTTGAGATGCAAGAAGGCGAGGATCGAGCCCGAGTCCTAATTGACCTCCTCGGGCGACCGACCACCGTCCAGGTTCCTCTGGCACAGTTAGTGCCGGAGGATTGACGAGGCTCCACTTGATCTGCGGGCCTCTATGAGACACCTGCCTACTTTTGCAGATATTTTTTCAGCCACCCCAGCACTTCGTCATGCCATTGCAGGCTATTAGCGGGCTTTAAGATCCAATGATTCTCATCGGGGAAGTAGACCAAACGGCTCTCGATCCCTTGGCGCTGTAAGGCCGTGAAGGTGGCAAGGCCCTGTGAATAGGGCACGCGGTAATCGCGCGCACCATGAATCACGAGCATGGGGGTACGCCAATTCGTCACAAAATCTGAAGGGTTATGCCGCTCATGATTTTGGGGAACCGCGTAGTAAGGGCCGCCATTCTCCCACTCGACGAACCAGAGTTCTTCAGTGGTGTAGTACATGCTGCGTTGATCAAAGATACCGGCGTGATTGACGATGCAGCGAAATCGATCACTCCACTTTCCGGCGATCCAGTTTTGCATGTAGCCCCCGTAGGAGGCCCCCAGGGAGCAGGCCTGATCGCCATCGAGCCAGTCGTAGCGCGCCGTGGCCGCCGCGAGCCCTTTTTGTAAATCTTCGAGGGGCTTGCCACCCCAATCGCCACTGATCGAGTCGGTGAAGGCCTGGCCGTAGCCGGGCGACCCATGGAAATCGATGACGACCACCGCGTAGCCCGCGCCCGCGTAGATCTGTGGATTCCAGCGCCAAGACCACACGTTCTGAAAGCTCGACTGAGGCCCACCATGCACGATAAAAGCGATCGGATATTTTTGATCCGCCTTAAAGCCATGGGGTTTTAAGACATAGCCGTAGACCGTCTCATCGTTCCAACCCTTGAACGAAAACTGCTCATAGGGCGCCATCTCGATCGCAGCGAGACGCGGGTTGTTGTCGGCGAGTGGACGAGCGCTGCCCGGGCGCGATCCCCGAGTGGGCGCTAAATACAGCTCGGGCGGCGAGCCCAAGGAAGCCCACGCCATAACCACGCCATCGCGAGCCGGTGAAAAGCCTTGCACTTGGCCCTCGGTGCTCAGACGCTTGCGACGAGCCGTGGCGGGGTCGATTTCATAGAGTGCGACTTGGCCGATATCGTCTGTCGTGACGAGTAGCCGCTCGCCATCAAAGCTCGTTGAGAGGCCACCTACCGAGCGATCCCAATCTTCGGTCAAGCTGCGCACACTCCCGTCTCGGGCTGAGCGAATCTTGAGCTCGAAGCGATCGGCCTCAAAGCCGGGGCGTCGCATGGCGCGCCACACGAGATCGCCATTTTTCAAAAAGACCGCACCCGCATCCCAAGCAAGATTATCCGCAGTGAGATTTCGGGGTTCGCCGGAGCCATCCGCGTTGATTTCATAGAGATCAAAATTAGTCGACCACGGTTCGTCTGCCGTCGCTAAGCGGGCACTCACAATCAGCTGCTTGCCATCAGGGCTAAATATGTAGTCGTCCTCGCCGCCAAAGGGCTTATGCGGAACATCGCCTGCGATTCCCCCTGAGACGAGTACGGGGTCGCCCGCGTGTCCACCGAGGCCGCTTGTGGCATCTTTATTGAGCGTGACGGTGTACAGCATCGAGCGCGTGCCGTCTTTCCAGCTATCCCAATGGCGCACAAAGAGTTGATCGTAGGTCTGGCCGGAGGCTTTGGACTTTTTACGCGCCGCCTGCCGATCGGCACTGCACGCGAGCGTGTCGCAATCCGGGAAGACCTCGAGCGTGAGTGCGAGGCGATCACCGGTCGGTGCGACATCAAAAGATCCAACATCAAGCTTAAGCTCGGTCACGGGCTGTGCTTCTCCGCCGCTCAAGGGCAGATACCAGATTTGACTCGAACCACTGCGGCTCGACAAAAAATAAATACCCGAGCCATCGGGTGCCCAGCGCGGGTGTGAGTCACTCGCCGGATGCTGCGTGAGGCGTCGCGGCAGAGCGTCGAGCCCTTGTTTGATATCGATCAGCCACAGATCTGTTCGGCCGCGATCGGCCTCGAGATCCGTCTCGCGTAGCGTGTAAACTGCTAAGCGACCATCCGGTGAGACCTGCGGGTCAGACACACGATTGAGGCTGACGAGATCCTGCGGCGTGAAGGGCGCGCCAGCGGACGGATTGATGGGCTCACTGGCGGGCGCACTGACGGCGAGCGGACTCAGCAAGAGGCCTACGAGGCTGGCGTGGGTGAGCAGTGAGCAGCGGGCAGGAGAAGATCGCATGACGGAACTCCCGAAAGTTGTGCTCCCGAGACGGGATCGGTAAAAGGTAGCTGCATTTTAGACCAGTGACGGCCCCCTATGTCTCGACCCCCTGTTCGCGTCTTGTGTTTTGATTTGGATGACACATTCTGGTGGGTGGAGCCCGTGCTGCATCGCGCTGAAGCGCGCATGATGCAGTTCCTGCACGCCGAGCATCCGCAATTTGCCGCGGGGATGTCGCCTGAGAGGGTTCTACAGCGTCGGCGACAGATTGCCGAACGTGAGCCTGCCTACGCGCACAATATGACCTGGTTACGGATCGAAGCGCTACGTGAGCTCGCGCGCGAGCATGCAGCGCCGGAGTCACTCGCCGAGGCCGCTTTCGAGCATTTCATCGCAGGGCGCCACGAGGTCGAAATCTTTGAGGATGTTGCGCCTGCGCTCGCAGCGCTCGGTGAGCACTATCAGCTCGCCACGTTTTCGAATGGCAATGCCGATATCCATCGCATTGGCCTAGGGGAGCATTTTCAAGTGAGCTTGAATGCAGAGAGCGTGGGGCACGCCAAGCCTAAGGCCGAAGCCTTTCACGCGGTGGCCGAGGCGATGCAGATCTCGCCCGCCGAGATGCTCTACGTGGGCGATGATCCCATCAATGATATTGACGGCCCGCGGCGGGCAGGTTGCCACGCCGCGTGGGTCAATCGACGAGGGCTCAGCTGGCCATCGACTCTTGGGTCGGCGCCGCAGTGGCAGGTGTCTGATCTTCGCGATCTCGCGCGACTTTTGCTCGCGTGAAGTGCCAGATTGCCCAGAATGCACCGCCTTTGATCATGACTTCGCCGAGATTGTCGAGTCGGTTGTTGAAAAGTACTGGGATCGACGCGGACATCAGCATCAGCGTGCCGCCGACCGCGAGCCAGGGGAAGCCGCGTCGCAGCCAGAGTAGCGCTCCCGTGCCGATCACTACAAAACACGTGACGACCGGCGCGAGCGGAAACTCGCTCCCGACCAGTGTTTGATCGGCAAAGCAGCGGTTAGCTTCGCTCACGCCGCCGCTATAGCGAATGAGATCAAATTCACAGACGGGGTAGATTTCTTTGGTCCAAAAGTACGGTAGATCGTGTGCGATTAGTGCGGTCGCTACTAAGCAAAAGCCGCCCATCACCCATTTGCTTTTCGCAAATTCAAAATCGGCAAGACGCAAAATCGCCCCGCACGCAATGATGAGCCAGCAGCCGGCAAGCCAGTGCACCCAAAACACGGGCCACGTGAGCCAGTAGAGGACGTCCCCAAACCCAATCACGATGCCACTTGCGACACGCAGGTTATCCCAGATCAAAAAAAACTGGGGGAAGAGCAACATTGCCGCAACCGGCTCACGCGTTTCGCGATAGAGGCGCCATAACCAGACAAAAAGCGCGGTCTGAGCGATCGCAAAAAATAAGAACATCACGCTGTAGGTTGGAAACATGAGGACCCCCTTCATCTGCCTCCATGGCTGATGAGAACCACCATCTTGCCGAGCACCTCTCGTTGCAACAATTTTGCCAAGGCGGTTCCACCCTGCGGAAGGGGGAATTGCGCGCTGATCGTCGGCTGAATTTGTCCTCGCTGCCACAGATCGAGCAAAGATTGGACGTTCGCAGCATGTTCGTGGGGTTGACGCTCGGCAAAACTCCCCCAAAACACCCCCTGAATGTCGCAGCCTTTGAGGAGCGGCAGATTCAGTGGGATCCGCGGGATACCCGCGGGAAAACCAATGACCAGATAACGCCCACCCCAAGCGATCGCGCGTAGGGCAGGCTCGGCATACCCACCGCCAATCGGGTCATAGATCACCTGCGCCCCCGCAGGCCCGCAGGCGTCTTTGAAGGCTTTGGCGAGGGCTTTGGGATCACTGGGCTCACGCGGATAGACGAGTGTCGCCTCTGCGCCCCGCTCGCGGGCGAGCGCTGCTTTTTCCTCACTGGAGACCGCAGCGATCACGCGTGCGCCCATCGCCTTGCCAAGCTCCACCGCAGCGAGTCCCACCCCACCTGCTGCGCCGAGCACCAAGAGTGTCTCGCCGGCCTGAAGTTGGGCACGATCTTTAAGGGCGTGCAGCGAGGTGCCATAGGTGACGAGCAGACTCGCGCCGATCTCAAAGGGCATCTCCGAGGGCATGCGTACGCAGTGATGCGCGGCGACAGTGACGTATTCGGCCATCCCGCCGACGATGCAGTGGGCAATCACCCGATCACCGAGCTGCCAACCCGTGACGCCTTCGCCGAGCGCATCGATGGTGCCGGCAATCTCAAAGCCCGGTGCGAACGGGCGAGGCGGTTTAAATTGATACTGATCTTCGATGATGAGCGCATCGGGGTAATTAACCCCGCAGGCTGCGATCGCAATGCGCACCTCACCGGGCTTCGGCTCAGGGGTTGGCGTCTCTTCCAGACGTAGGGTCTCGGGGCCACCTGGGGCGTGACTTAGGAGTGCGAGCATGCTTATTCCTCAAAGAATTCGAAGAGTTCTTCGTTGGGTCCGCGTACCCACATCCGACGCGTCGTGCCGACTGGGGTCGGTGCTTGGACGAGCGTCGCGCCTGAGCGGGCCGTGTGCAAGGCGATCTGCTCGCAGAGGGCATCGAGATCTCTTGCCGCATGCCGATAGAGCGCGACGCCGAGTCGTCGCGGATGCATACGATCGGTCAGGCGACGCGCAGGCTGCGGTGCGGCAAAGTGCACCAATAAAATCTTACCGCTCGGTTCGTTGGGATCCTGATAGAGCAAAAAATGGACGGGTGACCCCGCGGGGATACCGACGAGTGCGTTAACCGCATCGCGAAATTCGGGCGGGGTTTCAGCATCCGTGCTCGCTTCTAGACCCAAGGTATCGGCATAAAACGCTCGAGTCGCGCCAATATCGCCCGCGACGACCGACACCGTGGGCACTTCGCTGTAGGGGCCATGCGGCGCGCCGGGGCGCATCTGGCTCGGGGGGTGTCTGTGTCCCACCATGAT
>CAZSRB010000068.1:0-3286 GCA_964609065.1 uncultured Acidibacter sp. | reverse complement strand
TCGTCCATATTCGAGACGCCGACCACGATGCTGCGCATTGCCGATATCATCTGAGTCATGATTGAACTCTACACGCACGCTACCCCGAACGGACACAAGGTCTCGATTCTGCTTGAAGAGTTGGCGCTGCCCTACGAGATCCACTTAGTGGATTTGGCGGCCAACGAGCAGTTTAGCCCTGCATTCCTTGCCATCAACCCGAACAACAAAATCCCGGCGATCGTGGATCCCGACGGACCCGAGGGTCGGCCGGTGAGTGTCTTTGAGTCGGGGGCCATTTTGATTTATCTCGCCGAGAAAATGCGCAGTCCCTTACTGCCGGCGAGCGGTGAAGCGCGCTACGCCGTACTGCAGTGGCTGATGTTCCAAATGGCGGGGGTGGGCCCCATGTTTGGGCAGGCAGGGCATTTTACTTTGTATGCCAAAGAAAATGTCCCCTATGGGGTCGAGCGTTACACCAGCGAAGCCAAACGCCTATTGGGGGTGATGGATACGCAACTGACGCGCGCGCCATGGATCGCAGGCGATGATTACAGCATTGCCGATATCGCGATTTTTCCGTGGACGAACTCGATTTTGCGCGTCCCCCAATTCCCGAATCTCGACGCCTGGCCAGCGGTGTGCCGCTGGCGCGAGCAGATGTTGGCGCGGCCGGCGGTACAGCGCGGGCTCGAGCGGCCAAAGCGCGAGAATTAAGCGGCGAGCGTCTGCGCCTCAATCATCAAAGCAGCGCCGGTTTAGCGTGCGGTATATCCGCCATCCACTAAAAGACTCGTTCCTGTGATGAGACTCGCCGCGGGCGAGGCCAAAAAGCGCACGGCGGCTGCGACTTCATGGACCTTGCCAATCCGTCCGAGTGGGATGCGCGATAAGGTATCGGCCTTAAATTCAGGGTCTTCAAAGAAAGGCGCCGTGAGTGGTGTCTCAATGAAAGTGGGGGCTACTGCATTGACGCGTATGCCCTGTGGGGCAAGTTCAACGGCCATGGCTTTGGTCAGCCCTTCAATCGCATGTTTGGTCAGACAATAGACGCTACGGTTCTGAGCACCCACATGTCCCATTTGCGATGACATATTGATGATGCAGCCACGGTCCGTTTCGGCGCCTGTGCCTGCGTCAGCGATGGGGGGCTGACGCAGCATGACGCGCGTTGCCGCTTGAGCGGTGACAAACATCGCGCGGACATTCAGATTCATTAGGTGATCGAGAGTCGCAAGATCGACGTCAGTAAAAGCTTGCGGATGATTACCGCCGGCGTTGTTAATGAGGACATCGCAGCGAGGCAATGTCTCAAAGAATTGCTGCACCGCCTCGGCATCGGTGACATCGAGTGCGACGACCTGGTGTCGGGGGGAGTCCGCTTGGATGCTATTCAAGGGCCTGGGGTCGCTCGTCAGTTCCTCGGCGAGCGCGGTGAGCGCAGCGCGGTCGCGGGCGATCAAGACCAGATTGCAGCCATCCGCCGCCAAAGCTCGCGCACAGGCCGCACCCAAGCCGCGACTCGCGCCCGTGATGACCACAGTCCGCCCGTGCAGGTTGCCGAGAGTCGCGGAGGTGGGGGAGGCGGAGGTTGAGGTGGAGGGGTTCGTGCGCGTCATGGTGTGACTGCCTTATGTTTCAGGTGAGCGGCTGCGCGCATCAAACCCACGCAGGTTTTAGAGTCATTAATCTCGCCGCTTTCGCAACGGCGTAGCGCTTCATCCATCGAGATCCATTGCACCTCGAAGACCTCAAAGGCCTCGCGTGCATCCTCAACGCGATTCAGGCCAGTCGCCAAAAAAAGCTGAATCCGCTCATCAAAGACACCCGGTGAACTCAAAGACTCTCCGAGTGAGTGCCAATGGTCGGCCACACAGCCAGCTTCTTCACGTAGCTCGCGACGCGCGGTCTCGGCGGCAGGTTCATCGGGCTCGAGTCGGCCTGCGGGTAACTCCCACACGTAGCCTTCGGCCGCGGGGCGGAATTGATGTAGCAAGCAGACGCGTTGTTCATCATCGACGGCGACAATCGCTGCCCCGCCAGGGTGATGCACGATCTCAAAGTCCGCGCGATAGCCGTTCGGTAGCTCGAGGCTATCGACTGTGAGGCGCACCACACGACCGCGGAATTTTTCTTCGGAATGCAGGGTTTTCACGAGCGGGTACTAGCGTGATCGCGAATGGTATTCGTCGTTGGGCATCATGTCGGTCGCGGTGGCAAGACGGTTCGTCATATTAAAAAACGCCGTCACCGCCGCGATATCCCAAATCGCGCGCTCCGAAAAGCCTGCTTTGCGTAGGCCGCGACGCGCTTCGGCACCGGTCTCTGCGGGGCGCACAGTCAGTTCGTGAGCGAAATCGAGCATGGCACGCTGCTTGCGAGTGACCTGCGCGACGCGATAGTTCATCACTAAGGTTTCGCCGAGCGTGGGATCTCCCGACATTTCGCGTAGCGCCTGACCATGGGCGGTCAGGCAGTAATAACAACGATTCGCCGACGAGACCACCACCGCAATCATCTCGCGCTCAAGCTTACTGAGCGGCGAGTCAGCGAGCATCAAATCGTTATACATCGCCATGAAGGCGCGTAATTTCGCGGCATCAAAACTATAGGCTTGCAGGACATTCGGCACGAAACCGATTTTCTCCTCGCAGAGCTCAAAATATTCACGTAAATCTTTGGGCAGACGTTGAGTCGTAGGCCGCGGTAATTTGACGTCCATCAGTACGCTCGGCTGAGCCCGCGTGGAAGAGGTACTTTTTGAAGGGGGCCTCTTGGAAGAGGGTGCCGAGGCGCGTGCTTTCACCCGCTTAGCACGCGGGCTGGGGGTTTTCGAGCGTGGGGACATGGCTGCACTCATTCATGACGTGCCATCAGGGTAACAGGAGAGAGCAGGTCGGAGCGCGCTGCCGCGACCTAGACTTACAAGCTCTGCCTGCCATAGCGAGCGCGCTTGAGCGCGCGCGTCGCCATCGCATCCAATCGGGCTCAGCGACGATAGGGTCCGCCGCCGCCACCGCGAGGCGGCCGCGGGGCACGCTCTTGCGCTTCATTGATACGCAAGGCGCGACCACTCATTTCGTAGCCGTTGAGTGCTTCGATGGCGGCCTTGGCCGCCTCTGCAGGCATATCCACGAAGCCAAAGCCCCGAGGCCTACCCGTTTCCCGATCGTTGATTAGCTTGACCGAGTCCACTTGTCCGTGACGCTCAAAGAGCACCCGAACATCCGCTTCATTGGCGGAAAAGGGGAGATTCCCCACATAGATCGTCGTCATTCAACCGTCTCTCTCAGCAGTCAAACAACTT
>CAZSRB010000067.1:0-10181 GCA_964609065.1 uncultured Acidibacter sp. | reverse complement strand
AGCGTGCTCGCCGTCACCGGATTGCCATTCTTGCGCTCAATGCTGCGCAGCTCGCGCAACATCGCATAGGCTGAATGTGAATTCAGGCTGTAGATGTAATCCCGCACCGAACCGGACACGTCTGGATACGCCGCGACTTCATGCTTCGCGCCCTTGTTGCGCCGCTTCGGCACCAAGCCACATCCGGGTTCATAACACCAAATCCCGAACAAGTTATTGCCCTCACGCGCAAAGCGCGAACGGCCCCAGGCCGATTCCAACGCAGCTTGGGCAATGGCTAATGAGATCGGCACGCTATCAACACGCAATAACAGATCGCGAATCAGCAGCTTTGGTGCATTGTCGGGGTCTTCTACACGATAGAGCTTCGCTACCTTGCGTAGGCGCTCTTCATCGCTTGGGCTGATCTGCTCTTGTCCCGCGAGCTTCAGGATCCACTTGCGTTCACGCAAGACCGCTTGGTTTTCCGTTGCAACCATCGCGGACAAGCGTTCGATGAATTCTGCTTTTGGCCCCAGTAACGGAATGGGGTCATCTTGAGTCACCACATGACTGTCAGGGATGATCGGTCGCTCCAGCCAAGATGCCCATACCCATAACAACAACCCGGCCAAAACCGGCAGCAACACCGCGCGTTGGAAAAGGGCATTACTGACCATGTGGCTCATCGCTGGCCGTCGACGCTGAGTTACGCCACTTCAAAATCCGCGCACCCTCTTGCGGCATCTCTGCGGCTCGTTGACGCTCCGCGTATTCATTCAACGCAGGCAGAAAGGCACTGATCAAACGGTTTTGTAGATCTTTGCCGCTTGCTGTGAAGTACAGCACCTCGGTTGGCACCGGTTCTTGGAGATTTTCACGTTGTGCCGCCGAGGTCGGTCGCCATGACAACACCACCGGACGCCCACCCTCGCCGTCTTGCACCAAATATCCGCCTTGGCTATCGACGAAGGCAAACTCCTCCTGATCAATCACGGCAAGAAATTGCATGCTACGGATGGGCACGATCACGCTGCCAGTTTTGCTGTGCAACAGCAATTGGCGCGCAGGGTTATACAGCGCTGCCGGCATCGCCCATTCGCGACCGCCAAGGGCATCACCGCGAAAAAACGTGACGGTTTGGTAGTGCATCAGCCCTCGTGGTCGAGCTCGGGGTCCCAACCACGCTCTTTGGCGCGATCAATCATGGCCGAATACACCCGCGCATGACGCTCCTGCATTTCTGGTGGCATACGTGAAACCATATGCCCATAGGGCTCCCATGCCTTGTCGACTTGGTCGTAGAGATTCTGGATTTCACCATAGGTCCAGTTGGTGCATTGCTGGTCTTCCGGCAGCACGCCTAGGGCTTGCGCATCCAAAACAATCCGGCCGACATCACTCATGCCGCCCAGCTCTTCGTTTTCCAGACCTGGGTAGCGCCAGGTACTCTGATTAATCATCACTCGTCCTCATTTCGAATTCAGGGAAGAATGGGCTACATTTTCTACGCCACACCGTGGAACACCAGCGCTTTCCACCCGAACCCGGATCAGACTGCCGACATGCCTCTCATCATCGACCTCATTCGCCACGGCCAACCCGAAGGTGGCCGCAAATTCCGTGGAAATCGAGTCGATGACCCGCTCACCGAACGGGGCTGGCAGCAGATGCGCGAAGGCGTTGGCAGCTTCACCGGCTGGGATTGTGTCTACAGCTCCCCGCTCCAGCGCTGTCGCGCATTTGCCCAAGATTATTGCAATCAAAACAACAAGAAATATGAGATTATTGAGAATCTAAAAGAGGTTGGATTTGGCCGCTGGGAGGGCCTGACTCCCTCCGAGGTGCAAGCGACCTACCCGGAAGAATGGCAGCAGTTCTATGCCAATCCCGTCGCCCATCCACCGCAGGGCGCAGAGCCCGTGGCCGATTTGGTCGCCCGCGTCGGCGCCGTGCTGGATGAATTGCAGCAGCGCCATAACGACACCCACTTGCTTGTGGTTGCCCACGCCGGCGTAATTCGTGCCGCCATCACCTACACCCTCGGGCAGCCGCTCGAGCGCATGTACGACCTCAAGATTGAGCTTGGACGAATTACCCGCCTCTCGCTTGAACCGACACGACGGCAACTACTGGGGATGAACCAATGTGCCGACTGAGTGGCAAAGACAACACCAATCCATCTTGCTTGAAATACAAAAGCGCTATGTAATGGCCGGTCTAACTAAGGGTCAAAATGCCACCGTCGACCGAAACATCCACGAACGAACAATCTCCTCCAGCAGCTGTATCCCGATGGGAGGCTTTTCTGTATTGGCTGAAACTCGGTTTCGTGAGTTTTGGCGGCCCTGCCGGGCAGATTTCAATGATGCACACAGAGCTGGTGGAGCGGCGGCGCTGGATTAGCGAACACCGCTTTCTTCATGCATTGAACTACACCATGGTCTTACCGGGGCCAGAAGCGCAGCAGCTAGCGACATATATTGGCTGGCTGATGCACGGCACAGTCGGTGGCATCATGGCTGGCGTACTGTTCGTGCTGCCCTCGCTGTTCATTTTGATCGCACTCACTTGGATCTATTTAGCCTATGGCGACGTGCCTGTAGTTGCCGGGGTGCTCTATGGCATCAAGCCGGCAGTCACCGCCATCGTTGTGTTCGCTGCTTACCGCATCGGCTCAAAAGCACTGCGCAATGCGGCGCTATGGATCATGGCCGGCGCCGCCTTCTTGGCGATTTTCTCGCTGGACGTTCCTTTCCCGTACATCGTGCTCGTGGCCGGAATGATCGGCCTGCTCGGCGGGCGCTTAGCCCCAAACATATTCAAGGCGGGTAGCGGACATGGGGCCTCGAACCAAGCCTATGGACCCGCACTGATTGATGACCACACACCGGCACCTGACTGGGCACACTTTGGTTGGCGCTCAACCATCCTGCACATCCTGATTGGTTTGGGCATCTGGGCAGTCATTGAGGGCCTGCTATTCATGATGTACGGCTGGCAAGGCCCGCTAACCCAGATGGGATGGTTTTTCACAAAGGCAGCCCTCGTTACATTCGGCGGTGCCTATGCCGTACTCCCCTACGTCTACCAAGGTGGCGTCGAGCATTACCAATGGCTAACCGGCACGCAAATGATCGACGGACTGGCGCTTGGCGAAACCACGCCGGGTCCGCTGATCATGGTTGTCGCCTTCGTGGGCTTTGTGGGCGGGTGGACACAAGAGATCTTCGGGACAGATAGCCAAGCTTTGGCGGGTATCGCTGGCGCAACTGTTGCCACAATCTTCACCTTTCTGCCCTCATTTATTTTTATTTTGGTTGGGGCTCCGGCTGTCGAAGCGACACGCCATGACGTGAAATTCACCGCACCCCTCACTGGCATCACTGCAGCGGTGGTGGGCGTGATCATCAATCTAGCCGTGTTTTTCGCATGGCATGTCCTGTGGCCACAGGCATCGGAAGCTGCGCCTTTTTCCGGACGTTTTGAGTGGTTTTCACTACTCATCACACTCGGCGCCTTCATTGCGCTGTGGCGCTATAAAGTTGGCATTATTCCCGTCATTGGCGCCTGCGCAGGACTTGGGGTCGCCTACACCTTTTTGATATGAGAAACCTCACCATGGAACGCACAATCCACCCTGATCGATTAAAGAACAACCTTGCCAACCGTTTCTTATTAGACGTCCGTCGAACGAGTGACTTGGCCGCCTCTGATGAAAAGTTGCCTGGATCGAGCTGGGGCGACCCTGAAAAGATTGAAGAATGGATTGATACACTCCCCAAAGACCAAGAGATTGTTCTTTACTGCGTTCGCGGAGGATCAGTCAGTAGCTCCGTAGTCGACAAACTGCAAGCGAAAGGTCTCAAGGCATCTTTCATCGAGGGTGGCATTGAAGGCTGGAAATCAGCGGGCGGAGCCGTCGATTCAAAGCCATAAAATAAAGATTCAAAGCCATAAAATAAATTTGTCAGAACAATGAACCAATCAGGAGCATGATCTGCCCATGCTTGGTCTGGCATCAAACAATAAAAATTCGAGGAGCTTATGAACATTCCACGATTGTCGCTGCTGCTTACTGTTCTCTTCGCAGCACCAATAGCTTTCGCAGAGAATCTGCCAGAGCCTCAACAAGTTGCTCCTCATAGTTACGCTTGGATTGGACCTTATGGCCCCCCTACCAAAGAAAACCATGGGTTTCGAATGAACTTGGGATTTGTTACGGGGAACGATTCCGTAGCCATCATCGATAGCGGCTACAGCGACGCCATGGCAAACGAGATGCTGGAACAAATCCGTCGAGTTACCGACAAACCAGTCAGATACGTCATCAATACCAATTCTCAGCCACACCGAATCTTGGGTAATGCGGTTTTCAAGCAACAGGGTGCTGAAATCATTGCAAGCGCGGATGCTATACCGCGCATCACGGGCGAAGGTCCGACAATGGCAGTCAATGCAGAACGGGCACTGGAGCTAACGCCTGGAAGCATTCAGGCACCAGTAGCACCAGATCAAGCCGTTGAAGAAAACCTCGACCTGCAATTGGGTGGCATCACGTTGCAGATCTCCCCAGCTGGGACAGCGCACACGGCGGGAAGCCTCATCGTGCACGTTAAAGAAGACAACGTAATTTATGCAGGAGATGTACTTTACGGCGGTCGTCTACTTGCGATTCTGCCAGTAAGTCGCACAGACGGCTGGATTGAAGCCTTTGATAATTTAAGAGCATTTGACCAAGCCCTATTCATCCCTGGGCATGGCTCACCCGGCCAGCTAGCCGATTTCGAAGACTCAACCTATAAGTATCTGACCACGTTGAAAAACCACATGGATCAAGCCATTGATCAAGGAACCGACCTCCAAGAAGCAGCTAAGCTGCTCGATCAATCAAATTGGGGAGCACTCGCAGACTTTGATGCGTTATCTGGTAGGAATGCACATCAAACCTATCTGGAGCGCGAAGCAGCCTCTTTCCAATAGTGGAACGTAAACCGATCAATAACGCTTGAGGTTCTTCAGACGGGCGGCAATCACAAACAACAAGATCACAATCAGGATCAGACTGATCCCGGTAATCACCTGGCCCCAATTCACAAAGAAAAAGAACAGCTGATCGAGAACGCTAACGGCTTCGGTTTCTTGCATTGCACGCTCCAAGAAATTTAATTCTTGCTGCCCTGCATAACTGCGGAAGCTATGCGTCCGAGAACGATCATCAACAGTCCATAGGCGAACGCCGATGCGGCTCCCGCAAGCTCGGCATAGCCGGTCACGCCGAAACCGGATAAGTCGGCATCAAACACGAGGAAAATGCCCACCAAAATAGAGGCAACTCCGATCCAAAATGCACCTAATGGGATATATCGATCGATTTGCATGCTCTCCTCCTTACTTTTCTCTACTTTTTATATGCAGGTTATTTATGTACAGCAATCAAGCAACGGTTGGTACTGAGCTGTCCGCTCGGAATATGTGACAGCGAACGACTGGCGAAGTGAATGGTCTCTAGATGTCCTTCGTGAGTGAGCTGGCCATCCTGGTCCTTCATCACGCGCGAGCCCAAGCCAGATAACTTACAGCTCCAGACCTTACCTTCCGAATCGAACGAATACGCGCGCTCGTTGTGATCAAGCTGATTGCCTGCGCGCGCAGTCACAAAACAATCATTGATCTCGGCGGTACCAACACGCTGTCCACCACAATTGGAGCTGGCATGCTGCAAAGAGATGGCGTGTGGTCGTGCCTCAACCTTGGCCTGAGCGGATCCTTGATTCGCACCTGAGCCAACATTCCCTGAAACCGACGGTGCGGACACAGCACTGCTCGACACCAGGCCTGCAATCTGGATCGCACTTTGCGGGGTGCGTTGTTTGCTGTTAGCGCCCGCGCCTTTACCGAACTTACTGGCTTGTTGCAGCGTTTGCATGGGCGACAACGCAAGCGGTCCCGGTTTTGCTCCCCCCACAGTTTTGTCTTGCTTGTTCCCCTTTGTGGTCAGGCCAGCCAACTGATTGGGATCAAAGGTGATGGCATATCCACCATTTGGTGTCGGCACAGCCGTGCCTGTGATCGTCACCGGAGGCGGCGCCTTGTACGGCGTCACGATGGGAGGCGCTGCATTGCTTGGGTTGGGCACAGGTGGCGTCATACCTGGGGCGCCACCGAGATCATTACGCGGCACACCTGGCGGAGCCTTCTGAATCAGATCACCTGCACGCGGACCGACCTTGCCTGATGCATCCGGTTTGCTGGTGCGTGGGCCTGGTGTTGCCGTCGCAGCCATCTGTGGGCCTACAGATGGAGTCCGCGGTGGCGTGATCGAGGTGCCACTATTCGATCCAGCAACAGGCGTGACAACCGTGTCTTTAACAGGCGGTGGATCCGTTGGCTTAGATGCCGTAATGGCCGGCGGCTGACCCGGTTCCGGATACGGCGTAATGAACTGATCTGGATCGAAGGTGATCGTGTAGCCACCATTGTCCGTTGGCACAGCCGTGCCTGTGATCGTCACCGGAGGCGGCGCCTTGTACGGCGTCACGATGGGAGGCGCTGCATTGCTTGGGTTGGGCACAGGTGGCGTCATACCTGGGGCGCCACCGAGATCATTACGCGGCACACCTGGCGGAGCCTTCTGAATCAGATCACCTGCACGCGGACCGACCTTGCCTGATGCATCCGGTTTGCTGGTGCGTGGGCCTGGTGTTGCCGTCGCAGCCATCTGTGGGCCTACAGATGGAGTCCGCGGTGGCGTGATCGAGGTGCCACTATTCGATCCAGCAACAGGCGTGACAACCGTGTCTTTAACAGGCGGTGGATCCGTTGGCTTAGATGCCGTAATGGCCGGCGGCTGACCCGGTTCCGGATACGGCGTCATTGGTGAAGAACCCGGCGTAACTGGTGTATTCAGAGGCAGCTTCATCGCAGGATCAGGTGCAACCGGCGTATTCAAGGGCAGCTTCATCGCAGGATCAGGTTTAACTGGAATCTTGATCACGGGCACGACTAGATTGGCGCGCCCTCTACTTTTATCCGCCAACTGTGCTGCCGTCTTTTGAATCGCAATATCCCCTGTCTCGGGAATCTGCGCTGGATTTGTCAGTTTTAGAGGGGCTTTGCTTCCTCCTGCTGGCCCGTCTTTTTTTGCATCTTCTGCCCTAGGCCCTTTAGGCTGAGCTGGAACAACTGATGGGCTGACTGGCGCTTGATAATCTTTGTAGGCTTGAGCTAACACGGTCTCTTCAAACGACTCGCCGCGAAAAGTCGTTGAAAAGCTCACCGCTCCCCCCATCAGTGAGAGTTGAGTCTTCATTCGTTGCAATTTAGCGACTAAGTATTCAAAGTCATAAGTAGAACCGGTGATAGATAAGTCTTGAGACATCATCTCAATCCCGTTAAACATCAAGTGCCCAACCCACTCATGGCTCAGAGGGTTAGTTGTATCAAAATGTAGATGCTCGCCGTCCCACAAAATCCCGGCCGGCTTGAGCTTTCCGGCAGCTTCTTCCTTATTGAGAAACCCAATCAGTTGATGACAAAGATCCACCGCATCCTGCGGACAATTCGGTTCTGCCTGAACAGGCACCTGGAAGCTTGCCCAGAATGCTGCGGTAAGAAGTGAAAGCTTGATCTTGTTCATTACCAGCTCCAGGTCGCTTTTAAGTAGGCTGTTGCGCTGGGCGTATCCCCGTTGTGGTCATCCATGAGAGGTTGCGCCACATAGCCCTCTAACGAGACCGCATTGCGTAGGCCAATCCGTGTACCGAATCCGATACTGGCCAACTCACCATCGTCGGGCCGATTACTCGCGTTGGAACGATCTGATGGGTTTTTCACTGCACCAAAGTCGAGGAATACATAGGGCGCCGCGTAGGCCACCGTCTCGTCGGTGAAGTAATAGCCCTTGGCCAGTTCGACGGTTCCAGCCAACCCCGAATTACCCATCAGCGCTGAACTGTCATAGCCGCGTAAGAAATCGGTACCGCCCAAGCCAAAGAGCTTGGAATTGGGGGTGTCATTGCTGCCCAGCTGGCCATACATCTCGAAGCGCAATTCGGAAGTGGGCGACCAATCCGTAAGCGGATGGATATACCCCACGCCGGCTTGTAAGTGATGGAAGTTGCCGTCATCACTATCAATATAGGAATCGGTATAACCACCGCCGAGACTTACACCAAAGGCAAGACTGCTGCCATCTGGGCTGTGGTAATCCTGAAACCAGGTGAGATCGCCGGCCCAAGTTTCGGTATCCCCAACTGAAGTCGTTTTGTCATCGTTGTAATCGATTTCGGCAACGATGTATTTGCTGTGGTCGTGATTGCGTAAGACTGGATAGCCGACAGTTAAGGATGCGGCTTGGCCTTCAAAATCATGGTTCGTCACTGCGCCTGGAACAATCGTAAAACCAGTATTTGAAATCACAGATGTTGAACGACCACGCATTTGAGTTTCAGTTTCGTAATCGGCAATGCTGAATTCAGCATAGGCACCTTCAGTACCGACTGGCGCCTGGTAGGAAAGGTAAATACTGTCGGCATCCGGCTCACCGCCACCACTCATGTACATGCCTTGGAAGCGGAAAATATCGCCCCCAGTGAAAATATTGTGTACATCTTCTTGCAGCGTAATTCGATTTTGATCAAACAAATTCCGAGGCGTGCTGTCGAGCCACACTGCACCGGCATGTTTTTGCTCAGATGCATTAATGACTAAACGATATTCGCCTGGGTTTTCCATGCGTTCAAAAGCCATCGATGCGGTAATTCCCGGTAAGTCATCGACCAACGAAAGGGCGTGATCAAATTGATCGAGACGGTTCTTGCCCGATTCAATGAGGGGCTCAAGATAACTACGCGCACGAGCGGCCGAACGCTCACCTAGCCCATTGATTTGGATCTCACGGACCTGGCCTAGCGTTACACCCACTTTGTTATCGGCATACAAGCGAACATCTGCCAGCACATAGCCTGCCTGCTCTAGTGAATGCTGTAACTCAAGCACGACCTGTGATGCTGTGGTATTTGGTGTCAGCGAAAATTGCTCATACAGCTCCGGCGCAAGGCCATACACGCTGACTGCAGTCTCGTCAGACATCGCAGGATGTGTTACCGCAAGCCATGCCACAAAAGAAAGCGAGAACCAAATACCGGGTTTCGACACAATACGCTCCAATAGAAAAGCTTAATTCTTTGTTTTATCGATGGATTTCAGCCCGAAATTCTCGTGTATGAGGCGATTTCTCACAATATGTATAGTTTTGTTTTAGGCTATGTAAAGATGACTGACAGACCGTAATTCCAAACACACAGAAGCGTAATGACGAATCCTAATCAGATCATAAAGACCTCAAAGCTTTGTCGCGGCCAAGGTCGGACACTTTTCTGGCAAGCCGAGAATGATCAACTAGTGGAGCTCCCCGCAGTGTTGGATCTACAGTGGACTCACTCAGAAACAGGTGAAGTCTTGTTCCAGGTGAATGCGGAAATTTCTTTAGTGCAGAACGAGCCTAGGCTGACGAGCATCAAAATTGATGGCAGCAAGGGATTAGATGTAGCTGCACTGCAAGCCTCATTTCGCTGGCAAACGCCGCTGGATGTCATTCGAAAAACGGTTCCTTCTCTGCTGGCTAAAGGGATCGATCCATTTGAATATGAATACTCTCCGGATGGCTATCCGGATGCTGCGGATATTGAAAAGAAACCTACCCAGCGCTTAAGCGACGCCTTCCTTGAAGAGCTTGCCGAGGAATATCTAAAAATCGGACGCGGCTATGCGAAACACATCGCACAAATTCGTGGTGTTTCCGCACGTACCGTTGTGAACTGGGTTGAAAAAGCGCGCCAGCGCGGCATCCTCACGCCGGTCAAACGCGGCCAACGCGGCGGCAAGATCATCCCCGTAGAACTGCGCAAATCAATGAAATCAGAATAGATGGCTCATTGACCTGCTGCCGCAGCACGCTGCTCAGCAACCTTCTTAAACATCGCCTCGCCAAGACTGATACAGCCGAGCGGGATCACCACCACAGTTAAGAGCGTAGATACGAACACACCAAACAACAGCGAAATCGCCATGCCTTGGAAGATCGGATCAAACAAGATCACGGCAGAGCCCAAGACCAATGCAAGCGCAGTAATCAAGATCGGGCGCGTACGCGCCTTGGTCGAATTGATCACTGCATCCACGAATGGCATGCCTTCATT
>CAZSRB010000066.1:0-10403 GCA_964609065.1 uncultured Acidibacter sp. | reverse complement strand
TGTATGCGCTCGATGCCTTTGAGCCGCCGCTACCCAATAAGCCGCGCGTTGTAGCGCGAGTCTTAGAAAAACATGCGCTGAGCGCAGACTCGACTTGGATGGTAGGCGACTCCGACGAAGATCAACGCGCAGCAGAACTCAATGCGGTCGCGTTCTTCGCGGCTCGTTGGGGCTACGGCACCGCAGCCGACAGCGTTCGCTCGCCCGCCACACCTAAGCCGGCAGCGTTACTGCAGGCAATCGGGCTGTGACCGGGCCGTAGCTGGGTCGTAGCTGGGCTCGGGCCTGCCGCTCGCCAACAAAACATCGACAAACGACTGACAAAAAAAGCGGGCCCGAAGGCCCGCTTTGCAGTCAACCCGCCGAGGTCCCTTGAGACCTCGGCTTTTGATAGATCAATCAGTCGAACTTCTTCGACACACGCAGCACGTAGGAGCGACCTAAGAGGTCGTAGCCCACGCCTGGCGTCGTGTTGAGGAAGCGGGTCGCGCCCGAGGCACCCTGACCACCCGACAAGAACGGCGGGTCTTGGTCAAAGATGTTACGCACGGTGCCGATGATTTCCCAATCCGCACCGGTGTAGCGCACCGACAGTCCATGCTCGAAGTGGTTCGGCGACTTGTTGATACGGTCGATGTTGGTCGTACCCGGATCAAAGACCGGCTCTTCATCGCTCTTGCCCGTGAACGAAGTCGACCAAGCGAAGGTGAAGTCCCGCCAGTTGAAGCGCACTTGCGCCTCCGACGACCAGCGAGGATAACCCCAGCGACCCGCGAGCTCCGTCACGTCACCAAACAACTCAAAGTTTTGCTTGATGAGATAGGTCGTCTGCCAGTCAAAGGTCAAGCGGCCAATTTCGAGATCTTGGTCATAGACCAAGTTGACGTCGACACCCTTGGATTCTTGCGAACCGATGTTGATGAACGAGGCATCGACAAACTCGAGCTCACCCGTATTCGAGCTACGCGGGCCCACACGTGGGCAGTACGGGCTGGTGAAGCCGGGCGAGTCATAGCAATCAAACAAGATGAAGCCAGAGCTCGGTGAGGCCACGGTGTCTTGCAGTTTGATGCGGAAGTAATCCACCGCGATCGACACATTGAGCGCCTCAGGCTTGAAGATGAGGCCCACGGTGAAGGCGTCTGACGTCTCAGCCTTCAGGTCGGACGCGCCACCCGTGATCTGCAAAATCGAGCTCGTCGCACGATAGGTCTCTGGATCGAGTCCCAGTGACAAGCAGTTATCGTAGATCGCATCGCCCGGATCGTAGATCGACCCGAACTGGCTGCAGGGATCGTTCAGGTTGCTAATGAAACCCGTCTGATCGCCCAAGAACTGCTCATAAAGATCCGGCGCACGGAACGAAGTACCGATGCTCGAACGCAGCGCAATCGACGGCGTCAGCACCCAACGCAGCGTGCCGCGATAGGTCGTGTCATCGCCGTAGGAGTCATAGTCCGTCCAACGACCCGAGAGGTTGATGGACAAGTCTTTGACGAGCGGCAGATCCCGCAGCAAGGGGAGCTCCACTTCGGTGAAGACTTCCTGCACCGTGTCGGTACCACGAGTGATACCGGCGGTGGAGAAGCCCCAGAAGTTATCGCGCTGGGCCTCGATATCCGGCACGTCGTTGATCGACTCTTCGCGCCATTCAGCACCAAACACCGCCTGCACTTCGCCCGCCGGCAAGTTGAACACCGGGCCGTTGGCATAAGCAGAAATTTGCTTACCCTTATAAACGGTGGAGCCTTCGGTGTACTTGCTGATGAAGCTCACCACGTTCTGCGGCAGGATACCGCGCAACAAAGCGTCTTCAGTGACGAGGTTCGCCGGCACGCAGTCCGGGAACTGAGCGAGCACCTCAGCGGCGCAGGTCACGGCCCCCGTCGCAGGATTCACCACGATGCCGTTGACCGCTGCCTCGACGCGATCGTCGAGCCACTGGTCACGACGGTAGTAGCCCTTGGAGTGGCCATAGCCAACCGTCACGTCGTACTCCCAACGTGCGCCGATATCGCCCTTGATACCCGCGAAAAGGTTGTAGCGGTCGACTTCGATCTCGGATTCCGGGTTCTGGATATTCCAGCTCGGCAACACGGGTTGGAACCCAGCAAACCCCAGCAGACCCCGCTGGAAGAAGGGCAGCGCGAACGGGTTATAAGGATGTAGTGCCGCCCCGTCGTAGGTGACCGCGTTTACGAACGGGAAGAACTGGCGGTAGCCTGAGGACGCGCGCGTGGTGCGCGAGTTCCAATAGGCTTCGTAATAGAGCTGGCTCTGGCCGCCGAAGGCGTCGATATCCAAGGTACCGAACGAGGTCAGCGACAGCAGCTTGGACCCCGTTGAGATCATTTGGATGCTCGGGCTTAACTCATCGCGATAGTATGCGCCGTCGTTGTCCCAAAGCGGATCAGGAGCTGGCTGCGAACCGGTGCCAGGTAGTGGCGAGTTCGGATCCAAACCGCGAACCGGTAGACGGGTGTACCCACGAACACCAAATACGCCGTTTACCCGTGGATCAAAGAAAGGATTCGCCGGATCCGGGTTCTCAAGACTCGGCTCGTAGCGCAAGAAACCGAGCGCAGAGGATGCCAAGCCGTAGATGAAACCAAAGCACAGTGGGTCGTTGTTCACCGGTGAGCGGTTATCGAGCGTGCCGTCACCGTCTTGGTCGGTGATACGCGGATCAATCGGGCACTGCGCCCACTCGCGATCGGCGGCATACACCGGATCACGCTCAGAATACTGCGCGCCAAAAGAAATCGAGCCGCGCTCGCCGACGCGACCCCAAGACAGATCCACCGTGTTAGTGGTGCCATCGCTCTGCTCGGTGGTGAAGCCCGAATAGTTCACCTGGAAGCCGTTGAAGGCTTCTTTGGTGATGAGGTTCACGACACCTGCGACCGCATCCGCGCCGTAGATGGACGAAGCGCCGTCCTTCAAAATTTCGACACGCTGGACCAAAGAACTCGGAATGGCCGAGAGGTCAACGGAGTTGGTCGCACCCTGCACACCCGAGGGTGACCAGCGACGGCCGTTCACCAGCACCAGGGTGCGCTGGGCACCGAGACCACGCAGCGAAATCGTATTGGCACCCGGACCACCGTCGGTCACAAAGCCTTGGAAAGAATCATTGATCTGCTCACCTGAGGCGATCGTCGAGGCACGCAGAATTTCTTCGGTGCTCACGAGACCCGCCAGGGTGCTGCGCTCGGAGGTGATGATGGTCACCGGCGCTGCCGCGTCAAATTCTGTACGACGAATACGCGACCCCGTCACAACGATTTCAGCGACCTCCGCCGTAGGCGCAGCCGCTTGGGCCTCAGCGGATTTATCCTCTTCTTTGGACTCTTCCTTAGACTCATCAGCAGACTGCTGAGACTGCGATAACACCGTCTGTGGCGCCAGCGTGGCCAAGGAGGCGGCCGCCACCAGACCCAGCCAGGATTGCAGCGAATGCTTCATTCTGATTCACTCCCTATTAAGATCGTCGTAGTGCGACAGCGCACACGATCGATTCAGATTGCGTAGATTACGAAGCGTTGCGTACTGACGTCAAACCTCCGTGGTGAAATACACGAAATTCGGAGGAACTCCGGCGTCAGATACGCGGTCGACGAGTAAATCTGTGGCGTGAGTGCGACATCAGCGGTGATCCACGGGGTGGACTGCGTTGATGGGCCGCTCAGAAACCAGATCCAGTACTGAGGGGATATTAAAGCGATGCGTGCAATGACAGCTCACATGGTCATGGGGTTTTGGCTCTCTGGAAAAGGTCGCGTTATCAAGGCACTCCGCCTAACGCGGCTCGCGCGAGTCGCGTGGGCGCCCTTACTGGGTGCTTTGCTGGTGGGGCAGACCCCCGCGCAAATCCCCTTGCAGGCTTGGGTGCACGACTCGGTGATCAGCGGCGTCTCCATCTCGCCCGATGGCAAGCATATTGCGGCGATCTCATTGCCGGATATCAACTCGGTGCCTCAGATCACCGTCTGGTCAGCGGACAATCTGGATCAGCCCCCGCTCCGCTTCGATCTGGGCGACAAAGAAGGTGGGCGCTGGAAGCCACAGAGCGTCTCCTGGCTCAACAATGAACTCTTGCTCACGAGTGGCTCGCAAACGCTCGATGCTTCGTTCGGCGGCCGCATGATCAAAACGTTCACCGGAAACACCTTTGTGTACCGGTTGCGCTCGATCACGGACCCCAAAAAAAATCGCCTGCTGGACCCATTCGTATCCTTCTACACGGGTCAAAATCGGGCGCGCGGAGTCAGCATCCAAAATACTTTTCCGGATGATCCTAACCGCGTGATTTTGCGCGTGGTGAATGCTGATGGCGCACCCGATCTCTATGAATTTGATCTACGTAGCCTGCGCAGCAAACGCGTCTATCGCGGTCGTCCGGGCGACTCGCTCGATACCGATTTGGATGGCGATGCGCGACTCCGAACGCGTTTTCGCGGCGACGGCGATGCGCGTATCGAGGGCGAGATTCGGATCAAGGGGACGGATACCTGGCAGGAGCTCCCCGCCTTTACCGCCAAAGAACGTCAGGGTATTCAACCCGTGGGGGTCGGCCCCGATCCCAATATTCTCTACGTCACCGACAACACCGACCGTGAGTTTCAGGTGTTACGTGAATACGATGTCCGTACGGGCACCATGAGTTCGGAAATTCTCTTTGGTCACCCGAAGCATGAAGCGCGCGATGTCATCATCGGCCGCAACAAAAAGAAGTTTGGCCAACTGCTCGGCTTCGTGTACGACGGGCTCTACGGTGCAACAGCTTACTGGATCGATGAGGATCGAGCGCGGCTCGAAGCGGCACTGCGGGCGACGTTCAAAGGCAAAGAAGTCACGCTCGGTAGCTTTTCGAATGACGATCGGCGCGCGATTGTGCTCGTCTCGGCGAGCAACGACCCAGGCTCATACTATCTCTACGATGCGGGACGCGGCTTGGTACCGCTCGGTGCGCGTCGGCCGCTGATCGATCCTGCGCAGGTGCCTGAGACGAAATTTGTCACCTACAAGGCGCGTGATGGTCTCGAGATCCCAGCTTATTTGACCGTGCCTTTGCGAGGCCAGGCCCCCTACCCCGCCGTGGTAATGCCGCACGGCGGTCCGTGGGCGCGTGACACGCAGCGCTTTGATACCTGGCGCAATTTCTTAGCCGATCGCGGCTATGTGGTACTGCAGCCTCAATTTCGTGGCTCTGACGGCTGGGGGCAAACCCTCTGGCGCGCAGGCGATCGTGAATGGGGTCAAAAAATGCAGGATGACAAGGACGACGGTGGTGCATGGCTTGTTGAGCAAGGCTTGGCAGCGGCTGATCGCTTAGCGATTTATGGCTTCTCGTACGGCGGCTATGCGGCGATGGCTTCCATCGTGCGGCCGAACCCACCGTGGCAGTGTGCCATCGCGGGTGCAGGGCTCGCGGAGCTTCGAACCTTTGACAAAATCACCTTTGGTAGCCGCTTCGGTCGGGATTTTCAAAATCCCACGATCGCAGGCCTCTCACCTTTGGACGTAATCGATCAAGCCTCGATTCCGATCATGGTCTTCCACGGCGACCGTGATCAGACCGTGCCCATCGAGCAATCTGAGAAATTTGTCGATGCACTACGTAAGTTAGGCAAAGACGTTCAGTACGAAGAAATCAAAGATTACGGTCACGGGCCTTCTCTCTCGACCGCGCAGCAGGCCAAAGTACTCGAGATCCTCGAGACCTATTTGGCCAACGGTTGCGGACCCGGCGGGCTGTAGCCCGCCGCCTGCAAGCGAAAGAGTCGCGCGTAGAGGCCGTCCATCGCCATCAGGCTCGCGTGATCACCGAATTCGGTGATCCGCCCCTGATCGATGACGGCGATCTGCGCGGCAAGGCGCACGGTTGAGAATCGATGCGAGATCAAGATCAGCATCTTGCCGATCGCAAGCTCACGAAACCGCGCAAAGATTTCAGCCTCCGCTTCGGCGTCCATGGCCGAGGTCGGCTCATCGAGGACCAAAATATCGGCCTCGCGACGCATAAAGGCGCGCGAAAGCGCGATGCGTTGCCACTGCCCGCCTGAGAGCTCCCGCCCTTCTTTAAACCACTTGCCAAGTTGAGTGGCATACCCTTTTGGCAAGCTATCAATAAATTCGTCGGCTCGTCCCTTACCTGCAGCCTCTCGCCACCTCGCGGCATCTTCGAATGAAGGCTCATCACCCGCACCAATGTTTTCACCCACAAGGAATTGGTAGCGCACAAAATCCTGAAAGATCACTGCGATCCGCCGACGTAATACCAATTCGTCCCACGCTTGGACATCAAGCCCATCCAATACGATGCGCCCAGTGGTCGGCGTATAGAGACCCGCTAAAAGCTTGATCAACGTCGTTTTACCCGCGCCATTCGCCCCGACGAGCGCGAGACTGGTACCGGGTGGAATGTGTAGCGAAATCTCGCTGAGAGTGGGAGTCTCGCCACCGGGGTAGGTGAAGCCCACCCGCTCAAAACGTAATCCATCCGCGGGATCGGGCCCGCTCGTCGCTCCTTGTCGTAAAGGCGGCGAAGGCGTCTCCAGAAATTCATAGAGTGTGCTCAAGTACAGGCGATCTTCATACATACCGCCGATCGCCGATAGCGAGGCCGATACCGCCGATTGTCCCTGCCGAAAGAGCATCAAATAAAGCGTCATTTCACCGAGCGAAATACGCCCCGCCACCGCCTCAAGCGCGACCCACGCATAGGCACCGTAAAAGGCGAGCGTACCCACGAGGCCGAGTGCGAGCCCCCAACTGTCGCGTCTGAGCGTAAGCGCCCGATCCTCACGATACAGCCGCTCAAAGATTTCACGGTACCGCCGTAGTAGACGCGAGCCCAATCCAAAGAGCTTAACTTCCTTGGCGTGATCTTCGCGGGCAAGCACCGTCTCGAGATACATCTGCATACGCGTTTCAGGTGCGCGCCAACGAAACAAACGAAACGCATCGCCCGAAAATTTGGCTTCCGCGATGAAAGCCGGGAGACCCGCGAGCAGCAAAATCCACACCGCCCACGGCGAGAACTGCACCAGCAACACGCCAAAGGTGGTCAACGAGATGACGTTTTGAACGAGACCCATGGCTTTACTCACGAGCGCCAAGGGGCGACTTGAGGCCTCGCGCCGTGCGCGGGTCATCTTGTCGTAGAACTCAGCGTCCTCGAACTGCGTTAGCGAGAGCGTGAGTGCCTTTTCGAGAATGAGCTCGTTGACGCGCTCACCGAGTCGCGCCCGCAACAAAGATTGGCAGAAACTGAGCCCGCGTTGGGCCGCAGCGAGTAAGGCCACGAGGATCGCCTCAAGGCCCACCCACTCAAGCACCGGCCTCGCGCCAGCGCCGGGCGCGCCCGCCGCAGCGGCCACTACGGCATCGACAATCTCGCCACCAACCCAAGCGATCGCGGCGGGCAGTGCGCCGGCGACGACGGTTAAGGAGAGTAAGCCGATCGAGAGTGATTGGCTGGTTTGCCAGACGAGACCAAAGGCGCGCTGCAGGAGCACCGCGCCTTCACGCCAAGTGGACTGGGCGCTCGAAGGGGTCGCCGTCGAGTCGGACTTATTCGGCAGGCCGGACACCCTGGCTCTGCTCGGGCGCCGCGCCCCGCCGCAGGTAGTACTCGAATGCGCCTGCGGTATCTCCCTTGAGATACGGCACCATGTACAACACCGCCATCCCCTCTAGATGGCGCGCATGACGTAGCGGCCCGACATCGACCGTCTCAAACCCCATGGCTTGGACTACGGCGGCGACTTTTTCTTTGGTGGCGGGATCATCCCCCGCTAACGGCACCGTGACGGCACCCCCTGCCGCGGCAGGCTTCGCCATCACGTGAAAGCCGACCGTGTTGAACGCCTTCACGACGCGCGCCTCGGGCGCCAGCGCCTGAATCCGCTCACCGGCTGAAGTGTCAACGACCAACTCCATCATGCCAGCCGCGCCAAAGCGAATCGCATTGGTGGGATCGAGGATGATCTTACCTGCGAGCGGTAAATCTTTGAGTGTCGCTTCGGTGGCGTTCCAAGGTAACGCGATGACAACCCAACCGGCCTCAGCAACCGCCTCGGCGTAGCCTTTGATCGACGCCCGCTCGGCACCCCCAGTACGCTCAATGAGCACCTGCAAGTCCGCTCGGTCTGGCTCTCGTGACCCGTAAACGACTTTAAAGCCCAGCGAGGCAAACCGTGGTCCTAAGGCACCGCCCACCCGGCCCGTACCGAGTACGGCGACCGTCTCCCCCTGCCATGCGGCCCGCACGGCCTCAGCTGCCTCAGCGCCTGTTGTCATCACACCCATCCCCCATAAGCACAAGAGCCCAATTAGCCTATTCACGAGATCAGCCGCTCGCGAGATTAAAACCGCAGGCCGCCATCCACGTCGATACAACGACCCGTGAAGTAATCGTTCTCAACGATGAACATGGCTGCCATGGCGATCTCCGATACGTCACCTAAGCGACGTAGCGGAACTTGATCAGTCAATTTTTCGAGAATCTCTGGACGCATCGCCGACAAAATTTCAGTCCGCGTGTAGCCCGGTGCGATGGCACCGGTACGAATACCGTAACGCGCCAATTCTTTGGCCCATACGACCGCCATCGATGCGACACCGGCCTTGGTCGCCGAGTAGTTCGTCTGACCGATGTTACCTGCGCGAGAAACGCTCGAAATATTGATAATCACACCGCCCTGCTTGCCCTGAACCATGCGCTCGGCCGCTTCGCGACCACAGATAAAGACGCCGGTCAGATTGATATTGATCACCGCCTGCCACTGATCAAGTGTCATCTTACCGACGACGCTGCCTTCTTTGACCTTGAGCAGAAGACCATCTTTGACGATACCTGCATTATTGATCAGCACATCCACACTGCCGAAATCCCGTACCACCGCGTCCATCGCCGCGCTGACCGCGTTTTCATCGGTGACGTTCGCAACATAGCCCGCCGCTTTGACGCCGAGCGCCTGGCATTGCGCTGCCGTTTCATCGAGGTCGGCTTGGTTGAGGTCAAACACCGCGAGATTGGCCCCACGCGCCGCGAAATTCTTAGCCATCTCGCGACCGATACCGCGGCCGCCGCCGGTCACAATGACCGTTTTCCCCTTCACCTGCATGAGCCTCTCCCTCGCGTTAGGATGTCTGTGGGTGACGAGTATAACCGGAGGCGATCATGCTCAGGCTTCGTGCTGCGCAAGAAGCAGACTGCGACATCATTTTGCAACTCATTACGGAGCTCGCCGACTATGAAGAATTACGCGCAGAGGTAGTGGCAGACCGATCAGCGCTGCAGTCCGCCCTGTTTGCGCCCTCGCCGCGCGTCTTTTGCACGCTAGCCGAGTGGCAGGACTCATCTGAGGACACCGCGACGGCAGGATTTGCGTTGTGGTTTTACAATTTTTCGACCTTCAAAGGCCGCCATGGAATTTATCTCGAGGATCTCTTTGTCCGACCTGAATTTCGCGGCCGTGGGATCGGTCGTACGCTACTGCAATCACTCGCACAACGTTGTGTGGCTGAGGGACTCGCGCGCTTGGAGTGGGCGGTACTCGATTGGAACAGGTCGGCACTCGACTTTTACGCGGGGCTCAGCGCGCAAGCACTCACTCAATGGGTGCCGCACCGCGTGACGGGTGAGGCCCTTGCGCAGCTCGCCGCTCGAGCGACTCTCGCGTCGCCATCGCCGCTTCAATCGTGAACTCTCCGCGATCGAGCGCCACCATCACTTGCTCTGGGGTCAGACAAAGAAATTCTTCGACTTCCCCATCACGACCCTCGGGGGTGAAGCTCGCTGGTAAATCGATATCAGCAATGATTACTCGTTCATCGTGAATCCCAAATTGGGTCTCACGCACCGAGCGGATCACCATACCGGGGAAGTCCACTTTGGCAGCCAGATGACGCGGGACACCGGCCTCTTCCCAGAGCTCACGCAACGCCGCGCGCTTCAAACTCTCACCCGCACTCACGCCACCGGCCGCAAGATTATCAAGCTTGCCGGGGTCTGCCCGTTTTTGCTGACTGCGTCGGGCGATCCACAGCCGCCCATCCGGGCGATAACCATTAATATGGACCGCTCGATTTTGTAGACCCAGCGTGCGAAACGCACCACGCTCGCAGCGCGCAAGTTCCAAGCCCTGCTCATCCAGCACCGCACAGCGCTCGTTACGCCAGTCAGCGATCAAGCCGAGCTTGCGCAGTTGCTGCGCAGCGGACTGCAGCAGACGACTGCGCTCACTGCGTGAGTCACCGCGTTCAGCCAAACGCCAGCCCTGTTCCTGTAAATCGAGCTCGGATAGACCTGCGAGCATCGGCTCCAAGTCGCGGCGAATACGACCCCGAATCGCCCCGGCGATCCACAGGGGCCGGTATTGATGCGGCCGATCCGA
>CAZSRB010000065.1:0-10464 GCA_964609065.1 uncultured Acidibacter sp. | reverse complement strand
TCGTCACAAGGGTTGATCGGGTCAGAGGATACGGTGATTTTTTGCACTACCACTTGCTTGCGCAGGGCGCGCTGGATCTTGTGATCGAATCAGACGTCAATATTTTGGATATCGCGGCCCTGTCAGTGATTATCGAAGAGGCAGGCGGACGCTTTACTGATCTAACAGGCCAGCCGATTTCTTTGGATACCCGTAGCGTGCTGGCGAGCAATGGCTTGCTGCACGCTCAGGTTTTGTCACGGCTGTAGGCGGCTTGCGACCCAATCGCCTGCTATTTGCGGGATACCCGTCCCATCCGGTGGGCTGAGCGGGCGAGTCCAGCGGGCTCGATCATGGATGCGCGATTCGCCTTCCACCCAAAGTTCTACCGCTGACAGGTACACATGGTAGCCACCCCAGTGCTCGGGGCGTGGGATTTGATCGCCTGTGCCGGGCGGGACGGGCGTATCCTCGGGGCCGGGCACCGGCACACCGAAACGGGTCGCCTCGCGAACGACGGCCGCTTCGAGGTCCGCTCGGCTCGCGACAGGTTGGCTCTGCGCGCTTGCCCAGGCGCCCACACGGCGTTGCCATGGGCGGGTGCGAAAATAGGCATCACTCTCTACGGCGGGCGCCTTGACCACCCAGCCTTCCATTCGTACCTGTCGGTAAAAATGGTCCCAGTGCATGACCAGCGCAAGACGCGGATTAAGGGTCAGCTCCTGCCCCTTACGCGAATCGTAGTTGGTGTAGAAACACACATAGCCGGCGTCGCGGACAATCTCCTTGCAGAGTACGACCCGTGCTGAGGGTTGCCCCTCTGTATCCACCGTGGCCACCACCATGGCGTTGGGGTTGGGTTGGCGAGCCGCCTGACGGGCTTCCTCTAGCCAAGCATGGGCCAAAGACAGCGGCTCTGCGGGCAAGGGATCAGGCAGCAATTGGGTGGGTATCGGCATGCGGCTATAGTACATCGTTATTTCTCTCACCCTAGGGTTTGGACCATGGCCACGCTTGATGAGTTGCGCCAGCACCTCGATGTTATAGATACCCGTTTGATGGAGCTCATTGCCGAGCGCCAGAAGACGAGCGGCGAGATCGCAGCAGTAAAGCGCAGCACCGGTTATCCCACCCGTGATTTCGCTCGCGAACGAGATGTGATCCTGGGCGCTAGAGAGCGGGCTGCCGCCCATGGGGTGTCCCCGCGCGTGGCGGAAGATCTGATGCGGATGTTAATTCGCAGTTCGCTGACCACGCAGGAGCAGGCCAGTGTCGCGGCCACCGGTCACGGTAGCGGACGATCAGCCTTGGTCATTGGTGGAGCGGGAAAGCTTGGTCGTTGGTTTGTGGATTTTTTGCTGTCCCAAGGATTTACGGTTGAAATCAGTGACCCAGCCGGCTGTCCTGCGGCGGGCAAAGATATCGGGGATTGGCGAGATAATCCGCTACAGCAAGATTTCATTGTAGTCGCGACGCCCTTGGGGATGACCGATGCCGTGTTGCGAGAGCTCGCTCTTAGGCGTCCATCGGGCGTTATCTTTGATGTGGGGTCTTTGAAATCCCCCTTACGTGCAGGGTTAATGGCGCTCAAGTCTCACGGATGTCGTGTGACCTCATTACATCCCATGTTCGGTGGAGATACTGAGCTACTCTCAGGAAGACACGTGATTTTCGTTGACTTAGGGGTAGCGGATGCCTTGGAGAAGGCGCGCGAACTCTTTGCGCCAACGATGGTCGAGCAGGTGGTGATGTCGCTGGATGAGCATGATCGGCTCATCGCGTACGTGCTTGGTTTATCTCACGCACTCAATATCGCTTTTTTTACTGCGCTGGCAGAGAGTGGCGAGGCGGCGCCGCGACTTGCGCGACTTTCAAGTACCACCTTTGATGCTCAGCTTGATGTGGCGACCCGAGTCGCGCAGGAGAGTCCCGAGCTTTATTTTGATATTCAGAGCCTCAATGATTACGGCGCAGAATCGCTCGAAGCGTTGTCAAAAGCGGTGGAAAGTCTGCGACGCTCTGTCGTCTCGCAGGATCGGGCTGCGTTTTCACAGCTGATGGAGCAAGGCCGAGCGTATCTAGAGGATCGGCGCTCTGTGACGGCGCAAAGGGCCTGAGCATGACCGATGTCATTGATCGCGATGGATTTCGAGCGAACGTGGGGATTGTGCTCCTGCGCCCGGATGGCGATAGCGGTCAGGTATTCGTAGGGCGACGCGCAGCGGGTAAGGGCTGGCAGTTCCCGCAAGGTGGATTACAGCAGGGGGAGACCGCTGAGCAGGCGATGTATCGCGAACTCGGCGAGGAAATTGGCTTACGTCCAGAGCACGTGGAAATGCTCGGGGTCACAAGACGTTGGCTACGCTATCGGCTGCCGCCGCGGTATCGTCGATCCGGTCAGTTACCACTTTGCATTGGGCAAAAACAACGTTGGTTTTTATTGCGCAGTCGCGAGGCGCAACCGCCGGTGAGTTTTGATCACACCGCAGAGCCTGAATTTGTCGAATGGCGCTGGGCGGACTATTGGGAGCCCGTGCGCGAGGTGATTCACTTTAAGCGCGCGGTGTATCGGCGAGCGCTGCAGGAGCTTGCGGCATTGGCATTCCCTAGCGGTCAACCGCAGTATCCGTCGTGGTGGGGTGAGTCTGGTGGGGGCGGTCTGGCGGGGGAGAGTCGTGAGTAACGCCGTACCTCGGGCTCCGACGCCACTTGTGATCCGTCACCCGAGCTGGTGGCAGAGCGCGTGGGGTCGCACGGTGTTAGTCGCTGGGTTACTGGCCGTAGGCACGTTGCTGTATTTCATAGGCCGGGCGGGGCTGGGCGTTGATGGGCCACATTGGCTCGCAACTTCTGGCGATCTGCGTAACGAAATTCGAGCCCGCGATACCCAAATTCGCGATTTACGGCAGCAGGTTGCAGAGCTCGACACCCTCAAAGCCAGTCAAGAACAAGAGCGACGCGAGCTCGCGCGCTCGATCGGAGAGCTGCAGGCCGAGGTTGCTCAGCAGCGTCAGGAGCTCGAATTTTTTCGCGGTATCGTCGGTTCTGCCAATGAGCGCCCTGGTGTTGAAATTCGCTCATTACAAGTTGTTCCGGGGATCAAGCCGGGCGTGCGTCTGTTGCGGGTCAGCCTCGTTCAGCCAGGCACCCCTAGCGGCACGATTGCAGGATCCGTATCAACCCTGATCGAGGGTCGTTTGCAGGGTAAGCTTGAGACGATGTCGGGTCCGTCGATGGCTTACCGGTTCCGTTATTTTCAGAACTTAGAGGCCGAGCTGATCTTGCCAGACGGCTTTCAGCCCGAGCGTATTACCTTGGAGCTCAAGCCTTCACGGACAAATGCTAAAACGCTCACCCAGACGCTCTTGTGGCCTGTCGAGGGGGCGGCCACCGTCGAGATTGGGGTGGATGCTGCGGAAGAAACACCCTAATATTTGCCTCATGGATACGGCATACGACATACCCGATGACCTGCCCCCAGCCGTGGTGTTTACGGACGCGGCGGCACGCAAAGTCGGCACCTTGATCGAGGGTGAAGGTAACCCCAATCTCAAACTGCGCGTGTTTGTGCAGGGTGGGGGGTGTTCGGGGTTGCAGTACGGCTTCGAGTTCGATGAGGAGCGCCAAGACGGCGATACCCTGATCGAAAACTTGGGCGTCCAACTATTGATTGATCCGATGAGCTTTCAGTATCTGAGCGGTGCCGAGATCGATTATCGCGAAGGGCTGGAAGGCGCTCAGTTTGTCATTCGTAATCCTAACGCCACCACCACCTGCGGTTGCGGCTCCTCGTTCGCGGCCTGAGGAGGTGTGGCGAGGGGTAACGGGTCTGCTGCGCCGGAGTTACTGGCAGCGGTTGATCTGGGATCCAATAGTTTTCATCTAATCGTTGCCCGTTATACCCACGGGCAGCTCGTCGTGGTGGATCGTTTACGCGAGAGTGTGCGGCTTGGCTCGGGGCTGGACTCAGACGGTCGTCTAGATCGAGAGGTGGCTGCCCGCGCGATTGCTTGTCTCGAACGCTTTGGTCAAAGATTGCGTGAAATTCGCGCAGGCAAAGTTCGGGTGGTGGGCACGAACGCACTGCGCCGAGCACATCGTAAGCAAGCATTTCTGGAGCGTGCCCGAGCGGCTTTGGGTACGCCAATCGAAATCGTTTCCGGTATTGAGGAAGCTCGACTGATTTATTCAGGCGTCGCTCACAGTATGCCTCGTGGGCGGGGTAAGCGACTCGTCGTCGATATCGGTGGTGGTAGTACAGAACTCATCATCGGCGAGCAGTTGAATCCCCTCAAACTCGAGAGTCTTGAGCTCGGTTGCGTGAGCTTAAGCGAGCGATATTTTAAAGGCGGTCGTATATCTCTAAAGCGCTTCGCACGCGCAAGGATTGATGCCCAGCGGGAGCTTGCACCTATTGAGGCTGCCTATCGAAATCTTGGCTGGGTGCAGGCGGTTGGGAGTTCGGGTTCAGTGAAGTCGGTCGGCGATGCCATCCGCGAGCTGGATCCGACGGCCTCCTATATCACGCCCGAGGGTTTGGAGGCCGTCATTGAGCGTCTATTGCAGGCTGATCATCATCGCGATATCAAACTCGAGTCTTTGAGCGATGATCGGCGTCCTGTTTTTGCCGGGGGTTTAGCTATCTTGGCAGAAATCTTTGAGGTTCTAGGCCTTGAGCAGATGCATATCGCCGAGGGCGCGATGCGTGATGGGCTCTTATATGACCTGGTTGGACGGTTGACGCATGAAGATGCGCGCGAGCGTACGGTACGGGCGATGCAGGCGAGATTTCACGTTGATTTAGCGCAAGCTGAGCGTGTTGAGCGTACCGCGATGCAGTGGTTGGGCGAGGTTGCATCGGCATGGTCTTTAGATGGGGTCTTGGCGGAGCAGGCTTTATCTTGGGCGGCTCGTTTACATGAAATCGGTTTGGATGTTGCTCATGCCCGACATCATCAGCATGGGGCCTATCTGCTGGAGCACGCCGATATGCCGGGCTTTGCGCGCGAGGAGCAGCGTTTACTTTCGCGACTGGTGGGTAACCATCGCCGCAAACTTGTTGTTGAGGGTCTTGATCGTCTTCTGCCGCCGTGGGATCGACACGCGATTTACTTGATTGTCTTGCTACGTTTAGCGGTACTGTTACACCGCGGGCGTGGGGTTGCGCCGCTGCCTGAGATACGTCTTTACCCCAAAGATGTAAAGATTCTGGAGATTCGCTTTCCCGTACGCTGGCTACGTCAGCATCCACTGACAGTTGCCGATTTAAGTCAGGAGATCGACTGGTTGGAGTCTGTGGGTTTTCAATTGCGAGTTTATTCTTCGCGCGGTCTACCGGCTGTATAGGCCTCCAGCAACTCAGTCTGGGCGCATCGTCCAAGCTCTCCCTCGCTCATCACGCGTGCATAGGTGCCATTCGCATCGAGCTCCCAGGCTTGGCAGTTGTCTTGCAGATAGGTTTCGAGGTCTCTCAAAATATCGTCTCGATATTTTTGACGCCTGATAGGAAAAGCAATTTCCACGCGACGGAAGAAATTTCTATCCATCCAGTCTGCACTACTGCAATAAATTTCCGGCTCGCCAGCATTCTCAAAATAAAAGACGCGAGAGTGCTCTAAAAAGCGTCCGACGATTGAACGCACGCGGATCCGATCTGACACGCCCGGAACGCCCGGACGCAAAGCACAGATTCCGCGAACGATCAGATCAATGGTGACGCCCGCTTGTGAGGCGGCGTAGAGGGCGTCAATCGCCTGAGGCTCGACCAAGGCATTCATTTTGAGGATCACTCGGGCCGGCTTGCCAGCCTGCGCGTGGTCAGCTTCGCGCTGTAGTTTTTGTAGCATCGCCCGATGTAAATCAAAGGGTGATTGGAGCAAACAATTCAATCGTGGCTTTTGCGTGAGGCTCGTCAGCTGCATGAAGACTTCGTGCACGTCCTGACCGATATCTGGATCGCAGGTGAACAATCCATAATCGGTATAGCCTCGCGCGGTACGCGAGTGATAGTTCCCGGTACCTAGGTGACAGTAGCGACGGATGCCATCAGCCTCACGGCGCGCCACCATGGCGAGTTTGGCGTGTGTTTTATAGCCCACCACGCCGTACATCACGTGAGCGCCAGCCTCATGTAGCCGATCGGACAGACCAATATTCGCTTCTTCGTCAAATCGAGCGCGCAACTCGATGACGACCGTCACGTCTTTACCCGCATGCGCAGCCTGTACGAGCGCATCCACAATCGCCGAATCTGCGCCGGTTCGATAAAGCGTTTGTTTGATGGCGAGCACGCGCGAGTCGCTGGCCGCCTGGCGAAGGAAGTCCACCACGGGTGCAAAGGAGTGAAACGGGTGATGCAGTAAAAGATCACTTTTGCGAATCGCTGCAAACATGTCGCGCGCATCGTCCAAGCGACGAGGCAGGCTCGGGGCGAAAGTTGGATATTTGAGTTCCGCGCGTTGAATCAAATCGTACAGTGCCGATAAGCGATGCAAGTTGACCGGGGAGGGGACTCGATAAATATCAAGCTCTCCGATACCAAAGTGGCGAGCCAAGAAATTTACTAGATCCGGTGGGCAGTCTGTGACGGTTTCTAGACGGACGGCCGAGGCATAGCGACGATGCACTAACTCACCTTCCAGCGCTCGTCTAAGATCATCTGCCTCTTCTTCATCGACAAAAAGATCGCTATTTCGAGTGACTCGAAATTGATGGCAGCTTGAGATGTGCATGCCTTCAAACAGTCTCGGTACGAACTCCTCAATAATTGCGGAGAGCATGACAAAGCGCTGTGTGGGGCTGTCATCACGCGGGAGCATCACGATGCGTGGCAAAGATCGAGGCGCTTGAATAATGGCGAGCGAAGCCTCGCGGCCGTAGGCATCTTCGCCCTGTAGCCGAACCACAAAATTCAAGCTCTTATTTTGAATGCGTGGGAAAGGGCGGGACGGGTCAAGCGCTAGAGGTGTCAGAACCGGCTCCACCTCTTGCTCAAAATAACGCTCAAGCCATTGACGCGTTTCATTGAGCCACTCTCGTCGCGGGACAAATTGCACGCCCGCGGCAGCGAGCTGTAGCAGCAGTTCATCAAGACAGGCGTATTGTTCGCTGACTAGCCGACTCGCTCGTGCATGAATCGAAGCGAGTTGCTCTGCGGGTTTCAGGCCGTCGGTGCTTATCGAGCTGGGGGAGCGCTCTTGAAGTTGCTTAATACCTGCTACGCGAATTTCGAAAAACTCATCTAGGTTACCCGATGAGATACAAAGAAAACGCAGTCGCTCTAAAAGAGGTACTGAACCATCGCGCGCTTGCGCGAGAACGCGCTGGTTGAATTCCAGCAGCGATAGCTCGCGATTGATGAGCTTAGTTTGGGTTGCACCGTCCACATCCCCTAGTAGAGCACGGGAGATGGTGGGCGTGTGTTACAGCGCCTTGGTTCGGTCCGATCCGGCTTGACGCCTACCTGCCAATAGCGGTGCGGGGCTCAGCTGATCAAGGCTCGCCAGCAACGGAGCGGCATGCTGCTGGAAGGCGGCGAGTTCCGATTCGGGGATGGGGGCTGCATTGGGTAGGGCGACTTTTTGCGGGTCCTTGTGTACCCCGCGAAGCAAATATTCGTAGTGCAGGTGTGGGCCCGTGGCAAGACCCGTCATGCCTACGTAGCCAATCACATCGCCCTGAGAGACCTTGTCGCCACGATTAAGGCCCCGAGCAAAGCGTGAAAGGTGTCCGTATAGCGTTCTGACTTCATTGGGATGATCGATCTCCACAACCTTACCGTACCCACCCTTATTGCCCACAAAACGTACGCGGCCGGAGCCCGCGGCTTTAACAGGCGTACCGGTGGGCGCCGCATAGTCGACGCCCCGATGCGCTCGCATCCGGTTGAGCACGGGGTGTCGGCGATAGGGATTAAAGCGTGAGCTGATACGGGTAAATGACACCGGTGCCCGCAAAAACGCCTTTCGCAGACTTTGCCCATCCGGCGTGTAGTAGTCCGCCTGCCCATCACGTTCATAGCGAATGGCTCGATAACTGCGGCCTTGATTCACAAATTCGACGGCTAGCAAGTTGCCATCACCTACGGGTACGCCATCCTGACTTAGTTTTTCATAGGTCAGTCGAAATCGATCCCCGGGTCGAATATCCAGTACAAAATCGATATCCCAACGAAAGACATCGGCAATCTGCATCGCCATCGCATCACTGAGTCCCGCGCGCGAGGCGGCGACGAACAACGACTGTAGGATTTCTCCCTCGGTGGTGTGAATCGTGCGCTCTAGCGGATTGACGATGACGTCGCTGCTAAAGCCCTCAGCAGCCCGGGTGATGGTGAGCGTTTCACTCAGACTGAGCTTACGCTCGAGACTGAGTAGCTCTGCGGCTCGGGTGTCACTGCCTTCGCGTAGGCTGAATGTGAGCGTTTCACCGGGATAGAGCCGATCCAGTTGTCGCCTAAGCTCGGGCAGAGCACGCATCGCCGCAAGATCCTGCAAAGAGAGCTCTAGCTGACGAAAAATACGATCAAGAGAGTCTCCTGCGCGGACCACCACATCGATTGTTGAGATGGCTAATCCCGCCTCGATGGCTTCAAGCTCTGTCTGCTCGTCACCCTCGATGCCGATGACGTCAGAGGCATCGGCCGACGTCGTTGAATCGACAGGGCTGCGCAACTGCCAGCCGATCGCCAGCAGCACAAGCAGCAGGGCAACAATTAACAGAGGGAGTTTGAGTGCAGGCGGTGTGTATCGGGGCTCTACAGGCGGGGTCGAGCTATCAGCCGGTCTCATGCACTACACTTCGCGCAATATGAATTCGGTTAACCGTAACCGCGCAGCCTTAATGGGTCAACCCGATCCGCTTTAATTCGCTGTGGGTTGCAGATGCGCCATCGCTATTAATGTCAGTTCAATTACCGTCAGGATAGTCATGCAGCCAGAACCAGATGCCACTTCGTTACCGCCGGCGCTGCAGGAGCAGCTCAAGGAAATTCGTCGAGGCAGCGCCGAGTTGCTGATCGAGCGTGAACTTTGCCAGAAGTTACTGCGTGGTCGCCCGCTGAAGATTAAGGCGGGATTTGATCCCACAGCGCCCGACTTGCATCTGGGTCATACGGTGCTCATCAATAAAATGCGAGCCTTTCAGCAGTTTGGCCACGAGGTCATCTTCCTGATTGGAGACTTCACCAGCCTCATTGGTGATCCGACCGGTCGCAACGCGACGCGGCCTCGGTTGACACCTGAGGAGGTCGCAGAAAACGCTCGTACCTATGAATCGCAGATCTTCAAAATTCTTGATCGCGACAAGACACGCGTCGCATTTAACTCCGAGTGGTTTTCGCCAATGGGTGCGGCGGGACTCATTGAGATCGCTGCTAAGCACACGGTCGCGCGCATGTTAGAGCGTGACGATTTTGCGAAACGCTATAAGTCTGGGCAGCCCATTGCGCTGCACGAGTTCTTGTATCCGCTCGTGCAAGGCTATGACTCGGTAGCTCTGCAGGCTGATGTTGAGCTTGGCGGTACCGATCAAAAATTCAATTTGTTGGTCGGCCGCCAATTGCAAGAGTCGTATGGGCAGGAGCCGCAGTGTGTGCTCACTATGCCCCTGCTTGAGGGGCTCGATGGCGTCAATAAAATGTCCAAATCGTTGGGCAATTACATCGGTATTGACGAACAGGCGGATGCGCAATTTGGCAAGCTGATGTCCATCAGCGATGAGTTGATGTGGCGCTATTTTGAGCTGCTTTCTTTCAGGCCGTTAGCTGAAATCGAAGCGCTACGGGCTGCAATTGCCGCGGGACGTAATCCTCGCGATGTCAAATTTGAGCTCGCCCAGGAAATTGTGGGCCGATTCCACGGCGCCGCAGCAGCGGAGCAGGCGCAGACCGATTTCATAGCCCGATTTGCTCAAAAATCTTTGCCAACTGACTTGCCGTTACAGGTGCTGAAAACCGAGGATCCTGAGGGCCAATCTTTGGTTGCTGCTCTCAAAGCGGCTGGGTTAGCTGCCAGCAACTCCGAAGCGAATCGGAAACTCTCCGAGGGTGCGGTCAGAATTGATGGTGAAAAGGTGACGGATCGCGCACTGAAACTCGCTCCCGGGACAGAGTGCATTTTGCAGCTTGGACCCCGTCGATTCGCGCGCGTTCGGGTCGAGCGCGGCTAGGGTGCTGATTGCCCTTGCTGAGGCCCGATCTAGGCCTAAGGATCGGCTATCTTCCAATTTATAAACTCAGTAAATTCAGTCACTTACAAGAATCTGTGTTTTTTTCATGACAGTGCGTTGACAGCCGCAACCGGCAGCCTATAATGCGCGCCCTCAGCTTCGAGCCCGGTTGCAAACCGCGATAGGGTTCCCGACGGTTGAAATGAAAAGTTGACGGGTAGAGCCACATGGCTATACTGCCCGCCCCCTCTGCGACCCTGCGTCCAGAGCGCTGTTTAAAAATTTGGCAGGTAATTTGTGCGGGGACTCGCGTCAATG
>CAZSRB010000064.1:0-10713 GCA_964609065.1 uncultured Acidibacter sp. | reverse complement strand
AGAAAAAGGGGCACAAGGCCCCTTTTTCTTTTGCATTGGCGGAGAGGGTGGGATTGACTCGGGCCATCCATGGCCCTCGCCCCTCGCTTATACTCGGGGCGCGCTGCGCGCGTCCGATTCGGCTCTCCTGCCGAATCGCCGAACCCAGTGGGTTCGTCCACGAACCCTGCTCCGATGAAAAACAAAAAGGGGCGCGAGGCCCCTTTTTATTTTTCATTGGCGGAGAGGGTGGGATTCGAACCCACGAACACCTTGCGATGTTACTTGACTTCCAATCAAGCGCCTTCGACCACTCGGCCACCTCTCCGGCGCGGAGCGCGATGATATCAAGCCTGCGGCGGCTTGGGAGGCAGGATGTTCGGGGGCGTATCAATACAGGGCGAATCCGCAGGTCGTGGCACCTCCGGCCCCTCAAGGTTTGGGATCGTAAGCGCCGTGCGGGTATCGGGGGCATCTCGCCCTGCCGGTATTTTGAGCGGCTCATTGTTAACCGCACCCGCGAAGTCTTCGGGCATCGCACACTTACCCTGAAAGAGTGTCCAAGACTGGCAACCGCCGAGGGAGACCGCAGCGAGTAATAGGGACACCGTGGCGAGTGGGCGTCGAAGACGCAAAGACGTTTTCATGGACGAGAGGGTAGCAGACCCACGGCCTGCATGGCGTCACGTAGACGACCATGATATTCAGCCGACAGTGTCGTGAGCGGCAGACGGATGCCGCCCGCAATCAAGCCCATTTGCTCAAGTACCCATTTGGCCGGAATGGGATTGCCTTCCACAAAGAGCGCCGAATGCAAGGGAGCAAGCTGGGCATCGATCACAGCGCTGTCATCCGCACGACCCTCGCGTGCCGCCGCAATCATGGCGGCCATCAGGCGTGGCGCTACGTTGGTGGTCACCGAAATCACGCCCTCGGCTCCCGCCAGTAAAGCCTGGCGAGCTGACAAATCATCACCCGATAACACGGTCACCCGCGGGGCGAGCTCGCGCAGTGCGCGAATACGAGCCATATCGGCGACCGCCTCCTTGATGGCCACAATCCGCTGCAGACTCGAGAGACGCGCCACTGTCTCGGGCAAAAGATCACAGGCCGTCCGACCCGGAACGTTGTAGAGCAATACGGGAACCGACGCTCGCTCAGCTGCCAGCCGATAGTGTTGATAGAGGCCCTCTTGTGTGGGTTTGACGTAGGCCGGCGTGACGATGAGCAAACCGTCCACCCCAAGCTCACTGATCCAAGTCACCCGATCCAGCGTCGCCGCCGTGCTGCTTAAGCCAGCGCCGGCAATGAGGGCCATTCGGTTTCCGATATGTTCGCGCGCGGCAACAATGAGCTGACGTAATTCCGCGTCTGTGAGCGAGGCGGACTCTCCCGTGGTGCCGCCGACCACGATGCCGTCAGTGCCCGCCTGTAGCTGAAAATCCAGTAACCGGTGCCAAGCGGGCAAGTCGATCCGACCGTCCGCACACATCGGCGTTACCAACGCCACCGAGCTACCTTTAAACATCCTGACCACCAGCGAGGCTCGCCGACAGGACAACCCCGCTCGGCCTACGAGGCGTGGATGTTACGAATCGCTCGCCTGCGCTGCAACTGAAGCGCTGAGTCGCTACACTTGCATCGACTCATGAACCAACTTCTCGCCATATCGGCCATCGGCCCAGATCGCACCGGGATCGTCCACGACCTCACGCAAGTCATCGCTGACTGCGGCGGCAATATCAGCGAGAGTCGGATGGCGAGTCTCGGCAACGAATTTGCGATGCTGCTACTGGTCAGTGGTAACTGGCATTCGCTCGCCAAACTCGAAGCCGAGCTGCAGCGCTTTGCGACTGAGGCCGGGCTAACGCTCAACCTCAAACGTACCGAAGGCCGAAGCGCACGCACTGACCGGCTACCCTACTCCATTGATGCTGTCTGCCTCGATCAAACCGGTATCGTCTCGGCGCTCTCGGGGTTTTGCTCGAGTCGCGACATTGATATCGCTGAAGTCGCAACGCGCAGCTATCCTGCAGCCCACACCGGCGCTTTGATGTTTGCAGTGCAGATGATCGTCAACGTTCCCAGTCGTTTGCATCTGGCGCATCTACGCGAAGAATTTATGGAGTTTTGTGATTCGCGCAATCTGGATGCCATCCTGGAACCGGTAAAATCCTGATCGACTTTACATTCGCTACCGCACCTATTCGCAAGGAGCTCGTATGGCCAAGGCAAGCGTAGGACCCATCAGCGTCGGCAAGAAGGTCCCCGATTTTTCCGCCACCACGACCGATGGCGGCAGCTGGAAACTTAAAGAGGCCAAAGGATCTAAAGTCGTACTCTTCTTTTACCCCAAAGATATGACCTCCGGCTGCACCGTCGAAGCGCAACAGTTTCGCGATCATCACGCCGCATTTAAACGCGCGAATACTCTGGTGATCGGTGTTTCGCGCGACAGCTGTCGATCGCATCAACGTTTTAAGGATAAGGAAAGCTTGAACTATGAGCTCCTGTCCGATGAAGACGAAGCGCTCTGTAAATTGTTTGATGTCATACGCGAGAAAAATATGTATGGCAAAAAAGTCTTTGGCATTGAGCGCAGCACCTTTCTGATCGATGAAAAAGGCGTCCTCGCAGCCGAGTGGCGCAAGGTCAAGGCAGATGGCCATGCAACCGAGGTTCTGGCTGCGGCTAAAGCCCTTTGAAGCGCAAAAGCTCCTCACGACAGCGCCGGCTGTTCGTGCTCGATACCAACGTGCTCATGCACGACCCGGCCGCGATCTTTCGCTTTGAAGAGCACGATATCTATCTGCCGATGATCGTGCTCGAAGAACTCGATCAACATAAAAAAGGACTCTCTGAAGCCTCCCGGAACGTTCGCCAAGTCAGTCGTTTTCTCGATGAATTAATGCAGGATGCCAGTCGCGAGGACATCGAAAAAGGGCTCGCGCTACCCACCCACTTAACGGGTAACCACGGCAAAGCCCCGTGCAGCGGAAAGTTGTTTTTTCAGACCCAGCAACTACAAGGCAGCCTGCCGACCGATCTACCCGGACACGGCAGCGATAACCAAATTCTCGCGCAAACACTGGCGCTGCAGGCACTACACCCCACATCACGGGTCGTGTTGGTCTCCAAAGATATCAACCTACGTATTAAAGCCGCGGTGGTCGGCGTCCACGCGGAGGACTACTTTAGCGACCGGACGATCGATGATGCTGAGGTGCTCTTTACCGGACATATGGCTCTCGCCGCCGACTTTTGGGAGCAACATGGTCAGCACATGCGCTCGTGGCAGGAAGGCGCGCGCACCTACTATGAGATCAAAGGGCCCTCTGTCGCCGCTTGGCATATCAATGAATTTGTATACGAAGAGCGCGAACATGGCATCGAGGCGATTGTTCGCAAAATTGATGGTGAATCGGCGATGCTTGAGCTCATCAATGATTACCGCAGCGAGCGACATGCTGTTTGGGGTATCGCCGCTCGCAATCGCGAACAGAATTTCGCGCTGAATTTACTGCTCGATCCGCAGATCGACTTTGTCTCCATCCTAGGGCCTGCCGGAACGGGTAAGACATTGCTTACACTGGCAGCGGGCCTTGCACAGACGCTCGAGGATAATCGTTACAGCGAAATCATTATGACGCGTGTCACCATCCCGCTTGGCGAAGACATTGGCTTCTTACCTGGCACCGAAGAAGAAAAAATGGAGCCTTGGATGGGGGCGTTGATGGATAACCTTGAGGTTCTCACCCAAAGCGCCGACGGGGGGAGTTGGGGACGCGCTGCAACCAATGATCTGTTGCGCCACCGGATCAAAATCCGCTCGTTGAACTTTATGCGCGGACGCACCTTCCTCAACCGGTTTGTTATTTTGGACGAAGCCCAAAATTTAACCCCCAAACAAATGCGTGCACTGGTCACTCGCGCAGGCCCGGGCACGAAAGTCGTTTGCTTGGGCAATCTCGCGCAGATCGATACGCCCTATCTCACCGAAACGACCTCCGGTTTGACCTTCGTTGTGAATCGCTTTCAGGGCTGGGCGCATGCGGGGCATCTGACACTCAAACGCGGCGAACGCTCACGCCTCGCAGCTTATGCGTCTGATGCGCTGTGAAGTCTCTCGCTTTGCCGTCATGCGTTGTGAACTAAGTCGGGGCCGCTCGGTCCATCGTACGGTATGACTAACTCGCACCGTGTCCGGCCAAACCGCGCTGTCACGCCGCGGTCCCGAGGGGTCCGCTGGAGTGGGTGGGCGCTCGCCTGCTGGCTCGTGGTGGGACCGGTTGCGAGCACACTCTACTCTTACCCCGCCCATGCGCAGGCAGCGGGGATGGATCTCCCCGATATTGGCTCGGGCGCAGACTCTACCCTCACTCTTAATGATGAATATCAAATCGGTCGCTCGGTCGTCCGAGGGCTGCGTGAACAGGGGCTCATCTTAGAGGACCCCGAGATCAATGATTACCTTCAAAACTTGGGTAATCGGATTGCCGCTCAGGTGCCCGATTCCAACCAGCGATTTAATTTTTTTGTGATCCGCGATTCTGGGATTAATGCTTTTGCGTTACCAGGTGGGTTCATTGGCGTTAACCAGGGTTTAATCACCGCCACTACCAGCGAATCGCAATTGGCGGGAGTGCTCGCTCACGAAATCGCCCACGTGACGCAGCGGCATATTGCCCGCGCGATCCAGGCGCAAGGGCGACAAAGTATCGCTGCGACCGCCGCCATGCTCGCCGCCATTCTCATTGGCGTCACGACGGGTGCGAGTGATGCGGTGCAAGCGGGGATGGTCATCGCACAGGGCACAGCCGCTCAGCAGCAAATCAATTTCACGCGCTCCAATGAATACGAAGCGGATCGAATCGGGATTGGTTTTCTCGCCGCTGCGGGGTTCGACCCCAATGGCATGCCCGATTTTTTTGAAACTATGGGTCGCCGTGCAGGCCTCGCCGGCGCGCAAGTCCCGGAATTTCTGCGTACCCACCCAGTCACGACCAACCGTATCGCCGAATCGCGCTCGCGTGCTGAGCAGATGACGGTGAGCATTGAAGCCGAAACGCCGCTCTATGCGTTTATTCGTGAGCGAGTGCGGGTACTCGCCGCTCCAAACGATGCAGATCTCACCCAGTTTTATGCGGCCCTCAGCGAGCGCGCTCCACTGAACGCTGCGCAACGCTATGGCGAGGCCTTAGCACGTCTCGGCCGCGGCGATCGTGAGCGCGCGGCGAGCGCCTTAGTGGAATTGGTCGCGGTACAGCCGGAAAGCCCTATGCTGCAAGCGGCATTAGGTCAGGCGTTTTTTGCAGCGGGCCTCACCGATCAAGCGGAAACTACCTTGCGCCGTGCATTAAAGGTCGCGCCGCGCAACGTACCGCTCAGCATCCGCTATGCCGAAGTACTCATTCAGACCCAACGCTATAAAGCCGCCCATGAGCTCCTACTCGATCTCTTTAACAACGTACCTCCTACGCCCGAGCAAATTCGCTTGACGGCGCTCGCCGCTGCAGGTGCGGGCGATACAGGCGATGCCTACTACTACATGGGTGAGTACCACATCAGTAGTGGCGATCTGCCGATGGCGATACGCCAACTCGAGCTCGCGCTCGCCGCCCCAGATCTCACCGAGGTCCAACGCGCCCGATTCGATGCGCGAATGGAAGAAATTCGGAAAGTGTTGGCAGAAAGTGGCAAGCGACGCCAACGCGAGGATCGCGAACCGCGCGGTTAAGCTGGTAAAATCTCGCTATGAAAGGCCCTGTTGTTATTTTGGCGCTGACGCTGGGCGCGCTGCTCAGCGGTTGCGCGAGTCAGACGAGCATCGTCACCCCCGATCCGCGCGATCCATTGGAATCGATCAACCGTGCGACCTACGCATTCAATGACGGCTTAGATCGTGCGCTCGTCAAACCGGTCGCGCAGACCTACGCGCGTGCTGTTCCCAAACCGATACAGACGGGTGTCTCAAATTTTTTCAGTAATGCGAAGTACCCCGTCACACTGGCGAACAATATTTTGCAGGGGAAATTCACCCACGCCGCAAACGATGTGGGCCGTCTGCTACTGAACACCACACTCGGTTTAGGGGGCTTTCTGGATCCGGCGACGCGAATCGGCCTTGAACGCTACGATGAAGACTTTGGGCAGACACTTGGCAAATGGGGACTACCGCCCGGCCCCTACCTGATGGTGCCCTTCCTCGGTCCGTACACACTGCGCGATGGATTGGGTGGCTTTGCCGATGACTTTGCGGAGCCCCGTGGCTACATCACCGATACGACGGCTCGCTGGTCGATGTGGGCCGGAGACAAACTCGATCGCCGCGTTCGTCTTCTCGATGCCGACAGTGTGCTGGAGCGTACCGGCGATGCATACGCCTTCGTCCGTAGCGCGTATTTGCAGCGACGCGAGTATCAGGTCAAAGACGGCGACGTAGAGCCCGTTGAGTTTCCAGAAGATGAGTTTCCGGAGGATTAGGTCGAGGAAGATCTAATCGATCTCTCCGAGCGAGCCGCCCGCGACGGATCATGCTGGAAGCGATTAAGCCGGCTCAGACGCTTGATGTAGCAGCGCATCGACTTCGCTAATCGCCGCAAGTCGCAACGCGCCAGGCGGTAAGTCCGCAAACCTGAGCGCGCAACCTCGGGTACGCGCCTCGCGCATCCAGTCAAGCAGCACGGCGAGACCTGCACTATCGACCTGCGTGACTGCTGCCAAAGAAATAAGCAGTGAAGAGCCCGCTCCCGCAATCGCCTGCAACCCTGCGGCATGCACCTCACTCGCGGTTTGAAAGCTCAAGGCCCCGACTGGGGCATAACTTAATCCTGTAGGCGCATTCATGGATGACGTTCCCGCTACGACTTAGCTACCACGCTTTGAATTTTGCGCTTCAAGTCGGTCGATCACCGCGTCGAGCCCCTTTTGGTCAATCTCCGAACCAAAGTCCTCACGGAAACTTTTGACGTAAGAGATACCCTCGATCACCACATCCCACACTTTCCAGCCGCGCTCATCACGACGCAGCGAATAACTCACGGGGACTTTCTCACCGTTACTACGCCGAACTTCGGTACGAACGACTGCTGAAGTCGCATCGGGCTCCACTTTACTCGGTAGCACTCGGATCCGATCGCCCGTGAATTCAATTAACGCATCGCCATAATTACTCATCAGCGATCCGTAAAAAGCGTCGATGAAGCGCTGGCGCTGCTCTGGGGTAGCGTTGCGAAAATGACGCCCCAATACAAGCCGCGCAGCCCGATCGACATCAAAGTTTGGAAGGAGAACTTCCTCAACGAGTAGGCGTAATTTACTGGGGTCTTGTCGGAATTCGTCACGGCGTGCTTCGATCTCAGCGGTCATGGCGTTCGCCGAGGTTTCGATGAGTTCCGTGGGACCACTGGTGTCGACTTTAGGCTGAGCCCAAACCGGCGACGCACTCTGCGTGAGGACAGCAATAAGTGCCACCGCTCCCAACAGGGCTCGAAACACCCGCCCGCGAGCGTCTTGCCACGATGCGCCCTGCCGAGTCATCCCCGCTACGTTTGCCATGCTCATCAACACCTGCATCATCCTTGCTCCTTGATTGGAAATCCGTCGCGCGAGTTATGGCTCGTCGCTACCCTTACTCGCAAAATTCGCGAAAAATTTGTTCACCAAAGATTCGAGCACAATCGCCGACTGCGTGAACTCTATTTCGCTACCCTCTTCTAGATAAATATCGGATCCGCCTGGACCGATCCCCACATACTTACCACCGAGTAAGCCTTGCGTCTGAATGCTGGCGTCGCTGTCTTCAGGAATTTGATTAAATTCCTGAGCAATGTGTAACTGCACAACCGCCCGATAATCGTTCGGATCAAAGCGAATGGACTCAACCTCTCCTACCCGTACGCCCGCCATACTGACCGGTGAACCCACCTTCAGATCACCGATATTTTCAAAACGGGCGGTGACGCGATAGCCCGCCTCCTGCCCAAAACTCAGACCGCTACCGGGTAACTGAGTGGTCAGAAAGAACAGCGCGGCAAAGCCGAGCAACACAAAAAGACCGGTCCCCACTTCCAGCGATCGTTGCGATTTCATTGAGAATCGACTCCCCACACTATGTTCATCGATGCAAACGTCATTGTCTGAGCCACCTCGGGCTTAAGCGCCAAGAAACGCTGCGGTCAGCATGTAATCCACCAACAAGGTCAACACAGATGACACCACGACCGTCCGGGTGGTCGCGAGGCCCACCCCTGCGGCGGTCGGCTCTGCATGATACCCCTCGTACACCGCTACTAGGCTGCAAACGAGTCCAAACGCTAAACTTTTGACGATACCCTCTGCTACGTCATCGAGCTCTACCGCCTGCTGCGTTTGCGACCAGAAAGCGCCCGCATCAACCCCCATCAACTGAACGCCGATGAGCTGAGCTCCGAACAAACCGACAATATTGAAGATAGCGACCAATAAGGGTAACGCAATGATCCCACCGACAAACCGGGGGAGGACGACCTGACGTACCGGATCGACCGCCATCATCTCCATCGCTGTGAGCTGATCAGTTGCCCGCATCAATCCGATCTCGGAAGTCAGCGCGGTCCCCGCGCGTCCCGCAAAGAGCAAAGCGGTGACCACTGGACCTAATTCTTTGAGCAAGCCTAACGCTGCGGCAATGCCGAGCGCATCCTCAGAACCAAAGCGCTGTAGTAGGTCATAGCCTTGTAGACCTAACACCATGCCCACAAATAAGCCGCAGAGCATGATGATGATGAGCGATCTCCCTCCCGAGTTATAAATTTGATGCACCACCGCACGCGGCTGCTCAAAGATCGCTGGAATGTTCGATAACACACGTACTAAAAATAAGCCAACGCGGCCGATACGGCGTAGAGCAGAGTCGATCACGATTAGGTACGTCCGAAAGGGGAGCTGCCGAGCAACTCGTCTTGATAATTGTCTGCGGGGTAATGAAATGGCACGGGTCCATCCGCTTCGCCGCGCATGAACTGGCGCACGCCCGGCTCTTCACTGTGCCGTAGGGTCTCAGGTGAACCGCCCGCGACCACCTTGCCACCTGCTAATAGATAGCTTTGATGCGCGATGCTTGAGACTTCATCGACGTCGTGTGAAACGACAATACTGGTCAGACCTAAGGTTTCATTGATCTGGCGAATCAATCGCACCACGACACCCATCGAGATGGGATCCAGTCCCACAAAGGGCTCATCGTAGATCAAGAGCTCCGGATCCATGACGATCGCTCGGGCGAGCGCGACCCGGCGCGCCATCCCACCCGACAATTCAGTGGGCATTAACGCAGATGCCCCGCGTAGCCCGACTGCGTGAAGCTTGGTAAGCACCAGTGCGCGCAATACGGATTCTGGGAGCCTCGCATGCGCTCGTACGGGAAACGCGACGTTTTCGAATACCGATAGGTCGGATAACAAAGCGCCGTTTTGGAAGAGCATCCCCATCCGTTTGCGTAACGCGTACAAGGCCTCGCGATCCATGGCTCGTACGTCTTCACCAAAGACCCGAATCTCACCCGATTGCGCAGCGACCTGCCCCGTAATTAGGCGTAATAGCGTCGTCTTGCCCGTCCCACTCGGCCCCATGATCGCGGTGATCTCACCCCGTCGGGCCGACAGACTCAAATCACTGAAAATACGGCGTGAACCCACGCCGTAGCTGACACCGTGTAGCGTCACGACCGCATCACTCACTGGCGTACCTCATCGGACTCACGCCAAACACCGGCCGTCGCGCGCGCGTTAAGTCGCGCTCGCCAAAGAAATTCGCGCTGGGCGGCTTCGCGATGGCTACTCTTCCCGGCCCAAGCCTGTAGCGCCGGCTCCTGTAATGCTCGGCCGTAGCTGAAGGTCAAGCGCCATGGCGCGCGCGCGTGGTTGAGCAACGCAAGATGCCGCGTCGCCTCGAGCGGCGACTGCCCGCCGCTCAAAAAGGCGATACCGGGGACCGCCGCAGGCACACGTCGACGCATGCAGCGCAAGGTAGCCTCTGCCACCTCCGACGCTGACGCGCGTTCCGTTGCTTCTGCTCCGGAGATCACCATATTCGGTTTTAGCACCATCGCCTCCAAGGCCACTCCCTGTGCGACCAACTCGGCAAACACGGCCAGTAATGTGGCATCCGTCACCGCTTCGCACCGCTGCAAGCTATGGGTCCCATCCATTAGGACCTCAGGCTCCACAATCGGCACCAGATCCGCTTCCTGACAGAGCGCAGCATAACGCGCGAGCGCATGCGCGTTGGCAGAAATCGCTGCTGCCGTCGGCACATCCTCATCGATATCAATGACCGCCCGCCACTTCGCAAAGCGCGCACCGAGCTGACGATACTCGTACAAGCGTTCGCGCAAACCGTCCAGGCCCTCAGTAATCCGACTGCCCGGAGATCCCGCCAAGGCGGTCGTTCCCCGATCCACTTTAATCCCGGGCACGACGCCGTGCGATTGCAACCACTCGGCAAAGGGTTGCCCGCCGTGCGTGCTCTGACGTAGCGTCTCGTCAAATAAAATCACGCCGCTGATGTACTCAGCCATACCCGGGGTGGTCAGCAGGGCTTCTCGATAGCTGTGGCGTAGCGCCTCGGTCGACTCCACACCGATCGTGGCAAAACGTTTGCGTATCGTCCCCGCACTCTCATCGGCGGCGAGTATGCCTTTGCCTTCCGCCACCATGGCCTGCGCGACGCGCTCAAGTTCCTGTTTGCGCATGG
>CAZSRB010000063.1:0-11251 GCA_964609065.1 uncultured Acidibacter sp. | reverse complement strand
GCCACGCGCGTGCAATGGCCGATGAGCCTGATGCGGTTTCATTTTCCCGATATGTTCATTGAGGATTCGACCGATCGCGAAAGTGGTTTCGCCGTCGAATATTTTGAGCGTGGGATGGTGATTCCGGTGCTCACCACAGCATCTGGCCGCGCGATGCTCGCATTCTCAAGTCCACGAATCCGTGAGACCTTGCTCGATTATCTATGGCCCAATCGGCCCCAGGAAACACAAATGACCTGGACGGATCGTACGGCGCTCGAGCGCGAACTCGCGGTCACACGCGAGCGAGGGTTCGCTCGCGCTACGCGTCCGCTGCGCCTGACCGAGCAAGGGAGCCTCGCGATCCCCGTGATGGTGGATGGCGAGCCGGTGGCAGCACTGGCGGTGCGCTTTGCCCTATCGGCTGTGTCATTTGACGAAGCTCGTAAGCGCCTCTTACCCTTACTGCAAGACGTGGTCGTCGGGCGCGCGCCCTAAGCGTTTTAGAGGCGTTCGCCCAATAATTTACCGAACGTCAGCGCTGGGGTGAGCGAGAGTCCTCCGACAAAAGCGTTGCCGGAAGTTCGGGTAAAGCCCATCACCTCACCTGCGGCATACAGATTGCGAATCGGGCGTCCGTTTGCCCCCAACACTCGAAGTTGACGATCGACTTTGATCCCGCAGGGACTCAACACAGTAATGCCTTGAGCTTTGATCGCGTAGAACGGTGCCGACTCAATGCGGCGCAATAGGAACTGGCGATTAAAACGCTTATCTTGTTGACGATCGATCGCTTGGTTGTATTCTTTGATAGTCCGCTGCAGATTCGCACTCGGCACCCCCAGCTTTTTCGCCAGCTCTGCGATTGAGCGAGCTTTGATAAATGCAGGGTGACGTCCAAAGCGTCGTCGATAGACTTCTGCGGACTCTAGGGTGATCGGCGCGGCATTCTGCAAAATCCGCTCATCGAGCACGATATTCATGGCCGTGCCACGCTGCTTGAGTAACGAGCGCTCGCGGTAATCAATGCTCGGGTGATCCTCTTGCATGAAGCGTCGGCCATTATGATCCACAAAGATTTCCCAGATTTTGCGTGAACCCGGTGATAAGGCTAAGAACGCACCGGACAGAGGATCATTGGCGTCTTCCAAGACCCCGGCGAACGTACATAAAAACTTATCTGCGCCATCGACGGTTGCACCCAGCGCTCTTGCGGCCACTAGGCCATCGCCGCGGGAGTAGGGGTTAACATGTGAACACAGCGGAATTTTAGGGGTCAGTTGGCTCCAGAGTTCAGGATTGGCGGCATAGCCTCCCGACGCCAACACAACATTGTTACCAAAGAATTCGAACTCGCCATTTGGGGTCTCTGCACGTACCCCCTTCACCGCACCGTGCCGATCCACGATCAGTTCACGCATCCGATGCTGCAAGCGAAGATCGATGCGCCCAGCGCGCACCCACTTATCGTGCGCGGGGCGTAAGGTTTCCAGAATTGAAATCCCGGCTTTAGCCCCCCAAAGATATCGCCGAGTGGAGTAGGCTTCGTGCGCTTCACCGGCGACCGGTGTGCCGGGCGCAGGCTCAAACCCTTGATCCATCAGCCAATCGATCGTGTTCGCCGCATGGTCGACAAATAGCCGCAAGACCACCGGGTCGATCGTGCCATGCGCGATGCGTTGGGCATCACGAAAATGCTCATCTGGGCTATCTTCAATACCCTTGGATTTTTGGAGTCGAGTGCCGGCGGCACTGATCTGTCCGCTCGACCAGTGCAGCGTGCCGCCGATACGGTAATCGGCCTCCAATTGCAGCACGCGTTGGCCACGTTCGGCGGCACGAATGGCCAGAGGGAGGCCCGCAGAGCCCGCGCCGATGATAACGATATCCCAATGGTTGTTACTCGAGCGCTGGGTGGGCATGGTGTGTTCCTCTCGGATTATCGGTTGCTGCCAGATCGCCTTCATTCTATCGTCTGTGCCATGGCTGTGGGCTCAGTAGCGGGGGATCCCCGAATGGCGGACGACGCGTATTGGCGGACACCGGTTGAGGTGACGCGACAGTACACCGTCGGGCGGTTTGGTCAGTTGCACTATCGTGTTGCGGGTGAGCGTTTTGCCAGTGCAAGAATCGCGGACGGCGATTCGGTCGCGGCGAGTGACGCCGCGCGGGTGCCGCTTGTATGTTTTCATCTGACCCCTAATTCAAGCCGAATTTATAATTCTCTACTGCGCGAGATGGGGTGTGATCGGTTGGTCTTTGCGATCGATACACCCGGCTTCGGTTTGTCGGATGCGCCGTCGTTTAACCCCAGTATCAGTGATTACGCCGCCTGCATGGGGGAATTCATCGAGCAGATGGCTGAGCGCTACGGTTTTACGCAAGTCGATCTTTTTGGTTATCACACTGGGTCAAAGATAGCGCTGATCTTGGCTCGTCAGCGACGCACTTGGATTCGCCGCGTCGCACTAGTTTCGGCTCCGGTCTACACCGAGGCGGAGCTCGCAGCACAGAAAAGGGGCTTAGCAACACCGCCTGATGATCCTTGGCCGGAGCACGGTGAGCCCCTGCGGCGTCGCTGGCAGGATCACTGGCGTTGGCGTGATGAGCTCACAAGTGCTTGGTTTGTGCAGCGTGAAGTCGCCGAGGGGCTACACAATCTCGAGCAGTCTTATCGCGCTTACACAGCAGCGTTTGCTATCCAGCATGCCGAACAATTACCGCTCGTCAGGCATCCTGTGATGATTCTTTGTCCAGGCGATGACCTGAGAGAGGCTACACTGCGCGCAAAATCTTTGGTAGGTAACGGGCGCTTCATTGAGCGTTGGCATTGGTCGCATGGTTTTCTCGATGTACATACTGAGGAATGCGGGCAACTACTACGCGATTTTTTCGATGGTGAGGCGGAGGACCGTGGCGATCAGACGGTGCCGCTACCGATCCCCGAGGCCCCAGCGCCCGGCCCGATTGCAGGTCGAGGTTTCCACGCTGGCCCCTATGGTCCACTGCACTATCGACTAGCGAAGGGTCCCTCGCAGGGAGCGCAGCGACCCATCGTTCTGCTCCACATGAGCCCTAACTCCAGCCGGGTCTTTGATGCGCTCGTACCCGTGCTCGCGCGCACGCGTCCCGTCCTCGCCGTCGACACGCCGGGCTTTGGGGAATCCGAAGCGCCCTCTACGCCCGTGGGGATTGTGCAATTTGCTGCCGCGATGCTCGACTTGCTCGATGGCTTGGCGTTGGCAGAGGTCGATGTCTTGGGTTATCACACAGGCTCGATGACCGCCATTGAGATAGCGCTACAGGCACCCACACGGATCAAACACGTGGTTCAGGTGTCCTCGCCCGTCTATACGCCCGATGAACAAGCGGCCGCGCGCGCGCATTATCAACCGCGAAAACTGGAGCTCGACGGATCACATTTGGTGAACGCCTGGCGCAGTCTGCAAACCTATTACGGCGACGATGTGCCGCAAGCGGTGATGGGTCGTAATTTTACCTCGGGTTTGCGTGGCGGCCCCATGGCGCACTGGGGGCATCAAGCAGCCTTCGACTACCCGCTGGCTGACAAACTGCCTCTAGTCCAACAACCGGTGCTGATCGTCAATCCCGAGGATGATCTCGTCGAGGAAACCCGCCGCGCACCTGCATTATTGAAGAATGGTCGACTACTTGACCTACCAGGGCGAGCACACGGATTTATGGATCAAATGACCGAAGAATTTGTCACGATCCTCGCGGAATTCCTCAATGACTGAATGGTGGGTGACCCTGGTTTTGATCGTGCTGGCTGCGGTTGCAGGCTTTGCACTCGGCGTTGGGCGTAGTCGGCGTCAGTCTGAGCGCGAGCACGCGGAGGCCCTCGCGGCGATCCAGGAGAAGCTGCTCACGTTGACAGCCGAGAATGCCGCACTACAGGCGACGTTGGAACAAACTCGCACGACCGGTGAGGCGCGACTCGCGGAATTGGATCAAGCGCGAGAGCAACTACTCAACGCGTTTAAAGCACTGTCGGCCGATGTCTTACAGAGTAATAGCCAACAGTTTTTGGATCTTGCGCGTACCCAGCTTGAGCGTTTTCAACAACAAGCGAAAACCGATCTTGAGCATCGGCAACAACAGATTGGCGAGACCTTAAAGCCCATCACTGAATCCTTAGGCAAAGTGGATGCGCAAATCCAGGAGATTGAGAAGCAGCGAGTCGGCTCCTATCAATCTTTGAACCAACAAGTTGAGCAGTTGATGCGCGAGCAAGTTTTATTACGCAACGAAACGCGTAACTTGGTGGGCGCACTGAAGCAGCCCACAGTACGTGGACGCTGGGGTGAGATTCAGCTGCGACGGGTGGTGGAACTGGCTGGGATGCTGCCGTATTGCGATTTTCTGGAGCAGCATAGTTTCGCGGCAGAGGAGGGGCGCTTGCGGCCTGATCTCGTGGTGCAATTGCCGGGCGGGCGTTGCGTCATCGTTGACTCCAAGGTCCCACTGTCAGGGTATCTCGCGGCGCTAGAGGCTGAGGATGATGCGACGCGGAAGGTAAGGCTTCTCGAGCATGCGCGTGCTGTTAAAGCCCATATTACGGCGCTCTCGCGCAAAGGCTATGCCACTGAGCTGCGTGATAGTGCGCAGTTTGTGGTGCTGTTTTTGCCCGGCGAGGTCTTTTTCAGTGCCGCATTAGAACAAGATCCATCACTCATCGAAGCGGGTGTGGAGCAGGATGTGATGATCGCGACCCCCACTTCTTTGATCGCCTTGCTACGGGCCGTGGCGCATGGCTGGCGTCAAGAGCAGATCGCCCGCAATGCGGCGCAGATCAGCGCCTTAGGCAAAGAAATCTATGATCGCCTCGCCACCATGGGGGACCACTGGGCGAAGGTCGGTCAGAGTCTGCGCGGAGCCGTGGAGAGCTATAACAAGGCCACGAGTTCTCTCGAAAGTCGTGTGTTGGTCACCGCTCGGCGGTTCCGCGAATTGGATCCTGCGTTGGATGAGCGTCGACTCGTCGAGCGAACCGAAGTGGAGATCGTCCCGCGGGCCTTACCGGAACAACTCAGTTTGGAATCATCGTCGGCTAGTGCTGACCAGGGGGACGAGAGATCATGAGCGATGCGCCAAGACGATTTAATCATCTTTGGGTGGGCGTGTGCGCCATCTTGTTGCAATGCACATGTCTCACGGGGGCGTGGGCGCAGGGTCAAGATTCCACGCCGGGCGAACGCAATTTATTGGTGATGGCCGAGTTACTCCCGGGTCATTATGACAATGTGAATCAACATTATTTTGATGGTCGACGCGGACTTCAGGACTCCGATCGACATGCGCGCATGGCGACCACAATTACAGCGATTGAGGCGCCCGCCTTCGGTCGTCATGTTTTTCTGTGGGTCAATGAAACCGGAACAGGTGAGTCGGCTCAACGCAGTTGGCGAGTGGCGACGCTTACGCCCGGCCCCGGCGATGACGAGGTCACCATGCGTCATTATCTCCACATGGGATCCGAGCCCGTGCCGACAGATCTTGCTAGCTGGACACCGGATCGTCTGCAACGTACCCCAGGTTGTGATTACTTTTTCAAGCGCCGTGCCGAGCACTTTCAGGGTAAGCAGCGTACGCGAGCCTGCGAGTTCGATTGGCAAGGTGAGCGGGTCTACACCGACAACGAAATCGCCTTATCACGTGATGAACTTTGGGTTCATGACCATAAATGGACCGTCAAAGAGGGGCGGCGCATCACCGGTGTCGCGAGCGCCGAGCCCTATTGGTTGGAGCGATCGCGCCCATTTCATTGTTACGCAGATATGCCGGGTGTGGGTGGCGGTGTCGATATTCCCTTTGAGCGATATGACGATGTGTTGCTCAATGACAAAGGCGGCACCTATTGGTTTGATACTCGCGAGCCAACGTCTCGGCGCTTAGGCTTTTCGCTTCGGCGAGTCACCTGGCACGTTTTGAACGAAGCTAATGGTAATTTCAATCGTAATTCTTTGGTGCTCTACGTCATGGAGAAAATGTCAGACGGCTCGCTGAAGGATCACGGGTATGTCTTTACGGATCCGGATGCCGAGCGTATTGCCGTCAACCTAAAATGGATCCTAATTAACTGCGCGATGACGCGTCGGGATGCAGCGCGACCCGTGATGTAAGCGCGTCGCGACGACTCTGGATTGAAAGGGATACGACCGCTACGAGTGAGTAATCAGGATCTTGCCCAGATATTCGCCGCGCTCTAAGGCCCGAAAGGCGGCGATCGCCTCCTCAAAGGGATAGCGCTCGCTGATGATGGGCCGCAAGTCAGTCGCAGACATCGCGCTCAGCAGATCTTCGAACATCCGCCGGCTGCCATTACTGATGGCTTTCAGTAAGAATTTTTTTTCATAGAAGCCTGGCATGCGTGGGGGCGCTTTGGGTAATGGCCCAGTGCCAATCATGACGATGGTGGCTTCCGGTGCGCTCGCGATCATCGACTGATCAAGCGTTGGGCGCCCGACATTTTCGAGGACGACATCGACGCCACCCCCTGTGAGCGTTGAGATCTCTCGGCCCCACTCGGGGTTACGACGGTAATTGACCGTGAGATCCACCCCGAGCTCGCGCATCTGTGCAAGTTTATCGTCACTCGATGAGGTGACGGCTACGCGAGCGCCTGCGGCCTTGGCTAACAGGGCACGCAGTGAGGACATACCGCCTGTAAAATAAAAATTGTCTTCTCGGGTTCATGACAGACGGGGCGCGAGCCGTGAGCCCTCAGCGGGCAGGCTTACGAAACTTGAGCGCGAACCGATCGCTATGCCCCGCCAACGAGGGGGCTTGCGTGTCATAGCGAAGCTCATCATCCGGTCGATAATGAAGATTGCTGAAAGCTTCGAATTCGAATCCGGCATCCAGCGCTTCTTTGATGATGAGAACGGGATCGCTACGGCGCCAATTAGCGGTGGTGGTCGGTTCGTTATGCCGGCGAGTATGGTCGACAACACCATAGATTCCACCGGGTTTGAGTGCGGCAAATACTGCGCGGTTAAGAATCTGGCGGGTTTCGGGCGTCATGTTGTGAGCATTACGAAACGTCAGCACCATATCGAGATCTGAGACGGGTAGATTAATGCTGTCGGTTTGAAAGAGCGGCAAGCCGGGCGCACGACCTAGGACGCTTTTATCGTCAACGAATTCAACATGATCCATGCCCCATTCTTTCAGTCGGGGTGCCAGACGAGAGGCGCCGAAGCTGATATAGAGCTTGCCATTGTCGCGCAAGACCTCACCTAAGATTTTGGTATACCAGCCTGCGCCTGGGAGTAATTCCAGCACTCGCATATTGGGTTCCAGTCCGAGGAACTCCAGCGTCTGCACGGGTTTTCGCTCTCGAGCATCACGCGCGCGTTCTGCGTCTGAGCGCAGTGGGCTCGCCAATGCTTTTTCAATTTTCAGGGCAGTTTCGCTTTTGGGGGCGGGGCTGCCCATTTGCGCGGACGCAAAGGGGGCCGCTGCGACCGTTGCGCAACAACCGAGCAGCCCTAACCAAAACTTGCGACTCGAATGAGGACGTAAGATCGGCGCGGTGAGCGAGGTCGGTCGGTGCATTGTTTATCTCCCGTTACAGAATATTTAGCAGTTCGATATTAAAGACCAGTAGCGCATTGGGCTCAATTTTGGGGGGTACCCCTCTAGCGCCATACGCCAGCTCGGGTGGGCAGGTCAGTCGTATCTTTTGTCCCACTCTCATCGCCTGTAGCGCAGTCGTCCAGCACGGGATCACGCCTTTGACCGGAAAGGTCGCCGGTCGACTCATATCCATCGCGCGTTCAAAGACGGTCCCATCTGCCAACATGCCTTCATAAAGCACTTGTACGTGATCGGTATCTTTGGGCTGCTGTCCCTCGCCCGAACGCAAGGATTGCACGAGGACCCCGCCTTCGAGGGCGATGACCTCCCGACCCGAGCGACGACTCGCTTGCATGGCATGTAGCTTGGGTACCTGAGCCGCGAGATCTGTCTTGGGTGGATGACCAAAGACGCCATCCTCCACGCCTTGCATGACCCAATCGAGCTCATTAGCGTCTAACTGAAAGTCACCTAAGGTACGCGCAATGAGTTGGCCGAGCGCATAGAGCGTCGCCTCCTCACTCTCGGTTGCGATCTCGGTGGCTGATGTTTCAGCCTGAGTGACCCCTGGCTGCAGCGAAAGCCCAATGAGACCACTCGCCAGGAAAGCGGAGACTGCAAGCTTGCCCATAGACTTGCCCCCAATAGATTGTCGTCGACACGCAGTCGGCGGTTGAGCGCATCTGCGAAAAATTCGCAGTTCCCCACGCTCTTTGGGTATCTTGCCCATATGAGTTCATGTGTCAACGTCAAAGGACGGGGTTTGCGCCACTCGGGTCACGCAGTGAACAGGGCTGGGTGGTGTGTGGCGGGCCTAATCGCCAGTTTTATCGTGTTCATGGGGTCCTCGATGGGGCTTGCCGCATCCGGGACGCCGAGAGCCGAATTCAATCCCGTGTTACGAGAGCCCAAAGGACCCCAGGCACTATCGGGTCGCTTGCTTATTGGGGTCAAAGAAATCGGTGATGGCGGTTTGGGTCGTGCGCCGCTGACGAGTGCGCAGCAGTTGAGCGAGGCGGCTGAGCGCGCCCGCGTCCCTTTGCGTATTACGGGGTCGATTGGGCCACAGATCCAAATGGCGCGGCTGATGGCACCGGCCACTGAGCGCAATTTGGAAGCGGCGCTGACGGCTCTCAGGGCGGACCCTGCCATTGCGTTCGCTGAGCTCGATCAAAAACGCTACCCCCACGCCGTAACACCCAATGATCCTTTGTTCAGTGGTCAATGGTATTTGAAGGGAGCGCAGATTTCGGCGGTGCGTGCCGATGCCGCCTGGGAGGTCACCGAGGGCGCTAATCCCACCGGAAGCAATGGTATGGTGGTCGCGGTACTCGATACCGGCATTCGGTTTGATCACCCCGATCTCGCACGCGCCGCAGATGGCGGCAAACTGTTGCCCGGCTATGATTTTGTGCGCGCAGACCCAGACGGTTCTTTTGTCAGCGCCAATGATGGTGACGGCCGCGATGACGATGCCTCGGATCCCGGTGATTGGATGACCGAGGATGAAGCTAATTTGCCAATCTTTGGGGATGCCTGCGAGGCACAAGATCGCTCCTCCTGGCATGGCACGCGCGTGGCAGGCATCATCGGTGCACGCAGCAATAATGGTGTCGGGATTACCGGTACCAGTTGGTCACCTTGGGTACTGCCGGTGCGGGTGCTCGGGAAATGCGGGGGTTACGACTCCGACATTCTCGCGGGTATGCGCTGGGCCGCGGGGCTACGTGAAGTGGGTGTCCCGGATAATCCTTACCCCGCCAAAATTTTGAATCTTAGTTTGGGGTCGGAGGGCAGTTGCTCCGCCAGCTATGCCTCGGTGTCGCGTGAGTTAGCGGCGGCGGGCGTAGTCGTCATTTCTTCGGCAGGCAACGAGGGCAGTGAGGTCAGTACACCCGCCAATTGCCCAGGGGTGATCGCGGTGGTCGCCTTGCGTCATGCCGGTACGAAGGTGGGCTTCAGTAATTTAGGCGCAACCGCCACGGTGGGTGCACCGGGTGGAAATTGCGTCAATGTCGGCGCGGGTGAGCCGTGTCTCTACTCGATCGACACCACGAGTAACCAAGGTCTCACTCGACCTGCGGCGGCGAGTTACACCGATCAATTCGATATTAATGTGGGCACGAGTTTCTCTGCGCCCATTGTGGCCGGAGTCACCGCCTTGATGTTGTCTGCCAATGGACGACTCGATCCGCCGGAAGTGACGCGTCGTTTGCAGCTGGGTACGCGACCGTATCCCGCTGCGCCCGCCGGGGTGCCGCTTTGTCGGGATCCGTCGACCGTGAGCGGTGCGCAAGATCGCGAGTGTGCGTGTACGGCCGAGTGGTGCGGGGCAGGGATGCTCGATGCCGTGGGGGCGGTACGCGAGGCACGGCGCCCGATGATCGTACTCGCACCCGTTAGCAATATTGCAGCCGGTCAAAATATTCGCCTAGATGCAAGTGCATCGTCCGCCTCCTGCGAACGCACCCTCAGTCGGTTTGAGTGGCAGATGATTGATGCCGGTGGGGGCGGCTCCTTGGTGAGTGGCGCGACGAGCGCCGAAGCCACCGTGCTAGTACCGAGCTCAGGCGTGCTGACTTTGGAGTTGACGGTGACGGACAGTGCGGCCGCGGTCGAGCGGCGCCGTATCGAGGTGACACCCACGGCGATCAGTACGGATGTCGCACGCAGCGCCTCGGGATCTGCCTGCCCAGTTGCGATCAATGCAGGCCCTACCCCAGCGCCGCCGGCGCCGACACCCACTCCGACGCCGACCAATCCGAGCTCGTCGGGCTCAGGTGGCGGCGGGAGTTTTAATATTTTGATGCTGTTGATGTTAGCTTGGGTGGCAGCGATGCGCGAGGCGGCATATCGCAAAGCGCGCCGCGTTCAGCGATCAGCGATGAGTGAATCCTGTCAGTGAGCACGGTGCTGATCACTGGCGCGTCTTCGGGTATTGGTGCGGAGCTGGCTCGCGCGCATGCCCGTCGGGGTGATGCCGTGGTGCTCTTGGCGAGGCGTGCCGATCGTCTGCAGGAGCTGGCCAAAGAAATCACCGAGCAGGGGGGTAAAGCCTGGGTCTTTGCCGCAGATGTGACGCACGAGGGGGATGTAGCGGCAGCGATTACCTCGCTGGCGAGTGAGGGGGTGGGTATTGATCGCGTGTATGCGAATGCCGGGTTTGGCGTAGCCGGAGCAATTCAAAGATTAGAGCTAGCGGACTATCGGCGACAGTTTGAGACCAATGTATTCGGTCTGTTATCTACCATCTATGAAAGCCTGCCTGCGTTACGAGGATCGCGCGGTCAGTTAGTGTTAATCGGTAGCGTGGCGGGGCACGTTTCAGCGCCGGGCGCATCAGCGTATTCCGCTAGTAAGTTTGCGGTACGTGCGCTCGCGGAATCTTTGCGCGGTGATTTGGCAGCGGAGGGCATCACGGTGACGCTGGTATCGCCGGGATTTGTCGATTCGGATATTCGGCGAACGAATAATCAGGGCGAGTTGCGCGCGGACGCCAAAGATCCCATTCCAGCGTGGTTACGCGTACCGACTGAGCCTGCTGTTCGCGCATTGCTTCGAGGGGTAGATCGAGGTCAGGCTGAAGTGATTGTCACCGGTCATGGCAAGTTCATCGTTTTTTTGAGCAGACATTTCCCAGGTCTGGTTCGATTTCTAACCAGTCGGGCTTATC
>CAZSRB010000062.1:8476-11615 GCA_964609065.1 uncultured Acidibacter sp. | reverse complement strand
AAACTGCCTGGGAAAATAAAGCGTTGTATGTAATCGACAGATTTACGCGCTTGCTCGTAGAACTGATCTTGGATGGTGATCGCTTGCAGCAGCATCGCCCCATGGGGTGCCAATAATCGCGAGCATTTTTTGAGATAGGTATCTAAGTATTCGGCGCCGACCGCCTCGATCATCTCAATCGACATGGCCTTATCGAATTGCCCGCGTAAGTCACGATAATCTTCCAGCAGCAAAGTGATGCGATCGCGTAGCCCTAAGCGATCGATTTGTTCGCGAGCATAGTCGTGTTGCTCACGCGAGATGGTGGTGGTCGTGACCTTGGCACCATAGTGCTGTGCCGCATGAATCGCGAGCCCACCCCAGCCCGTGCCGATTTCCACAACGGAATCCCCGGGCTGCAGGCGTAACTTGCGACACACTGCATCGAACTTGGCAATCGATGCCTGTTCCAGTGTGCTCTGCTCCTCTTCGAAAATTCCGCAGGAGTACGCCATGGTGGGATCTAGCATCAATTCATAGAGCGCATTACCCAAATCGTAGTGCGCTGCGATGTTGCGCGCGCTCCCTTGGCGGCTATTGCGATGCCAGAAATGAAAGAGTTTCAAAAAAGGCCGACTGATCAGGGCCCAGCGACGATCGAGACCGTCCATGACATCGCGATTGGCGACAAAGAGTCGGATTAGGTGGGTCAGATCATCGCACTGCCATAGGCCACGGATATACGCTTCGCCGGCGCCCACGGTACCGCCGAAGGCCGCATCGGCGAATAGCTGTGGGTGATGGACGCGCAACGTGACCGATATATCGAGACGCGCTGTGCGCGCGCCAAAGCGATGATGTTGGCCATCGGCTTCGACGATGTGTAATTCTCCATCACGTAGCTGCTCGAATTGTTTGAGCAGTAGGTGACGACCCAGACGGGCGAGTGCACTCGGCGTCCCCAACCGCGAGACGACCTCAGCAACCGAACCCGAGTCGAGCGGAATGATGGATGATTTCGTTAGCGGTTCTCGACTCATAGGGGCATCGCAAGGGGCAGACAGAGCGGGATCACATCGGTGCTTATGGGGGCGCTTATTGGGGTTGTTTGTCCGGATGAGTAAAAAAAGGTGTTCGTTTGAGCCATAACTTGAGCGCCTGCCAGTAGATCAGTGCACTGACTTTGACCGTCATTAACGGAAAGGCTAACAAGACTCGCGCCAAAGCGTAGCTGGTAAGCGGTACTTGACTCAAGGTGAGTGTTGCATCGAAGACTCGCTGTCCATTTTGCGAGTTTTCCATGTGGACGGCGAGCGAGGAGCTCGGAGCCGTAAATCGCCAGTCGTACCGCATGTCCATGGGCAAAAAGGGTGAGACGTGAAAAGCCTTATCAAACTGCCAGCGCTTTACCTGCGCACCGACGGCTTCCGCATCAGCTAGGCGGAGCACGTAGGCATGACGCTCATCCCAGGGTGTATTAGTGATCTCCGCGACCACGTATTCAAGGGCTGTGTCCGCCTCGTCAAAAACGTAGTAAAAATTGACGGGGTTAAAGTTGTAGCCAAAGTAGCGGATATGGGTCAGTAATCGAATAGGCCCTCTCGGCCGCACCCCAAATTCTGTCTCGATTCGATCACGCACTACCGTGTCGAGCGATTGGGAAGGATCACCGAGAAAATCGGCTCTTCGAAACCACGCCAGTGCCGGGCGACGTGCGGACCAAAACCAGTGCTTATCGAATAATTGAGGCAACTCCGATAAGTCGAGGTACATCAAAAAAATGCGGTACCGAAAATCATTGACGCGTGGTGTGAAGCGTCGGTGACGAATGGACCCTTCGTAGAGGCAGCTTTTCATTGCAGCGGGCTTATCGATGCAGGCTACGTCGCACCGGCGCCAATAGGGGTGCCGGCGGGGGTGTCAGTCCGTGCTGGGTGGCGTGATCGGTGAGTGCCCATAACGCACTCACAACTCCGTCCTCATGAAATCCGTAACGCCAGTAGGCCCCACAAAAGTAGCTGCTACCCCGATTAAGTGTTTCGCGTTGTTGCTGTGCGCGGACGGCAGCAGGGGTGTAAACCGGGTGGTGATACCGATAGCGACCGAGAATCTGCGCAGGATCGATGTCGGATTCTCGGTTCAGGGTCACCAAAAAGCGTACGGGCGCCTCAATCGACTGCAGCACGTTCATGTCATAGGTGAGTGCGACGCGCTCCGTATCGGGATCAAGCAGATGGTAGTTCCAGGCGGCGCGGGCGAGTGGTGTGCGTGGCAGTACTCGCTCATCGGTGTGTAGCGTTGCATCGTTCAGTTGATACGGAAAGGCCCCCAGCACTTCACGCTCCAAGGGGGTTGCATCGGTCAGCATTGATAGGGCTTGGTCGCTGTGACAGGCGAAGAATACTCGATCAAAGTATTCATCACTTTGACCCTCTGGTCCCTCGCTCTGCAGGCGTACCCGACCGTCCTCTAATCGAGTGACTGCCTTGACGGGCGTCCTAAGACGGATCCTATCGGTAAAAGGCGCGATTAGTTTACGAGCGTACTCGCGAGAGCCACCACAGATCGTGCGCCAGGTCGGGCGATCATTAATATTCAAAAAGCCGTGGCGATCAAAAAAATCCACAAAAAAGCGTGCGGGGAACTCCAGCATGCCAGAGCCTGTGGCGGACCAAATCGCGCGACCCATGGGAATCACATAACGCTCGATGAACGCGTGTGAGTAGCCGCTAGCGCGTAGATATTCACCGAGCGTCAGCGTTTCAAAACGGGTGTCCTCCAATAGCGCACGGCTACGCGTATTGAAGCGCAGGATATCTACGAGCATGCGCAAAAACGCTGGATTCAGCAGATTGCTGCGCTGAGCAAAGAGGGAGTTTAGGGAGGTGCCGTTATATTCAAGGCCGGTGCGCTCGCAGCGCAACGAGAAACTCATGTTGGACCATTGCCAGCGAGCACCGATCGTTTCGAGCAGTGCAATGAAGTTGGGGTAGGTCCAATCATTGAACACGATAAAACCGGTGTCGATGGCGTAATGCTCGCCACCATGCTCCACATCGACGGTCGCCGTATGGCCGCCCACATAGTCGTTCGCTTCAAAAAGCGTGATGTCGTGGTGGGAGTGTAGATGCCAAGCGCTGGTGAGACCGGCAATTCCGCT
>CAZSRB010000062.1:1931-8376 GCA_964609065.1 uncultured Acidibacter sp. | reverse complement strand
TTGCGACTGGTATCTCCGGTGCGATAGCGCTGCTTACCAAAGACATGCGAGAGCGAATTGATCGTGTACGTGCCGTGATAGCAGGCAACCGTCGAGATGAAAAAACCCCAGATGAGCATTTGTCCGGCGCTGGTGCCGAGCTCGGGGGCAATCGACTGCAAGAGTGCGCCCAAGCCGAACATGCTGACGGCAAAGAGCACAGGGACCACGATATCAAAGCGATCGAGCCATTGAAGTTCCGGGAACTTCAAAAGATCTCGGACTCGGCGCAGATCGGGCTGGAAACCGCGAGCGGTTAAAAACCACCCCATGTGCGAGCGCAGGAATCCGTGCTGGGCGGGCGAGTGCACATCCTCCGGTCGATCCGAATACGCGTGGTGATGGCGATGGTGAGCTGCCCACCAAACCGGGCCGCGCTGCACTGCCGTCGCGCCGATCACGCCAAAGATAAATTGGCCGAGCCGTGAGGTTTTAAACGAACGATGTGAGAAGTAACGGTGGTAGAAGCCCGTGATTGCAAACATACGCACGAAGTAGGCGAGGACGGCCACCAGCACCGCCACCGGACTCCAGCCTACCCAGATCACACCGAGACAGGCGAGATGCATGCCAATGAACGGCAGGATCCGCGTCCATTCCACTCGATCCGGAATCGCAGCGAGTGCTGCACCATCGGCTGGCACCTCAAGCGGCCCTGTGTCGAACCAACGGATGAGTGCTTGCCAGCCACGGCGCCAGCGTGGTGTCGAGGGCGAAGACAGAGTGGGCGCGGTCATGACATAAAACCCTAAATCAATCGCCCATCGGGCTCAATCTGGACGAAAAAATCGCGCCGCGCCGTGGTGCAAGGACGGTCGGTGCACCCCAACTGGCGCACCGACCGTCGATGGCAAAGATCACTTGGCCTGAGTTCAGGCGGTCTTAGCTCAGGCGATGCGCTTGCTTGAGCGCCGCGATCCGCTCATCAAGCGGCGGATGGCTCATGAATAAGCGCTTCAAGCCTGAGGCGCGACCCGCGTTAATCCCCATGGCCGCCATCTGCTCGGGCATACCCTCAGGGTTATGCACGCGCTTCAATGCCTCAAGCGCACCGATCATGTTGCCGGCGCCAGCGAGCTTGGCTCCTGCCGCATCCGCGCGGAATTCACGCTGTCGTGAGAACCACATCACGATGGTGCTGGCGAGAATACCGAGCACAATTTCCGCCACGATTACGACGACGAAATAGCCCATGCCACCGCCGTTCTCGTTCCGAAAGACCACGCGATCGACAAAGTTACCAATGATGCGGGCGAGGAAAATGACGAAGGTGTTCACGATGCCCTGAATCAGGGTCAGGGTCACCATGTCGCCATTGGCGACGTGACCGACCTCATGGCCGAGCACCGCCTCAACTTCACCACGGCTCATGCGTTGCAGAAGTCCCGTTGAAACAGCGACTAACGCCTTGTTTTTATTAGCACCCGTGGCAAAGGCATTGGGCTCAGGCGAGTTGAAGATCCCGACCTCGGGCATGCCGATATTGCACTGCTGAGCTTGCTTACGGACCGTGTCGACCAGCCAGCGCTCATCCGCATTGCGGGGCTCCTGAATGATCTGTACGCCCATCATGCGCTTGGCGCTCCACTTGGACATCGCCAGCGAGATGAAAGCACCGCCAAAACCGAATACAGCCGCGAACACCAGCAGTCCGTAGAGGCTGCCTCCTTGAGCGGCGATGTACTGATCGATGCCCAGGATTCTCATCGTGATCGACAACACCACGATCACGGCCAAGTTGGTGATTAGAAACAACAAAATGCGCTTCATGTGCGATACCAGCTCCTGCTAAGGGGTCAGTGGGACATCATAACCTACTGCGACTTGGACTCATTCCGAGCGCAGTGGTTCATCGAGCGGGTCGAAAACCGCTCGAATCACCCTGCAAGATAATTTGGCGTCCCTGAGGGCGCTTTTCAAGGCCTCAGCGGAGTGTCAGCACGCCGACATAGGGACTTTCAGCGCCCAGCGTGACTTGCGCTTGCTGGCGCCCGGCCGGCCCCGACACCTCCACTTGATATTCGCCGCTGTGGGGCGGGAGATGATCGAACTTGAACTCGCCAAAGGTGTCTGTGCGCGTGCGAGCGATTTCCTGACCATCACGCGAGAGCACGACCTCTGCCTCGGCCACACATTCCTCCACCCCTTGGCGATTTTCCACCACCGTGCCGCTGATGAAGCAGTCGGTGATGAGGTGCATATTCTTATAGTGCACGCGCGGGCGAGTACCGAGCTCAGGTTGCAGCACCGTAAGATTTTCGGCTTCGGTCAGGCGCTGCATTTCGGCATCGTCGACTTTGAGGGTCCGGAACACGCCGGTGGGGCAGCACTGCTCTGCGCGCACCCGATCCCAGCCCTGATCGAGTAGGTGGGCATCGAAGGTCCAGGCTTGCGGGAGTTGTGCCTCTTCGTTCCAGCTGACTGCGCCATAGGGGCAGGCCTCTGCGATCTGCTTTTGCCCTTTGGCTTTAACAGGATCAATGATCACGAGACCATCATCGCGCCGCGTGACCGCACCATTCTCAGCAACCTTCATGCAGGGCGCATCTTCGCAGTGGTTACACATCACTGGGACGAAATGCGCATCCACGATGGGGTACCGACCGCGTTCATGACGACGGATATCGAGCCAATTGTGACCCTGCGCCGGTTGGGCTGCGGAGTAGCCCGGGAAGTCATTCCCAATGTATTCGTCTTTGACGGCGAGAAAGCAGGCGCGACAGTTGTTGCAGCGCTCTACGTCGACGATTAAATGCCAGCTCTTACTCATCAGGCGCTCTCCGCCAGCGGTTGCCAGGTATCCACACCCGTCCATTTTTCAATTTGGATACGGGTGGTGTTGGGGCGAATCCCGTGGGATTTTTTAGTAATGGCCTTACTTGGGCTCAATAAATTGACGCAGCCACCGAGATCCGTTGATTTACCCGGCTCCCCAACGGGGCAATATTGCGCCGAACCGGTAGGCGCACTGACCACGCCTGGACGTAAACGATCAGTGACTTGGGCAGCGCAGACCACCGAGCCACGGTGGTTCCAGAGCCGAATTAAATCGTCATCTTTGATGCCACGCGCCGCTGCGTCCTCACGATTGAGGCGCGCTGTGAGGTAATAGCGACCATCTTTGAACACGCGGTGTTCGCGGATATCCAAGAGGCTACTGCCTTCATCATCCCCCATCACGTGGAACGGGTAGCGTGAGTGGGGTGACAGGAGCTGCAAGGGGAAGTCCGCGACCTCTGGGTCGCGCGAGGGATCTTCATAGCGCGGCATATATTGATTAAGCGGCGGTCGATCTGGGTCATCAATACGCTTGAGCGTTTGCGCCACGAACTCAAACTTGCCCGATGGGGTTTGCAGGCCTTTGCCGTAGCCATCGACATAATCTGAGGGCAGCGGGTAGGGCTCAGGGGTGTCTTTCTTGCGGCCCTCGTAATACCAGCGCTGCGCGGTGGGGGCGCGGGCCGCCTCGGGATCTGGCGGAATCACGTAATAGCCCTTTTGCAAAAATTCGCGCCAAGTGATGAGCTTAGCGAGATCCGAGGATTCGAATACGCGTTTACACCAGTCGAGCTCGGTGGTCCCGCCCTCAGAGTACACGGCTCCAAGATCCAGTTTTTCCGCGACCGCCAAAAATATGTCGTAGTCGGATTTCGATTCACCGAGCGGTTCGATGGCCTTGTGCTGCAAGGTCACCACACGGTGATTGTTCATCGAGTACATGTGATGCACATAGCCTGCGCCCACGTTGTACCACTCACTAATATCCCAGCGTTCAAAGACCGTGCACGCGGGCAAAATGACGTCAGCGTACGGGGTCTCGCCTTCCCACCAAACCGACTGGTTGACCACAAATTTGAGGCTCTCATGCTGGTACATGCGGACCCAGCGGTTGGAGTCCACCATCGTGCCAAAGGATGCACTACCGTATTTGTAGAGCATCTCGACCCGGACGTGACCGGGTGACGGATAACCGATGGGGAAAAACTGTCCCTGGACCGACGAGACGTCCGTGACGTAGCCGAGCGCTCGGCCTTGGGTGATCGCCTCGGGCAGCCATATTCTCGGGATTGCCTGTCGCACCGAGCTCATCGTCACGATGTGCGGCATGCGCTGATAGTTATTGGCAGAGTTCGCGCTGAACTGCAGCTCGCCTGAGAAACTGCCCTCTGAATAACCTGGGAAATAAAAGTTGAAATCGAGCGGTGCGCCAAACTGTAGATTGCCAAAGTTTGACCCCGGACGCCCCGGGCCTTGCATGGCGCCCAAGATAGTCATCATGCGTGCCCATTGCACGCCCATCGGGCCGCGGTTGGCGCCGCCGAGGCCCACCCCCCAGCCGCCGGCACCGAGATAGGTCTTTTTGGTGCCCCACTCGCGAGCGAGTGCCCGCACATCACGCGCGGGGACGCCCGTTTCGGCTTCTTGCCACTCGGGTGTTTTCGCGACACCGTCCGATTCACCCAAGATATAGGCTTTCCACTCATCAAAGCCTGTCGTCCGTTTCTCGACGTATTCTTTGTCGTAGAGGCCCTCTGTGATCCAGACGTGGCAAATCGCCTGGGCCATCGCCGCATCGGTGCCGGGCTTCGGTGAGATCCACTTACCGCCGAGGTGCGCGGCCGTGTGATTGAGGTAGGGATCAATGTGGATCATCTTGATGCCGAGCTGCTTCGCCCACTCGCGTCGCTCGGTACCATCAAAACCATAGGTGGCATCAGGGTCACTCGACCAAAACACCATCAGTTCGGCTTCCTGCAAGCAATCTTCGACAGTCCCATAAAACTCAGGGCAGCCAAGACGTAAGCTATTACCCCAGTGGTGCATGGCGCCCCAGAACCAGCCTTCCCAGCTGTCGGGGTTGTGCACGAGCTTGGTCACGCCAATGAGGTTCCAGAAACGATTGAAAGCACTTAAGTAATGACCCAGATTGCCCCACTGGTGATGCGAGCCGTTAGCGACACAGATCGCACCAGGGCCCACTGCCTTCGCGCGTTTAATTTCTTTGCTAACAATCTCTGTCGCTTCCTCCCAGCTGATGCGGACGAATTTGGATTTACCGCGATTTTGGATGTTGCGCTCACCGTCCGGATCAAAGTCCACGCGCTTCATCGGGTAGAGAATGCGATTCTTTGAGTAGACCATCGACTTTTGGCACATCCCGTGCGAGGCGACCGTCGTACGACGCGACGGCTTAAAGGTTTGGCCTCGCGCGTGCAGCGCCCACGAGGGTGCATCTTCGTCCGTAAAATCGATGGGTGTCGTGCGGATGATTTTGCCGTCTTTGACGTAGACAAAAATGGGACCCGTATTGGTGCCGTTGGTGTAACGCTTGACGCCGTTACCCATATCGGTGCCGGCTTTCCAAGTCACCGACTCCAGTCGGGCGAGCGTTGCCATGAACCACACGGCCAGGTCGTCAGGGCCGTCAAAACCCAGCTTGAAATTTTTGGCAGCATCGACTCGCTCAAGTAAGTCGAAAGGAGGAGTCAGGAAGCTTTCGGCGATTTCTCTATTTTTGAAGTGAATCACGAGATCCGGCGCAGCATGCAGGCCCTTGCCCGTACGGACCTTACCGCCCTGAAGCTGAATCCAACGTCCCTCGGGTCGATCACGCAAGCGAAACTGCGCGATGAGATCACGTTCTTTTAGTCGGGCCGCATATTCAGGGTAAATCTTGGCCATGGCGCGCATGGCTTGCGGAATACCCCATAACAGCACGGACAAGTTCATGACGACTCTCCTTACGAATCACAACAGCTTCGATCAAACGATGACCCCCGCGGCGCGAACGCTGAGTGCACAGCGCGCGATCACGAGATGCAAAGTTAACCGTGCCAGTACGGGTCCTTGCAGCACGATGCCCGAGGTGGCCCGCACCGCGGTTAACCGTGAGTGGATCGCGAGGTGGCTCGTGAGTGATTGATGTGACTGGGCGTTAGCTGAGCAGTCCGCCAATGAGACCGCCGACCGCCCAAGAGAGGGCGCCTGCGCCACCGCCAATCAGCACCATACGCAGCGCACTCTTAACGGCGCTACGACCGGTGAAGAGGCTGATACTGGCGCCCACAGCGAGCAGCGCGAGGGTGGTGATCGCGACGGTCCAGCCAAGACTGCCATCGCCACTTTGGCCCGCAAAAAATGGGATCAGCGGTAACACAGCACCGACTGAGAACGCCAGAAACGACGCACTGGCGGCCCCCCAAGGCGAGCCGAGATCATCCGGGTTGAGTCCGAGTTCTTCGCGCGCGAGCACATCGAGTGCTTGCTCGGGATCAGATAATAAGTCGCGGGCGATACGGCGCGCCTGTTCCATCTCTAAGCCGCGGGCAGCGTAAATGAGCGCTAACTCTTCGGCTTCTTCTTCTGGGTATTCATCGAGTTCTTCTTTCTCGAGGGCGATCTGATA
>CAZSRB010000062.1:0-1831 GCA_964609065.1 uncultured Acidibacter sp. | reverse complement strand
AGCGAGGTCGGCATGTGATGACCGGGCGTCGATGAGGCACTGTAGATCGAAAGACCGCGCAACTTCATCGCGGCGAGGATCGGCCGCGCGCGTTGCGGACCGATATGTGTCACCAGTTGTGCCACGATGCGCGCGCGCATCGACGGGGAGAAGGGGCGCTCCACGCCACCTTGAAGGCGTTGCCACGTGAGGGCTTGTTCTTCAGCAGCCTCGCCGAGCTGTCGAAACAATCCGGCGCGTTTGGGATCTCGCTCGCAGTCGGCGACGCGCGCATACAACCACGCGGACTCTTTCTCGTGGTACCAGCTATCTGGCGCGTCCGAGTGATGAGGCTCTTGCGTCGGCGACTGACTCAACGTTCCCGACCGTCGTCTTCCCAGTCGTCATCACCGTCGTCATCCCAATCGTCGTCCTCGTCGTCGTCATCCTCGTCTTCGTCTTCTTCGTCGTCCTCGTCGAAGTCCTCGTCTTCATCGTCCTCTGACCAGCCTTCCGGCTCGTCAATCAGTTCGAGATCGAGCTCTTGCCATTCATCGAGATCGAGTTCGTCGAGTTCGCCATCGAGATATTCGATCTCGATGATCTCAGCATCCTCATCCACCGACAGCACGCGGAAGGTTTCTTCGTCATCCACGTTTTCGTACCACTGACCGGTAACGGGTTCGTTATCTCTGCTCACAATGCATACCTCGACAAGTCTTGCGCCGCGGCGGGATTTTACTCGGACTCTCGACTATAGTGCCATCGTTCAAGGAATCGATGGCATGACTGCACACATTTTGTCTGAGCACCCCCCTCATCCCCTGCAAGGTTCACGTCGTTTGGTCGTGAAAGTCGGCTCCTCGCTACTCGTGAACGCCGCAACGGGGCAGTTAAACCATGACTGGCTAGCCGCACTGATCGAAGATGTCATCGCCTTACGAGCCGACGGGCGCGAGGTGCTGCTGGTGTCCTCGGGCGCCATCGCGCTGGGTCGCAAGCACTTACGACTCGCGGCCGGTCCCTTACGATTGGAAGACAGTCAGGCCGCCGCTGCGGTCGGGCAGATTCGTCTCGCCCAGGCCTATCAAACTTTACTTGAGCAGCATGGTGTGCCCGTCGCGCAGATTCTTTTGACGCTTGAGGACAGTGAGCAACGGCGGCGTTACCTCAATGCCAGAGCGACCCTTCAGACGTTGCTACAACGCGGTGCGGTACCCGTGATCAATGAAAACGATACGGTGGCAACCGCGGAGATCCGCTATGGCGATAATGATCGCTTGGCCGCGCGCGTCGCGCAGATGGTGGAGGCCGATTGTGTCTTGTTGCTGTCGGACATCGATGGCCTTTACACCGCTGATCCACGTCGAGACCCGACGGCGACGTTGATCACGCATGTGGCGCAGATTACGCCCGAGATCGAGGCGATGGGCGGCGACACGCTTTCGGATTTTGGACGCGGCGGAATGACGGCAAAGCTAGCGGCTGCACGCATTGCCGTGTCGGCGGGCTGTTACCTCGGGATCGCAGCGGGGACGCACAAGCATCCTCTCAAGAGAGTCTTGGATGGTGCGCCCTGCACATGGTTTCAGCCTGTCGAAAATCCCGTCACGGCGCGCAAGCAGTGGATCGCGGGGGTGTTGCGACCCGCGGGTACGCTCCTGATCGACGAGGGCGCCTGTCGCGCATTACAAGCCGGTAAAAGTCTGCTCCCGGCGGGAGTGCGCGAAGTGCAGGGGACTTTTGATCGTGGCGACACGGTGAGTGTGCGTAACCATGAGGGCCGGGAAGTCGCTCGCGGCATCGTGGCCTATGATGATGCTGAGGTGCGTCAAATTATGGGACGTCGGAG
>CAZSRB010000061.1:9812-11734 GCA_964609065.1 uncultured Acidibacter sp. | reverse complement strand
TGAACTGCTGCACGATCATGCGCCCGAGCGCAATGCGGGCGATCCCGGTCAATTCATCGACGTCATCAACCTTTTCAACGAGCGGCGCCAACGCTGAGAGCACACCACGCATATCGCGGATCGCGACGCCCTCCGCCAAAAGACTCTGCAGAATTTGCGAAAGCTTGCCGATTGGTAATTTTTTGGGCACTAAATCTTCGACCAGCTTCGGTGACGTCTCCGCGAGCTTATCGACCAATTGCTGCGTCTCATCGTGTCCCAGTAAAAGATGACACTGATCCATCAACACTTTGTTTAAATGGGTGGCGATCGTGGTGCTTGCATCGACGACGGTATAGCCGAGTGATCGCGCGTAATCGCGTTGTGCCGGATCAATCCACACCGCATCCAGACCGAAGGTCGGATCTTTGGTCGCGAGCCCATCGAGCTCGCCGTGCACCATGCCGCTATGAATCGCTAGCTCGCGCGCGGGCTTCACCATACCACGCCCGATCACGACGCCGTTGATCAAAATTTGATATCCCTCAGGGCGCAGATCTAAGTTATCGCGGATGTGTACCTGCGGAATCAAAAATCCCAGTTCATGAGTGAGTTTCTTACGCACCCCGCGTACGCGCGTCACGAGCGATCCAGCTTGCTGCGCATCAATGAGCGCGACGAGCGCGTAACCGACTTCTAGGCCAATCCGATCAGCTTGCTGCACATCCCCCCAAGTCAACTCTCGCGGAGCCTGTGGCTCTTCGGCTTCGCTTTGCGCGATGGCCGCCGCCTCTTTTTCGCGCTGTCGACTGAGCATATACGCCCCCGCAGCAGTGACCGCCGCGAGTGCCAGAAACGCCAAATGCGGCATCCCCGGAATAACGCCGAGTAGCGCCAAAATACACGCAGCCAACCACCAGGCCTCCGCATTATTGAACTGGCTTGCGGTTTGCTCATTCAGCGTCTCTTCACCCGACACACGGGTGACAATGATCGCGGTCGCGACGCTCAACAATAGCGCTGGCACCTGCGCGACTAGACCATCACCGACGGAGAGCAACGCGTAGCGCTCAAGCGACACGCCGATACTCATGTCGTGCTGCAAGGTCCCCACCAGCGTGCCGCCGACGATATTGATCAATAAAATCAATAGACCGGCAATCGCATCGCCTCGCACGAACTTACTAGCACCATCCATCGAGCCATAGAAATCCGCTTCAGAGGAGATTTCTTTGCGGCGTGCGCGTGCCTGATCTTGGGTGATGAGACCGGCTGCCAGATCCGCATCCACCGCCATTTGCTTACCCGGCATCGCATCCAAGGTGAAGCGAGCGGTCACTTCGGAGACGCGACCCGCGCCTTTTGTCACCACCACAAAGTTGATGATCACCAAAATCGCGAACACCACGATCCCGACGATGTAGTTACCACCCACCAAGACGGAACCGAAGGCTTCGATCACCTTACCGGCCGCATCCGTGCCCTCATGACCTGCTGAGAGCACGATGCGGGTCGAGGCCACATTGAGTGCCAGACGCAGCAAGGTCGCAAAGAGGAGCACCGTTGGGAACACTGAGAACGACAACGGCCGAGCCGCCGCGATTGATAGGAAGATGATGACCAGAGAGAGTGAGATGTTGAACGCGAACAGTAGGTCCAGCATCAACACCGGCATCGGCAGGATCAGCATGCCGAGGAGTAGCAAGAAACCGACCGGGATGGCGAGCGCCTGCAGCGGGATTTTTTCACCCCACTGTCGGATGTTCGACGGCAAGTTGGTCGATATCGTAGAAATATTCATTTACAATTCAAGCACTTGAAGTTTTCGCTATCTCGATCCGACACGTCTGACGGATTCCTAGAGGGGAGACTGCAAGGCCCATGCCAGCGAAGATCCGACGGCGGATTCCATGCGATTTGACCGGGCCATCCGAGATCCCCTC
>CAZSRB010000061.1:0-9712 GCA_964609065.1 uncultured Acidibacter sp. | reverse complement strand
CGTTCGACATGGAGCGCTACCCGAGCTTTCATCCCCTGCGCCGTGCTGCCGAAGCAGCCGCGCAAAGTGAGGCGCGAGACGTCGAGGAGACCAACCGCCGCGACGCGCTCAGCATGCGAGATCCGGCGCCCCTACTTGATCAGGACTTGATTGCGATTGGCTATGCCTCGATTACGGCGCAACGCTCAAGCGATGCCGCGCAACAAAGATTGATGGCCGCGCGCGCCTCTCGTCTGGATGCCTATCGCAATTTAGCGGAGCAGGTGTATGGACTCACCGTCCTCGCCGAAACCTCTGTCAACAATGATTTGCTCCGCGATGACCGACTGCGTGCCCAACTGATGGGATTTATCAGCGGTGCGGAACTCGTCGCGATGGAGCCGCTCGGTAATGACACCTACCAAACCACCCTGAGGCTCTCAGCCGCACAAGTGGCAAGCTTGCGCGCACAGGTGCGTTGATGCGAACTTCGCGATCAACCGTATGCGCGGCAGCGGTTGCGACGGCACTCGCCGGTTTGAGCTTATCGGCACCGGCGACCGCTCAACTCGGGCCGATGGACCTTGAGCGTTTGCAAAGCTGTCTAGATCGCGCAGGCTTTGGCCAGCGCGACTGGAGCGCCAACGAATTACGACAAAACACGGCAAGCTGTCTGCGTGGCGCCTTTGCGCCGCCTGCCTGTCCCGCCCCGCACTTTAGCCGTGGCCTATCGGTCGCACTGACGATCGGGGAGCCCCATCCCACCTGGAGTGCCAATGATCGCGCGCGCTTAGCGGACCAGTTACCGCGGTGGATTGATGATGTGATGCAACAGCATCCACGCATCCACGGGTCTGCCCACTCGCGTTCGGTGGAGCCTCTGTCGCTCGATGTCCAGCTGCGCTACGCAGGGTCTGGTTGGTCACAACGAGATCTCGATGACTGGGTTCGACAGCCTCGCTCGCTAGAGTTATCGCTGCGTATACGCGAGACCTCAAGCGGTACTATCAAAGATATCCGCGATCTCAAATTGTCATTCCCGCCCCGGTTGCGAGCGCGCGATGCGGATACGGCCGGGGCGCGTTGGATGCTGGAGTTGGAGCAAGGCGTTCGCACGGCCACCCAAGAAATGCTGGATACCCAGGGCTGTGAACCCGACGTGCTCACCGTCCAGCCGGCGACGCGCGAGGGTCTCGCCGTCAGTTTTGGCGACTTACGGCTACGCGCCAATCAGAGCGAATTTCAAGTCGTGCTGATTCCTGCAGATGGCCAGCTCCCCGCCGCGCTATGGCCCGAGGCTCGCGTCACCGCAGCGGGGCAAACGTCAGGTCAGCTCACCCTCTTGAACGGTGGCGATGAAGATCTGTGTCAGCGCCAAGCCTGCGTTGCGATTCCGCGCTGAGCGATCTTTTACGCGCAACCGCCCTCACTCGCCGTCGCGCCGAAACACCGGCATACCCGGCTCCAACGCCGCAGAATTACGCTCAAGCGCAGCACGTAAGGCCGCGACCTCCTGCTTTAGCGCACCGACTTCAGCGAGCGTCGTTCGCATATCTTTGGCCTGAGCATCCGATAAAACGGCCGTTGTACGGGTGCTCGAGGCGGCCGGTCGTGCCTTCAGTAGCGCGAGGGTTTCACTGAGCTGCCCCTCGAGCTTGCTCAAGCGCTGATCAAAAGTCCCCATTTGCGCGGCTTGCTCATCACGCGCTTTGGCATTAGCTGCTGCCACTCGCCCGCCCTCACCGCTCACCGACCGAAAGAGATCTTGCAAACGCTTGGCTTCAATTTCCTGCATCACCGCACGGTCGGCCTTGATCTGCTCACGCAGGGTAATGATGGCGCGTTGAGTCGTGTCCTCAGCGATATTTTCGAATTTCCGTAATTCCTCACCAAACATTTCGAGCGATTTAAGGGCCTTGTTCACTTCTTCTAACTGCGCGGCCTGCTTCAGGACCACTGCCTGAAGCTCATCACTCTTACTCGTGACATTGGTCGATACGATCGCCACGACCACGGCCATCACCACACCGACGCTCAACATAATCGCGCCAAAGATGGCGGGAGCATTACGTACGGCTTTGACGGCAGATTCGTTCGCCTCAACCACGGTACTGAGCTTCGCGATCGCATCGCTCGCACTCTGCGCGCTGTCGTTAGCCGCATCGGCGGCATCGAGTACTAAGGAGGTCAGCGTCGCCAGCGGGTTTTCACCGGGTGAATCGTCGGCCTCGGAGGTCTCTGCTTCCGATCCTTCCGCCCCGACAGACGATGACTGCGCATCCGAAGCGGTCTCAGCCGGCGCCTCTTGCTCTGTCGTGCCCTCAGTCACGGCAGTCTTTTCATTCTCGCTCATCTTCCCTTACCTCTTACCTCCACCGCTTCAATCCGGTGGCTTTAATTTTTGACGTTTCGACGTAGTCCGCGAGTCCTGGCCATCGTGGCCTCAATTCGCTTTCGAAGCGCATCGTCCACGGTCAAGGATTCATTAATCTTTGCAACCTTAGCGAGCATGGCTTCGGCTTCTTGCATTTTTTGATCGACCTCTGCCTGTCGCTTTTCAATACTTTGGCGCATTTCCTCCACCTGCTCCATCGACTCCCGCAGCTCTTCCATTTGCGATTCGACGGGATCGACTTGCGGCACCTCGGGCTCCGCACCGATGTGTACGCTATTCTGGCCAGGTTCATCGGTCGGCCCGATGTAAACGCCCCCATCGGGCCCCGCTTGAGCGGGACCCACGTAGACGCCGCCCTGCCCTGCTTCCTGCTCAGGCCCCACATAAACCCCTCCATCGGGGGCTTTCTGCTCGGGACCGATGTATCGGCCATCGACTGGGGCCGGTTGTTCGCCGCGCTCGACCGCCTTACTGGAGACCGCCGAGTTCGCAAATTTGCTCATCTTTTGTGGCGCAATATCCTGCGATTTGAAGACACCTGAGCCTTCTTTGCGAGCAGGCGTGCCCGAAGCAGTCGAGCCCGGAGAAGTCGCACCCGGAGCAGTCGAGCTCGGTTCGCTGGACTCGGGTTTATTAGTAGAGGTCTCTTCGCTCATGGGCACTCATTCCTATCCAAATTAACATTCTGACTTTGATTCATATGATCAAAGAATTTACCTAAGGCCGGACTCATTGCTTTTGACTCTTATCGCGCTCTTGCGCCAACTGCATGAGAATGTCCGCAAGCTCGCGATTATTGGCAGGCGGACGACGCGGGACCGAAGACTTGGCCGGCGCGGGTGCTGCAGCAGGCTCGGGCGCCGCGACGGGCTTCGATTGCGCAACCTGTGCGGGCGCCGCTGCAGGCGCCTCGTCGCCATGAAGTCCTGCCTGCATCGCCTCGCGTCGAAGCACCACGCTCGATGCGCTTTCAAAGCGATCAAAACCGACCGAAAAATCCACCAGCCATACCGCTGCCTGAGGGGCTAAGTGACAGAGCGTGGGGTGATCAAGCGGCGCGGCATTCGTTTGCGCGAGCACCACCAACTGAAAGGCGCTACCGCGTAGCGCTGAGGCGAGACGCCGCAAGGCCAAAATTTCGCTCTCCCCCGCACTCTCAGCGCGCTCGACGATCAGCATCCGATAGCCATCGCCAGGCCGTGTGGATGTCAGCTCATCGATGGGAACGTCTTGCATCAACCGGTTGACGGCCTGCAGCATCGCCTCGGGACTCGCCGGTTGATGAAACTCAATACGCCCCTGTGACCCTCGCAAGCGACGTACAAGGTGTACCGTGATCCGTGACAATTCTTCGGCGGACTGCGCGCAGACGATGAGCGCTTCGGGCGGCGTGTCCTGAACGAAACTGACCACGTCCTCCAAGGCCGCATCGCCGCTAAATAGTGCCTGCGAACTCATGCTTCACCTCCTCGCGCGAGCTCGGATTGACCGTTCTCATCAAAGCGGAATTCTGGCGGTACATCGGGTGCCTCAAACTCAGGCCGTGCGAGATCCGGCGCCAAGGCACTCATTCGATAGACATACGCCAAGACGGCCGCGACCGGCCGATAGAGCCCTTCCGGAATCATGTCATCCAAATCCGTCGTGTAGTAAAGCGCACGCGCCAAAGCGGGGGCTTCAATCCGTGGCACACCTGCAGTCTCGCCTCTTTCTTTGATCGCACGCGCAATTTCACCGCGGCCCTTCGCCAGGACGACAGGCGCGCCATTCGACATCTCATCATGTCGGAGCGCCACCGCAAACTCAGTCGGGTTAACAATAATGACGTCGGCTTCTTTGACATTATCCATCATGCGTGCGCGACTTCGTTCGCGCTGCTTACGACGGATCTGCTGTTTAACTTCGGGCCGCCCTTCGATGTCTTTCATCTCATCGCGCACTTCCTGCTTGGTCATGCGTAACCGACGAAGATAAGACCACTTTTGATAGGGAACGTCTAAGAATGAAATAGCCGCTACCGCAATCGATACCAAGGTAAACACCAGCAAGGCGATCGAGGCGCCCGTATTGACCATGGGTTCAAGCGCAAAGCGCGCCGAGGCGATGAGCTCATCTCGCCGCCCCCAGAGCACTAAGCTCAATACGATTGCAATGGCAAAGAATTTCAGCAGATTACGCAGTAAGCCCATCAAGGCCTGGGTGCCAAACATCCGCTTTAAGCCATTGAGGGGATTGAGCTTTGACAGTTTGGGCGCAGCCGCCTTCGCCGACACATTGAAGCCCCCATTGAAAATGGGCGCGACCAAGGCGAGCACGAACGCCAGCAGCAGTAGCCACTTAACGCCATTCAAACCCTCAAGCCACATGGAGCCGAACCAAGCCGGTAACGCCTGCGTATCGCCGATCGTACCCTGATCAAAAGTGAGGCTACGCGCGACCATGGCCTTGAGTGTCCCGATCAAGGATCCGCCCGCGAGCAACATCAGTACACACAGACCCACCACGACAAACGCGCCGCCAAAGTCGGGCGAGCGTGGCAATTCACCCCGCTCTCGCGCTTGCTCTAACTTACGCGCAGTGGGTTCTTCGGTTTTTTCTTGGCCGTCTTCGTTCTCTGCCATGAATCACCCAAATCCCAACAGGCGCCGCGCGAGATACGTCTCTGCCTGTTCCCACAGATCCACAATGCGCTCACTCATCGCCGGCAAGAGAACAAATAGCAATGCGAACCCGACCAACAAGGCGATGGCAAAACCCACAGCAAACACATTGAGCGAGGGGGTGGCTCGCGAGAGCGCGCCCACCCCAACGTTGACCGCGAGTAAAGCGAGCAGTAACGGCGCTGCTAATAAGGCAGCCCCCGTGAAGACAATGCTCGAAAACTGAATCAGCTGCTCTAAATCGAGCACGCTAAACGAGCCGGGTGGCAACTCGCGCAAGCTCTCGACGAGCATCCCGACGACCAGCACATGGCCACCCGTCGTCAAAAAAATGAGTAGCGCTAAGACGTTGAAAAATTGCGATAAGACCGGAGTCGAGCCGATCGTGGGATCAAAAGACTGCGCAAAACCAATGCCTAATGAGAGTGAGATTTGCTCGCCAGCCACCACGACCGCGGCGAGCACCAGCTGCAAAATGAGCCCCATCGAAACACCGATCAAAGCTTCGTTGATCACCAAAAACAGATTTGGCTTGGGGAAACTAGTCGTCGCTGGTGCATTCAGATCGGGCACAAAGGGCAAAACGAGAATGCATAAAACGAGCGCATAGACGATTCGCACGCGGACGTTGGAGATCACCTGCGGAAATAACGGGGCGGCTAAAAAAAACGCCGTCAACCGTGTCAAGGGTAACAGCAACGCTTCGAGCCATCCAAGGGTGAGTACACCGAGCTCTAGCATGCCTATCCCCCAAGATCCGGGATACGCTCAAAAACTCGGCGAGTGAAATCGACGAGGTACTGAAGCTGCCAACTGCCGAGCAAAGCAATCAACAAGGTCACGACAACAAGCTTTGGCAAAAAACTCAAAGTCATTTCGTTGATGGATGTCGCCGCCTGAAAAATACCCACGGCCACGCCGACGATGAGCACCGCGATCAGAATGGGCCCTGCGATGAGCGCCCCCGTCCACATCGCCTCCGTCGCTAGATCGACGACCTCTAACTCGTTCACGGTAGCGGCGCCCCAAAGCTCGCCGCCAGCGACCCGACGATGAGCGCCCAACCATCCACCAGCACGAATAGCAGAAACTTAAACGGCAAGCTGATCACGATGGGTGAGACCATCATCATACCCATGGACATGAGTACGCTCGCCACGATGAGATCAATGATCAGAAAAGGGATATAGATCAAAAAACCGATCGTGAAGGCCGTGCGCAATTCACTCGTCAAAAACGAAGGCAACAACACCGTCAAGGGCGTATCCAAAGGGGCTGCGACGGGCTCCATTTGCCCAAGATCCATAAAGAGTTTGAGATCAGACTCGCGAGTCTGCGCGAGCATGAATTTTTTCATCGGCACGATAGCTTCTTGCACCGCTTGCTCAAACGGAATCCGCTCTTCGATGTAAGGATCGAGCGCCACGCGCTGCACCTCTTGGAAAGTGGGCGCCATGATGAACAATGTCAAAAATAAGGCTAATCCCACCAAGACCTGATTGGGTGGCGTTTGCGGAGCGCCGATCGCCTGGCGTAGCAAGGACAACACGATGATGACCCGCGTAAACGCCGTCATGGAGAGCACGATCGCTGGCAATAGGGTCAGCAGCGTGATGAGACCCAATGTCTGCAGCGTCAAGCTATAAGATTGCCCTCCCCCAGCCGCAGGGGTGGTCCGTAAAATTTCAACAGCCGCATCCTGCGCGAAGGCAACCGGCATCACCGCCAGTGCGATCGCGCTTAAGGCCGCCCACCACGCGACACGACGCATTCAATCCCCCTGTGACGCTCTCGGCGTCGACTCACCGACCGTGACAGACTCGTCAGTACTGCGGGATGCGTCCACCGGAGACACTGCCAAGCGTGTAATCGAATGCGCAGTCACCCCGAGCAGCACGTCTTCACCCCCAAAGCGTACGACCAATAATCGCTCTCGGGTCCCAATATTTTGAGTGGCGATGACACGGATACCCGCGCTCTTGACACCCACCAAATTCATTCGCCGCAACCACCAGATCGCCCCCACTAAGAGCGCGGTGACAAAGAGCACAGCAATGATGTAACGGGCAGGATCCATTGAATCGTGACCGTTATAGATGCTTCACGCGATCTTCAGGATCCACGACTTGCGTCAAACGGATGCCATAACGGTCATTGACCAAAACGACTTCGCCGCGGGCGATCACCGTGTTGTTCACGCACACATCGAGCGGCTCCCCGGCCACGCGATCGAGCTCAACGACGCTCCCTTGACCGAGTCGCAAAAGATCTCGAATGCGTAGCGAGGATCGACCCACTTCCACCGAAATATTGACGGCGACGTTCTGGATCAGATCGAGCTGCACATCGGCTGATGCGCCGTCGGCTTTGCCCAGTGTGGCTCGGGTGGGTTCATTCATGACGATCTAACTCCTCGTTATGCGAAAGCTCAACCGGCTTTCGACATCAAAAAACTACTGTCTTCTTCCTCATCACTGTCGAGCACGATGTCCTCGCCCATGTCGAGATCTACATCGTTGTCGCTGGTAATCGGATCGATGACTTGAGTGATTCTCACCGCCATGTTGTTATCGACCGAGCCGTATTCCGCGTTGTATAAGTGATTCGCTTGCACCAATACTTTGACGTCTTCGGGCGGCTTAAACCATAAGGTGTCGCCCGGCGTGATTGACGCGAGATCGAGCGCCGATACGCGTAATTGCGCAAGCTGCACGATCAACTCAAGCTCGGCATCTTCGACCGCATCTTTGAGCTGCGCACTCCAGCGAGCGGCGAGTTTCTCATCGCGCTCGCCGGATTGCAGGCGCCCGCGCAATAAGAGTCGAATCGGCTTGAGCGCCGAAAATGGGTACATGATGGTGAGCTGACCGCGCACGCCCATGCCGAGCTCAAGCTCAAAGCGGCTGACGACGACGGTTTCGCGCTCTTCACCTACCTGCGCGAAGGCAGGGTTAATCTCGCGACTGACATACTCTGGATTCAAGCTATAAACGGGCTGCCAGGCTTCTTTGAGATCCGCAAAGATGGCATCCAGTAACAACTGAATGATGCGCTCTTCGGTCGGCGTAAACACGCGCGACGCCGGCGGGTTAGTGAGACCTTCGCCACTCCCCCCAAAGAAACTATCCACGGCACCGTAAACAACTGAGGGCTCAAGTGTCACGAGACCATAACCGCGCAAGGGCGGAAAGCGCACGATATTGACGTTGCACGGGGATGGGACACTTTGGATGTATTCGCCAAAGGTCGTCACTGTGTACGGCACCACGCTGATTTTGACGCCCTGACGAAGCAAGTTCAGCATGCTGGTACGCAACTGCCGCGCGAAGCGATCGTTGATCATTTCGAGTGCGGCGAGCTGCCCACGCGACACGGTATCGGTTGCGACCAAGCTGTAGGGCTTCACCGCGGCATCAGCATCGGCATCGCTCTCCGCAGCAGACGTATCGACGTCGCCGCGCTGCATGCCCTCGACTAACGCGTCGATTTCGTCACTCGAGAGCAGTTGTTTCTGACCGGACATGCTGCTGCCTTATTGGAAGACGAAGTGGGTGAACATGACTTCTTCGATACCGCCGAAGTCTTCGTTACGGATGAGGACGTCATTCATGGCATCGCGTAACGCCGCGGCGACCCGAGTTCGGCCCTCAATTGAAGTGAGCTCTTCCTCACCATAGAAGGCCATCGTCTGGATGATGGAAGCCTCAATCGCAATTTGGTGCTTGGTCACGCGCTCCACAATCTGCTCGCCATAAAACGTTTTGAAGGCGATACGGAATTGCACAAAGCGACGGCTATTGGGCACATTCAGCGTAAAGTCACGCTCAACGGGACTGTAGGTAGCTTCAAAGCGCTGCTCGGCGGGAATTTCTTTGGTTTCGAGCTGAGGACCATCCGGTACTGCCGTCGCCGCCGCTAACTCTTCTGCCGCTTTTGCTGCCTCAATCTCCTCCGGCGTGGGCTTCGGATCAAAGAACCCCGTCAAAAACAGCGTGGCACCGACCGAGCCACCGATTAGCACCAAAGCCCCGGCGAAAATGATGAGGATCATAATCAATGGGGATTTTTTCTTTGGCGCACCCTCTTCGCCTGCTTCACCCTCTGCCGGTTTCTTGTCGTCTTTGTCTGCCATGTCAGTCTTCCTATTTGCTCAAACGGTTCTGGCCGATAACGGCTCAGACGTAAAGATCAACTCCACGTTCGTGATCGAGCGCTTGCGGGACAACGCCAGCGTTGAGCTCGCGATCATCGAGTCCCGGCTTGGGCGCCGCTCCGTATGCACTACGACTCACCTCACCTTGCGCGAAGTGCTGCTGCGCTGCGGCATCGCGACCGGAGGAATCAGCGAGCGACCAGCCGCTTAATTGATAACCCGCTGCCTCCAACGTATCGCGCAGACGCGGCATTCCAGCGTCAAGCAAGGCGCGCACCTCTGGGTTCATCACCGCTAAGTTGGCACGCACATCCGCGCCATCAATCTCGAGAGCGATATCGAGCGGGCCTAAATTTTGAGGATCTAATTGCAACGAAACAGTCCAACGCTCCGCACGCATCTGCTGAATCAAACGCTGACCCACCTGCTCTGCAAATTGTTCAACCCGGGTGTCGTAATCGAGCGTATTGGCGGGCAAAGGCAAGGGACGACCCAAGGCCGTCGCAGGATCCAGAATATTCAAAG
>CAZSRB010000060.1:0-11754 GCA_964609065.1 uncultured Acidibacter sp. | reverse complement strand
TTTGGGTCGAACCCGAGCAACGGATATACTCCCGCGTCGACCTTTTGGGGGCCTTTCGGAAGATTATCGTGAGCGCGCAGGACAGTAAGTTTTTCAATATTTTCAGCCTAGTGCTGGGTATCCTCATCATCATTACTTTGATTCTGTTTGCCTTGGCACGGCTGGTGGGCGAAAACACCCAGCGCGCGCACGTCAAAAGTGAACCAAAGTATGTCGCCGCTGTGGAGGGACACCTCACCACCGCGCGGGTAGCGATCGCGGGGCAAGATAACTCCGCTCTCACCATTCGGGCTGCTGGCGGCGCTGAGGCGCCTGCGCTGGCATTGCCGACCGACGGACCGAGCGTGTATGCGACGGTCTGTGGTGCCTGCCACACCAATGGAATCGGTGGTGCACCACGTACCGGAGATGGTGGCGCTTGGGCGCCCCGTCTTGCGCAAGGCAAAGCCACGCTCTACAAGCATTCAATAGAAGGCTTCCAAGGCTCTGCTGGCGTGATGCCGGCGCGTGGTGGTCGTTCCGACCTGAGCGATGAACTCGTAAAGGCGGCCGTCGACCATATGCTCGAGCAAATTTAAGTCTCGCGACCTCACGCTGCAGCGCTCTGCGGCGTGAGGTCTCAATCGCTCTCTAACGCCTGTCTCAATTGTAAGGCTTCGGCGATGTGGCTCGTCGTGATGGGAGCCGTCGAATCAGGATTCTGTAAATCACTCAAAGTCCGCGCGACCCGCAAGATTCGATGTTGTGAACGCAGACTTAAAGCTCGTCTTGCGGTAATACGTTGCAACGCTGATCGCGCCTCCCGAGCGACTCCCATCTGCTCGATATCTTTGGCGGCTAAATGGCAATTGGACCTACCCTGACGCTGCTGCTGTAGATGCCGCGCCGACGCGACGCGTTCACAGACGGCCGCCGTATTTATTGGGCCCGCTGTCCGCGTGTTACTCACGCTCGTTACAGAATTTGCAGCGTGCAAGCTGACGCGTAAATCAATCCGATCCAGTAAGGGGCCCGACAGTCGCGCACGATAGCGTGCAACCTCCTGCGGACGACACCGACAGGCGCGCAGCGCAGACCCAAAATACCCGCATGGACAAGGGTTCATCGCAGCAATCAGCTGACAACGTGCGGGAAATTCCCAGCGCACACCCACTCGCGCTACTGCCACAGTACCACTCTCGAGCGGTTCACGCAGAGCCTCGAGCACTCGTCGATCAAATTCCGGGAGTTCGTCTAAAAATAGTACACCGCCGTGCGCCAAAGAAATCTCCCCTGGCATCGGTCGACTACCGCCACCGATCAATGCATTGGCTGAGGCGGTGTGATGCGGCGCCCGAAAAGGTCGCGGAAAGCCCCCCTTTTGACGCTCGAACGCATAGTCAGAAATTAACGTGCTGGACGTTAAGGACGCCATCATCGCAATTTGCAATTGCTCCTCGTCAGTAGGGGGCGGCAATAAAGATGGCAAACGTCGCGCTAGCATGCTCTTACCGCAACCCGGTGGCCCCACATAGAGCAGACTGTGCTCGCCTGCTGCCGCGACCTCGAGCGCACGCTTACCCAAAGCCTGTCCAATGACATCATCCAGCAAAAGATCCGACAACTCTTCAGATGATAATTCTTTGTGATCGATATCTTTGTTGATTACCTGATCTCTAATAATAGTTTCTGGCGTCGGAAGATCAGCCTCACCTCGCCACCAAGCACACACGTCTGCCAAAGTGCCCGCTACCCTGATGCTCTGAGACTGCGACATCAATGCCAGCTCCGCGGCATTACCCCGTGGTGCAATCAACCGACACCCGGCTCGCTCGATCGCTATCGCTGTCGGCAAGGCTCCACGTACGGGACGCAGTGCTCCATCCAGCCCTAATTCGCCGAGAAATTCGCAGGCAATAGGGGGCTCAGGAAGCTGCCCAGAGGCCCATAGGATGCCGAGCGCAATAGTCAGATCAAATCGCCCACTGTCTTTAGGCAAATCGGCCGGAGCGAGATTAACGGTAATGCGGCCGGGCGGTAGCGTATAACCACACTGCACGAGTGCAGCACGCACTCGTTCTCGGCTTTCTTTGACCTCGGTGGCGGCAAGACCTACCACATTAAATTGAGGTAAGCCCGCGGCAAGATGCACCTGAACCTCGATCGGGATCGAGTCGAGACCGAATTGGGCTCGACAGCCGAGGCTTGCCACACCCATAAGCCCGATCAGCCGCGGTTAGGGATGGTCGGTGGGGCGATCTGTTTTATCCGCTGAATGAGAGACCTCGCTCAAACGCGCTTCCAATTCAGCGAGCCGCGTTTCGAGACGGTCGAGCTCCTGGCGGGTGCGCTCGAGTACCTTGGCCTGAACTAGAAACTCGTCTCTCGACAGCAAATCCAAACGAGACAGATTGGCGCGTAACACGGCTCGAAAGTTTGCTTCCAAATCCTCACGTACCCCGTGCACACCCGGCGGCAGCGCCTCGATTAGTCGTCGCGCAATATCCTCTATTCGCAAATTCATTCTTCACTCCCTATTGCCCCGAGATGACGCACAAACTGACCACTTAAGCGCCAAAACAGTGCGACAGCACGCCGATCACACCACCCCGTTGGCGCAAAACCCGTTTTTCGTGCGCTGCTAGCACTGGCACGGAATCTGCAAAACCTCTGACAAGCGTTGAATTGCACGTCAAGGATAACGTGCCGGCAGCGCGATGTCGGGCGCATTAGTCGCTCATGTTCCTATTTTGCACTGGACTTGATGAGGCGATGAACATTGTTGCTGGTATGCGCGATTGTACGGCCGTTCAAACTCGGCGACCTACAGGTCGCCGTAGCGCAGCTCGGTGTGCAAGGCATGACAGTGATCGAAGTACAGGGCTACGGCACAGAAGACGGACACGACGAGCACTACCGCGGACAGCAGTTACAAGTGGAATTCGTGCCCCGAGTGATGGTGCAGATCGCGGTCGAAGCCAGCATCGTCGAACCGGTCATGGAAGCCATCGCCAATGTCTCGCGAACTGGCAAACCGGGCGACGGCAGGATTTTTGTTTCGCGGCTGGATCAAGCCATCAGGATCCGCACTGGCGAAACCGGCGATGCGGCAGCCTGAGCGTCGCACTGCTTGGAAAGATGTTTTGATGAATGCCATACGGATCAGCCCACTACGGATGATCTGAATAAATGACGACAGGGAGAACTTGCATGAACAGCATGATGACTTCACTCAACGGGTCTGGGTCCAAAGATCCGTCTACCCGCTCGGTCACCCGTAGCGCTACCGCAGTCGGGATGGGGCGGGGTTTGGCTATCGCGGCGGCGTTGCTACCCAGTCTAGCTCTTGCTGAGGATGCTGCCGTGCCCGACAAAGGTGATACCGCCTGGATGATGGTCTCTACGCTGCTAGTGATCCTGATGACTGTACCTGGCCTTGCGCTCTTTTACGGCGGCCTCGTAAGAACCAAAAACATGTTGTCGGTGCTGACCCAAGTATTTTCTATATTTTCTTTGATATCTATTCTTTGGGTTGTGTACGGCTATTCGCTCGCATTCGGCGACGGCGGTAGCTTCAACTGGATGATCGGAGATCTGTCGAAGCTGTTCCTAGCTGGTATCACGCCTGACAGCACTGCAGCCACCTTTACTGATGGCGTAGTGATACCCGAACTCGTGTTCGTCGCATTTCAGCTCACCTTCGGCGGTATCACCACTGCCCTGATCGTTGGTGGCTTTGCGGAACGCATTAAGTTCAGTGCGCTATTGGTGTTCTCGGTACTTTGGTTCACCTTATCGTACCTGCCCATGGCACACATGGTTTGGGCGACTGGCGGTTTGATCTTTGAAGATGGCGGTTTGGACTTTGCTGGCGGCACAGTCGTCCACATCAATGCCGGCGTTGCAGCGCTGGTCGGCGCTTTGGTCATCGGTAAGCGTCTCGGTTTTGGCCGCGATCCCATGCCTCCGCACAACTTACCTATGACATTGGTGGGTGCCTCACTACTGTGGGTGGGCTGGTTTGGTTTCAACGCCGGCTCCAACCTTGAGGCCACTGGTATCGCCGTCTTAGCGCTACTGAACACGATCGTGGCCACCGCCGCTGCAGCACTCGCCTGGATGTTTGCGGAATGGGTACTCAACAAAAAGCCTTCCATGCTCGGCGTCGTCTCGGGCGCTATCGCGGGTTTGGTGGCAGTCACTCCAGCCGCAGGTTTGGTGGGCCCGATGGGCGCTATCGTTCTTGGGATCATCGCGGGAATCGCCTGCTTGTGGGGCGTCACTGGGCTCAAGAAATCTTTGGGCTATGACGAGACGCTGGATGTGTTTGGTATTCACGGTATCGGCGGCATCGTCGGCGCTATCGGTACGGGAATTTTCGTCGACGCGTCCTTGGGCGGTGTAGGCATCGATCACAGCATCGCCACGCAGGTCTTTATTCAGACCAAGGGCGTACTGATCGCGATCGCTTGGTCCGGCGTGGTGAGCTTCGTACTCTTTAAGCTGATCGATATGACGATGGGCTTACGCGTCAAGGAGGAAGAAGAACGCGAAGGCCTCGATACGGTCAGCCACGGCGAGCGCGCCTACACCAACAACTGATTCTCGATTTACAGTTGTCCCCTGTAAAACCTAGGGGCGGTGGTCGAAAGACTGCCGCCCCATTTTTTTGCGTGATCAGCGTATGTCACTCACTGCTGCTAAGATTCTGGGATGAAAACCGGATTCATCGGCCTCGGCGCCATGGGACGCTCGATGGCGAGCAATCTCGCCCGCGCAGGGCAATTGCACGCGGTCTGGAATCGATCGGTAGATAAGGCACAGACGCTCGCCACCGAACTTGGGTGCACGGTAGCCTCCTCGGCGGCAGAACTTGCGGGTCAATGCGACTGCCTCGTGATCTGCGTCTCAGCAGACGATGATCTGCGCGAAGTCGTTGGCTCGATGCGAGCGAATCTTCGTCCGGGAAGTCTACTCATCGACTGCTCCACCGTCGCTGCGAGTACAGCGCGAGAGATCGCTGCGACCCTCGCCTCCCAGGAAGTGGACTTTCTCGACTGCCCAGTCAGTGGCGGCGTAGAAGGCGCAAGACTCGGGACGCTCGCCATCATGTGCGGCGGACCCGAGAACGCATTTTCCCGTGCACAACCGGTCCTACAAGCCATGGGCAAAACGATCCGACATTTCGGAGCGAGTGGAGCCGGTCAGTCGGTCAAGGCCACCAATCAAATTCTCTGTGCTGGCATTATTCGTACTGTGGCTGAGGCGATGGCCTTTGCCAAAGCTGAGCAGCTGCCCTTAGAGCCGGTCATCGAAACCCTGGGTCAAGGTGCAGGGTCCTCCTGGTACTTTGTGAATCGAGCCCCGTGGATGGCCAAAGACTCTTTCACGGGCGGCTTCAAAGTTCGACTGCATGCCAAAGATTTAAGAATTTGTCGCGAGATGGCAGCAGCTCATGGAGTCGCACTACCCGTAATTGAAGATACACTGCGCGACTATCAAGAATTAATAGAGCAAGGTCATGGCGATGACGATATCTCCGCCATTTTTCGCTTAAAGCGCTTCTCTTGAAGTAATGCCATGATCTCGCCCAAAACCACGCTGCAGTTCAGCAAAATGCATGGCCTCGGTAATGACTTCATGGTCATTGAGGTTAAAACCTTGGACCCGCTGCCGATCTTGCAACATGCCAGCACGTGGCAAGCCTGGGCAGATCGTCATACCGGTATCGGTTTTGATCAGGCGTTACTGATTTTGCCTGCGACGGAATCCTCGGCCTGCGCTCGTTACCAAATATTCAACGCAGATGGCAGTGAAGTGGAGCAATGCGGTAACGGCGCACGCTGCGTCGCAGAGTGGCTACGACTGAATGGACGCTGCGAACTAGACTCCGTGATCCGCCTGCAAAGCCGAGGCGGTGAGGTCATCGCCCGCTTTGCGAGCCCAGGGTGCGTTGCGGTTAACATGGGGGAACCCAAATTCCCCGCCCATCCGCGACAATCCCTCGACACTGATCTCACTCGAGTGGAGTTCACCCAAGTGTCGATGGGTAATCCTCATATTGTGATTGATGTCCCCAATATCGATACCGCTAATGTCAAAGAACTCGGACCGCTACTTGAGTCGCATCCTCATTTCCCACAACGTACTAACGTAGGCTTTTCTCAAAGGCTTGACCGTCAGCGACTTCGGTTACGAGTGTATGAACGAGGGGCAGGCGAAACTCAAGCCTGCGGAACCGGCGCGTGCGCGGCCATGGCGGCAGGACATCTCGCCGGACAACTCGACGATCAGGTTCAAGTCCAACTACCGGGCGGTAACTTGCAAATCGAATGGCAAGGCCCAGGAACCCCTTTATGGATGACCGGCGAAGCAATACGTGTTTTCATTGGGGAAATAGAGATTCCGTGTGCCTGAGTGCCTGCTCAACGATATCGCTGAGTCATCCTTTATCTTTCTTTTGACGTGGAGACCGCTATGACCACTTCGGACGAGGTCCGTCAATATCTCGCTGAGCATCCTGACTTTTTCGTCGATTATCCAGAGTTACTGGAAGCACTGCATGTCCCGCATGCCAGCGAGGGAAACACCGTTTCACTAGTTGAACGCCAGGTGAAGGTGTTGCGCGAAAGACAGGCTGCCAGTCGTGAGCGCTTAGCGGAACTCGTGCGTAATGCACGCAATAACGAGCAACTCGCAGCACGCATTCACAAACTTACGGTGCGCTTACTACATGCACGTACCACCGAAGAGATTCGTCTCCAAGTCGCGAACTCCATGGTCGAGGACTTTGAGATTCCCCTAAATGTGTTTCTCGAATCGAGCGAGCTTTTTCGTGAGTGGCTCTCTGCCGGTAAACCACGATGTGGGCATTTTTCTTTGAGTCAACGACAAAGTGTCTTCGGAGAAGAGATCGCGGAACGTATCGGCTCTATGGCACTGATCCCGATCGGCCCCGGCGCCAACCGCGCTGTTCTTGGACTCGCGAGCACAGAGGCGACTCGCTTTGCGCCAGGCATCAGTACGGACTTCCTTGAGCGTATCGGTGAACTCTTGACGGCCGCCCTCGCCCGTACAGACACCCTAACAAACGGCCAGGACGCTGTGGATTAAGCTGGTGGAAGACACCGATGTCGCACGCGTTGAGCAATTTATTCGTCACCTGACGAATGAACGGCGACTGTCGCCGCACACGGCACTCAGCTATCAACGGGATTTACACAGCCTGTTGAAGTGGTGCGAGGTAGCCGGTGTTCGCGCGTGGCGAGAACTGGACGAGCAGCACCTAAGATTGTTTGCGGCGCGTAGTCATTCTGGTGGACTTTCACCGCGTAGCGTGCAGCGACGCTTATCCGCCATCCGCAGCTTTCTTAGGTATCTTGGCCGAGAAGGTTTAATAAGCCGCGACCCAGGCACCGACGTCAGAGCGCCCAAAGCGGCGCGTCGGCTACCGACTACCCTTGACGTGGATCAGATGTCACGCTTGTTATCGTTCTCAGCCGACACCCCCCTCGCGAAGCGTGATCTAGCGATCATGGAGCTCTTTTACTCCTCAGGACTGCGTCTCGCGGAGCTCGTTTCGCTAGATCTAACCGATCTGGATTTGGGAGACCAGACCGTTCGGGTCACGGGTAAAGGGAATAAAACTCGGATTGTTCCCGTGGGCGCGAAGGCGCTGGAGGCGGTGCGGCACTGGCTGGCTATTCGCCATGACTGGGCGCGCATCGACGAGCACGCGATGTTCGTCAGCCAACGCGGTCAACGCCTGACTTCGCGCAGTATTCAATTACGCATCTCGTACTGGGCGCGTAAGCAAGGACTCCCCGTGCATGTCCATCCACACTTGTTTAGACACTCGTTTGCCTCTCATCTGCTCGAATCCAGCCAAGACTTGCGCGGTGTACAGGAGCTATTAGGACATGCCGATATCTCGACCACGCAGGTCTACACGCATCTTGATTTCCAGCATCTCGCCCGCATCTATGACCAGTCACATCCGAGGGCTCGAAAACGATGACTGACTCGTTCAATCCACATGGCACTACGATTCTTGGCGTACGCCGTAACGGCGTCATCGCCATCGGCGGCGATGGGCAGGTAACACTCGGCAACACGGTCATGAAAGGGAACGCCCGCAAAGTACGCTTACTGGGTCAAGGGAAGGTCATTGGTGGTTTCGCGGGCGGCACAGCTGACGCATTCACCTTATTTGAACGCTTTGAAGGTAAGCTCGATAAGTTTGGCAATCTCACGCGCGCTGCGATTGAACTTGCCAAAGATTGGCGTAGCGACCGATATCTTCGTCGGCTTGAGGCGTTGCTACTGGTAGGCGATCCTCAAAAATTATTCGTAATTTCAGGTAATGGAGATGTGATCGAGCCTGAACATGATCTGGTCGCGATCGGCTCAGGTGGCCCTTTTGCACAGGCCAGCGCTCGCGCACTACTTGAGAACACGGAGCTTGGTGCCCGCGATATCGTCGAACGCGCACTCGGAATTGCCGCAGATATCTGTATTTACACCAACCGTAATCTCGTGATCGAGGAGCTTCAGGGATGAGCGTCAAAAGCCTCACGCCTCGCGCGATCGTCGCGGAACTCGATAAACACATTATTGGGCAAGACAAGGCGAAGCGCGCAGTCGCCATAGCGCTACGAAATCGCTGGCGTCGAATGCAAGTCGATACCGCGCTACAACCTGAAATCACCCCTAAGAATATTCTAATGATTGGCCCAACCGGCTGCGGCAAAACCGAGATCGCTCGTCGGCTTGCTAAATTAGCGGACGCGCCTTTTGTCAAAGTAGAGGCGACAAAGTTTACCGAGGTCGGCTACGTCGGTCGCGATGTGGAGTCGATTGTCAAAGAACTCGTTGACGTGTCAGTCAAGATGACGCGCGAGGCTGAGCTCGCCCGAGTCGCTGACCGCGCTGCTGATGCCGCCGAGGAGCGGATTCTGGATGCACTCCTACCTCGTCCACGCGTGATGGGCTTCTCCACCGACGAGCCACGCGAACCCCGCGATGCAGAAACCCGACAAAAATTTCGCAAAATGCTGCGCGAGGGACAGTTAGACGAACGTGAAATCGAAATCGAGCTCACAAGCCCCACTCTCGGCATGGAAATTATGGCCCCGCCTGGCATGGAGGAAATGCAGCAACAGTTGCAAAGTATGTTCCAGAATCTAGGCGCTGGGCGCGCCCGCACAAAAAAGCATAAGGTGCGGGATGCACTAAAACTACTGACTGATGAAGAAGCCTCAAAAATGCTCAATGAGGAAGAACTCAGAGCTTCAGCAGTTCGTAATGCTGAACAAAACGGTATCGTATTCATAGACGAAATCGACAAAATTTGCCGCCGCCAAGACAGCTATGGCGCAGACGTGTCGCGTGAAGGTGTTCAACGCGATCTATTGCCCCTCGTAGAGGGCTCCACAGTCAATACAAAATATGGTCCTGTTAAAACTGACCATGTGTTGTTTGTGGCCTCGGGAGCATTTCACGTCGCTAAGCCGTCCGACCTGATTCCTGAATTGCAGGGACGATTCCCGATCCGTGTGGAACTCGATTCACTGAAAGTCGAAGATTTTGTTCGGATCTTAACGGAGCCGGATGCGGCACTAACCGTGCAATACCGCGCGTTATTACAAACAGAAGGTCTCGAGGTCGAGTTTTTATCGGATGGCGTGCGCCGCTTAGCGGAGCTCGCATGCCAAATCAATGAAAGGACCGAGAACATCGGTGCGCGACGACTGCACACGGTGATGGAACGCCTACTCGAGGAAGTTTCCTATGAGGCTTCGGATCGACAAGGCGAGCACTTAAAGATTGATGCCGCCTATGTCGACACGAGTCTGGGAGCTCTGTGCGAAAACGAGGATCTGAGCCGATTCATTCTTTGACCCATACTTTGCCGCATAGCCTGAAGACCCAGCGGGTCGGTTCGCGATGAGCGAGCTCACGCTGGGCGCGGTAGTACTGATTGTTGCGGCAGTGCCGTTCGCACTCTTAGTTTTATTTTGGACCGATATTTTGCCAACGACGCGCTGGGCGACACTGCAGCGCTGGCGGCCCTATCTATTGATCGGATTATCGGTTATTGCCATACCGGCGATGATGGTCCGAATTTGGGGTTGGGCGGGGGCTGCGCACTTAGAGCCCTTGTGCCAAGCATATGCCCGACCGGAAATCTTCAATACCACGGCGCGAGATGTACAAAGATTGGTCTGGTGGGAAAAACGCTCAGGGCAATCTGATATGCCCTCACAGCGAACGTTACCGCCTTGGACATCCGCAGTTTCCTTGCCTATCCACGTTAATGATTCGAGCGCGCTATCACCTACGGATACGAGCACAGACGATACTCTGAATGATGCACGCTCAGCGCGACTAGAAGTACAGCGTATCGTTCATCATCGAAACTTATTCTTTGAAGTTCAGCTTGATCGAGTGCGTATACTGAGTGCCGACGGGCTCGACGAATGGGGGATTGCCGATGAGCTCTGGCTAGAAGCTGGCCCTTATCGTTATCACTGCGGCGTGGAAAGTGGCCCCTACGCTACGAACGACACCCGGTACCCAGACGGAGATGGCATCGCACGGTTTATTCAAAGCGCGCTGAGCGGGAAGCCTCGAGGGTAACGTATCAGGTGTGTTTATCAGCTGTAATATTGAGCAGCGAGTAAATCGAGCCGCTGTTCAAAATCCAGCCCGGTGGGTAGCAACACGCAACCGGAGGGGATCTCGGCCGGAGTCACCATCCGCGCTGCAAAGCCTCCAACCCAGACTTCGCACCGACCATCCAGCGATTGCGCGAGTCGCGCGAGCTGATCAAGCGCGGGCACTTCATTTTCTGGCATTACCAAAGAAATCAATACGGCGCGAGCTTCCACTTCGAGGGCAAAACGCGCGATTTCCTCAGCCGGGCAATCGACTCCCAAATAATGGGTACGGAAGCGACGAGTAGCGGCCAACCAGCTGCACATCAAAATACCGAGTTCATGGCGCTCTCCCGAGAGCGTCGCCAGCACGAGACACGGACCCTGATCTGAGCGCAGATAGCCGCGCGACACCGAAATAATCAATCGTTTGACGATATCGGTGACCATGTGTTCTTGGGCGATCGACACCTCGCCGCGATGCCAACGCTCACCGACTTCGCGTACGAGGGGGACGAGTACGGAGTTCACCACCTCATTCGGGGGTAACAAAGCCAACGCCGATGTCAGCACCTCTTCGACCCCAGAGGGATCTGAATGTAGCGTGGCATCCAAGGCCCGATCGACATACGTTTGGCCGCGAGCCACGGCGGATCGTGCATGGCCGCCCGACTCGGCGACGAGCTTGGCGAGCTCATCCTCGGCAAGCTGAGCTAAACGACTAATCGTGTGACCGAGCTCAGTGGCTGAACGCAAGAGGCGTAGCCGCGCGACGTCTGAGGCGGAGTAGGTCCTTCGGCCTGAACCATCGCGTGAGGGCTGGACCACCTCGTAGCGTCGCTCCCAAGCGCGCAAGGTTTCGACCGTAAGACCCGTCGCTTGCGCGACGGCTTTGATGGTGAACTGGCCACTGATACCCGCCTGTGCTGCCATCTTGTTCATGATTTGTATAGCTTAAACATGTACAACATCTTGACAGACTCTCGAAGCAATGTCATCCTACTCGTGAAGTCACAGGACGGGCGACAGCAGGTACGCAGATCGCAGTTCTGAACACAACGGAGTACAACTCATGAAGGTTTTCAATATCAAATCGACGCTCGCTGCGGCGGTTTTAGGT
>CAZSRB010000059.1:0-11960 GCA_964609065.1 uncultured Acidibacter sp. | reverse complement strand
GCCGCGACGATGAAACGAACTGGTTTCATTCAACCCTCCGAAGTTTTCATGCAAAACACGCGAGCATTTTGCTTCGCGTAACGCGAAACTTACCTCAGTCTTGATGTCTGGTCATCATGTTTTAGTAACAATTTGTTGCTTGGCGCTCAGTCGCCGCACCAATCTCTTATTCGTTGTTGCCTAAGCGCAACGTATCGGCCTCGGATCGGAAAATTTCTGTGCTCAGTCCTGTGGCGCACAGACGTCTCAGCGACCGCTTTTTAGTGTGCTGCCTGCCAAGGATGTCTTGGTTTTTAACGTTTCAATCTGAGGTAGCACAGGTGAGCAACATGAAATTTTTGGATGAGGGACAGTTGATCCGACTGGCGGTGTTGGCTGCCATGGGTGTGTCAGCCCTCGGCGCCCCGACCGCGATGGCACAAGCTGTGACGGTGATTGAGGGTGATTTGGAGGTCACCGGCGATGCCCAAGTCGACGGCGACCTGCAAGTGGGCTCGGCGACTACGACCACCGAGACCGAGACGACTGAGGGCGAAGCCGATGAGGGCATATTGCCGTACATCGTTGATAACGGCGATGGCACGAGTACGGTGTACACAGTCACCGCGACCAACGCCACGAGCACGACAACCACAACGACAACGACGACAGGCGACGTATTAATCGAGGCCAATGGCAACATCACGACCGTGCAAGGCTCGACGGCAACGACCATCGCCAGCACGACTTTTGACGTCGCGACAGAGGTCCTCATCGATAACGATACTGGCTTACCGATCGGCGATGCCATCGAAGGCGTGGTGGGTAGCTATGATCCTGATACCGGCGCATTTGTCGCCGGAGAGCCCGACCCGGTGGTCACCGAAACCGTAGACACGGCAGAGGGCGGTAATCTCACGGTGGCCGGCACCGGCAGCTTCGGCGGCGATGTCGCGATGAACGGGAATCGTGTCACAGGGCTGGCCGATGGCGTGGCGGCCGCCGATGCAGCTACCGTCGGCCAAGTCGCCGCGAGCGATGCGGTGTTGCAATCGGCCATTGATGCGGAGGCGGCAACCCGCGCAGCGGCGGATCTGACCCTGCAATCAAATATCGATGCCGAAGCAGCCTTGCGTTTGGCTGGGGATGCGCGTCTCGATCGACGTGTCGATACCGTGGAGAAAGGCGTGGCGCTTGCGATGGCGATTGCTGCCGTACCGACGGTTGACTATGGTCGTTTTTCTTTGGGTGTCGGTCTCGGTAATTTCAAAGGCGAGACTGCAGGTGCCGTGGGTCTTGGCTTCAAGGTGGGTGAGCGCGCGAAATTCAGCGTTAACTTTGCCTCCGATGGGGATGAGAACGGCGGTTCGATCGGCTTTGCCGTGGGGTACTGAGTGATGCCCACGCCGGTTGGCGTCGGGTAAATGGGTTGATCCCGGCGAGGCCGCAGTGTTCGTGGATAGATCGCAAAAGATCTTTCGCGAGCGCGTGGCTTCGCTGGGCCCCTTCTGGAGTGAGCTGAAGGACGAGCGCGCGATGGGAGCTCAGGTCACTACTGGATCGCGAGGGCAGTGAAATCAAGTCTTGATCTCTGAAATCGTGTAGCACCTGTAAAAGAGCCTCCTCCGTGCAATCGACATCTAATAAGTCACCGACATAAATCTCCTCTGCGAGGAGGTGGGCGATCCACAAACGATGCAAGATTTTCCAATGAAGCGGCGTGACCCACGCGCCTAAGCTCTGTGTGCTGAGATGCTGTAGTTCAGCGAGCAGGCAGAAAATGACCATCGAGCCATTGGCTGACGGGTGCCGCTCTACTGTACTGATTCCTCGTCGAGACATTCCCTTCCTCATCATCTGCGGAACACGGCAAGCCGCAGACTGACCGAGAAGCAAAGCTCCGCTCCGTGCGGTAGCGCGCCTAACGTGCCAAAAGCTCAAACTTAACGTTTCATTTCGGTTTCAGATGCGGTTTTGCTCGACTGTTAACCGTGTCTGCTCTGGAATGTCGGACATAGAGTTTAAACGACCCTAACGAGCTTGCCCGGTCGCGCGTCGGTGATCTTCCCCTGCTGTGTCACCGCTTCACCGGCTACCCAGGTGCTGAGATAGCCTTCCGAGTATTGCAACAATCTTTGAGTGCCCCCCGGTAAGTCGCGCACTAGATGAGGCAAGGGGAGGGCCAGTCGTTCGGGATCAATCAGGTTTAGGTCGGCGCGCTTACCGAGCGCAATCTCCCCCCGATCCGCTAGACCGAGATAGCGTGCATTACGTTGTGTGAGGAGGTGCACAGCCTGCTCTGGGGTCAGTCGCTGTTCCGGATTCACATCGCGTGCCCAATACTGCAAAAGAAACGTACTAGTGCTGGCATCGCAGATCGTCCCTACGTGCGCGCCCGCGTCTGATAGCCCGTAGAGCATTTGCGGGTGATCCAGCATCTCCCGAACGACCGCGAGAGATCCTGCGTTGTAATTAAAAATCGGGAAATGAATGAGCTGGTCACCATCGCCTGCACTCAGATAGTCATAGAGAGCGACGAGCGGCGAGATCTGCTCGCGCTTCGCAAGGGCTAAGAAACTCTCCTGTAAAGTCGGTGCATAGTTTGGACGGTTTTGCGCGTTTCCTAAGGGAAACATCCGTGCACTCAGAAGTTCGATCCGGGCGAGCATTAAATCCACAATAGGCGGGATCGCACTGCCTTCACCCGATAATCTTTGGCTGCTCTCGTGCCCGAGCCGGGCACGGCGCGCTGGATCACGCAGCGCAGCGGCGCGCTCTCTGCAGGGGAGATGCGCCACTTCACGATAGAGCGGAAAGCCCATAAAGGGATGAAAGGTGGTGTCCAAGCCCAATAAAACGCCAATCCCCCGGGGCGCCGCCTGCAGGTAAATCGGTAGCCCCGCGCGCACTGCCGCCTCCGTGCGCTCACGAATGTGCTGCCATTGGTCGCCGCCCGGGTCGCGTTGTAACCAAGTCATCGATAACGGCCGACCACTTTCACGCGCCAATAGTTCGACGAGGTCAAACTCAGGGTCGAAGCCGCTATCGCCATGCAGTACGTTGAAATCATTGACGAGCTGCACGACACCGCGATCGCGCCCCCGGAAGCAGGATGCGAGCTCGGTTAGTTCACGTTGATCGGCTTCCGAAGCGGGTGTGGGTTGGCCGGCGGTGGTGCGATGATTGTCCGTACGCCCAGTTGAAAACCCGATGGCACCGGCATCGAGCGCTTCATTTAATAGACGTCGCATATTTGCGACGTCTTCCTCAGTGGATGCTTCTTGGGCGAGCGCGCGCTCACCCATTACGGCCATCCGCAATGGGTCATGCGGGACTTGCAGCAGATAGTCGAGGCTATGGGGACGACGCGCAAGTGCCGTCATGTACTCGGGGAAGCTCGTCCAGTCAAAGCTCACCCCTTCGGCGAGCGCGACGCCAGGGATATCTTCTACCCCTTCCATCAAAGAAATGAGATCTTCGACTACGCGGTGTTTATCCCCTGTGTGTAAGGGTGCAAAGCCGACCCCGCAGTTACCCATGACCACTGTCGTGACACCGTGGTGGATACTCGGACTTAAGGTTTCATCCCAGCTCGCTTGCCCGTCATAGTGAGTGTGTAAGTCCACAAATCCCGGGGTGAGCCAGGCGCCGCGGGCATCGATGCGCTGTCGAGCAGAGCCGGCCTGTTCACCGAGGTAGGCGATCTTCCCATCCTTGATGCCGACATCCATAGTGCGTGCAGGCGTACCGCTTCCATCGATCACGGTCGCACCCTCAAAGATGACATCGAGCATGCTATCGGGTCTCCTCACGTGTTACTTGGCGACGCCATAGACTGGCGAGTGCTAAGCCTGATATGAGATGCCATATCCCCCAAAGACTCGCCAGAATGACCATGCCGAGTTCGCCCTCAAACTGCAAGGCGATAATGCCGAGTGCAAGCCCCGCGTTTTGCATCCCCGCTTCAACGATTACCGCGCGGCCATCCGCAGCCGTGAGACGAAAGGCGCGGGCGGTGAGAGCCCCCAAGCTCAAGCCGAGCGCGTTATGTCCCACCACAATCAATAGCGGTAGCAGGATCGCCGCGGTCAACAGTTCTCGATCCCGATACAAACCGAGCACGATGAATACGCCGAGCGCTGACACCGACAGTCGCTTGAGCGGATTGCGCCAGCGGGATGCCCAGCTGGCGTATCGTCGCGCGACCGACATCCCAGCGATCATGGGTAAGGCGAGAAGCAGCATTAAGCTCAAAAGTAGATCGAAGGGCGCTAGCGCAAGTTCTCGTAGCCACGTTGCCGTGGCTGGGTTGCTCGCCATGGTCCAAGCAAAGTTGAGCGGCGTGAGGGCAATCGCTAAGACACCCGAGACGGCAGAGAGGCTGACCGAGAGCGCAGTATTACCCTGACCTAAATGCGTGATGACGTTGGACATCGATCCACCCGGGCAACATGCGACGAGTAACATCGCCGCCTCCCAGCTCGCGGGCAACTCGACAACTAACGTGATCATCCAAGTCGCAATCGGCAGCCAAAGAAATTGGGGTAATAGTCCAATAATAACGAGTCGTGGCATCGCCGCGACTCGACGAAAGTCGTCGACCTTAAGGTCAAGCGCAACCGCGAACACCATCCACATCAGCACCGCGCTCAGTATGACCTGCTGCACGGTGCGACCTATTTAGCGGCCGGATCCGAGGTTGAGTTCGCTTGGCCAGCGTAGATCGACGCCGACGGGACAGTGATCAGAGAGTTTGCGTTGTAGCGCGCTTTTGGGTTTAAACGGCAGGCGCAGGAATGAATCGGGGGCTCGCCACTCCGCGAGGCGCTTACTGAGGAGCACATGATCGATATAGCTTGAGTAGTTTTGCGCGGGTGAGCAATTGATGAAGCGCTTGCCTTCAGCTGGATTGATGAGGGTCGCGCCCTGCGGCTCGCCATCATTGATCTCCGCCCAAAAACTGCGTAGCTGCCCCGCCTCATTGCGGGCAGGTCCCTGCGTCGAAAAGTCATGATTGAAATCACCCAGAATGGCAAAGCGACGACCCGCTGCCGCTTGCTCGTCAATCCAGGTTTCAAGGATCGGAACTTGTTTGGCGAGTGTCTTGCAATTGGGGTTCGGGTCATCCAGCGCTCGTCGCGGACAGCTGGCTTTGAGATGCACTGACATGAGATGCATCTCCCGCGGATCATCTGGGTAAAGTACGATCACCGCGCCACGACGTACTCGGCCATTCAAAGATAACTCAATGAAATCGGGTAGGCAGCGGTGTGGCAGGCCACGGCGGATGGCGAATCCCACCTTTTGTACCCCCTCATCTGCCGCGAAACAAAAATCATGGTCACGAAAGACGCGTTTGGCTGCGCGAGGTCCATCGACCTCCTGAAGAGCGATCACATCGGCTTTGAGGTCGCGGGTGACCGCTGCGAGGGCTCTGAAGTCGATACTCGAGCGCTCGAGGCGATCCACCACATTACAGGGGATACTGCGTCGTGCAGGGCCGCGTGGGGCGCCGCGCGGAACGCAGCTTTTGGCGAGTCCGCGGAAGTCCTCGGGCGCGATCAGCCATTCCAAATTCCAGGTGGCCAAGCGCAAGTCCGCGCGCGGGGCGCTCGGCAGTGTCTCGACCGCATGGGCGGGGGTATGTCCGAGGCTGAGCAGAGCGATTAGCAGTGCAAGTCCGTAACTGATCGCCGTGATGCGGGAGGGTCGAGTCATGTTTGGCATGCACGCTATTGTGGCCGGCTTCGCGCGGGGCGTCGATGACCGCTCTGCGCATGGCGGGACGAATCGGATCCGCTAGGCGGGGAGGGGTGACTATCCAGTGGCTAAGCCAATGACATAAAACTTGGGTCGGGGGTCGTATCAGTCAACGCGCGAGCGCGAGGAAGGTGTGCATGGGTCAGGATGTGCAAGGCTATCGTCGGTTGTTTGGGGTGCTCGGGCCCTCCACCAATACGATTGTCCAACCGGATTTTGATGACATGCGCCCGTCTGGCGTCACCAATCACTACAGTCGCATTTACACGCCCAACTCGCGCGCGATCAGCGATGAAACGTTCATGGCGGCGACCCAGAAAATTTCGCAGGGTGTGATCGATGCAGTGCGTAGTGTTATGACCTGCGAGCCCGATTATCTTGTGATGGGCATGTCGGCGATCACGTTTTATGGTGGCGCGGCAGGTGCAGACGAGTTTCAGCGCATGATTGAACGTGAGTCGGGCGTGGGCGTCTCGATTGGTGCACACGCTTGCACGGCCGCGCTGAAAGCCTATGGCGGTATCAAGCGCATCGCGTTTCTGTCACCCTACTATCCGATTGCGAATGCCGAAGTGAAGCAATATTTTGCTGATATGGGGTTTGAGACGGTACGTGATGAACCCATGCGCGCGCCGTCGTGGACCGGGATTGCGCAAATTCCCGAAAGCCGATGTCGAGAGGTGTTACGTCAACTCGATGGACCGGACGTCGATGCCATCATCCAAGTGGGCACTAACCTTTCCATGGTGCGTTTGGCGGCTGAGGCCGAAGAGTGGCTCGGCAAACCTGTGATCGCGATCAACACCGCAACATACTGGCATGCTCTGCGTGCTAATGGGATCACCGATCGTCTGCAGGGCTTCGGACGGTTGTTAGCCGAATTTTGACTTTGCATAATGGCTCTGGATGTCAGAGAGGAGACCGACGATGTTGGAACTCAAGCATGAGCTAAAGCTGAACAAAAAACGCGACGAAAAGGCGCGGATGAATTTCGTGTCGGGGCTCCGAGCCCATGTGCTCAACGACATGGCTGCGGGTATGCGCGATATTTACTCGGCTGATGTGGAGCCGGAATTTCGTCGTCGCAATCGTCGTGCACCCAAAAACGGTCCGGAGGTACACAAGGCGATCAAGACCAATGAGTACTTCAAGTTTTACTCCTCGTTGCGTGTCACCGCTCAAGATATGGTTTGGCAGTCGGTCTTTCCGCCGCTTGAGCGTAGTCGCCCCGCCCTTAAGCAGACGGCCGCGCGACTTGCTGGCAAAAAACCACGCGGTACGCTCAGCTTGCAAAAAAACTTTGAAGTCCCGCGCTATGTATCGGCCATTGATGTCCATCTTATGGCGGGTAACTATGACGGTGAGTATGAGACGGACGATCTGGCTGCAGGGTCGCTCTACGACAACGGGCTTGCGGTATTTTCTTTCGGGCTCATGGGCCAAAATTTAGATGATATTGGCCAATCCATCGCGGGATTCATCAAGCGTAAATTCTCAGATCTTCGCCCTAAGAAAATATTAGATCTGGGGTGCACGATCGGGCATAACACCGGTTCATGGAAAGACACGTACCCGGAGGCGGAAGTCCACGGTATCGATGTGGCGGCGCCTTGCTTGCGTTATGCCCACGCCCGCGCGCAGGCGCAAAATCGTGAAGTGCATTTCCATCAGATGAATGCTGAGTCGCTGGATTTTCCAGATAACAGTTTTGATGTCGTGTTTTCGTCGATGTTCTTGCACGAGGTGCCGAAAAAAGGCATCGAGAAGATCATGAAGGAAGCACATCGAGTGTTGAAGCCGGGCGGGCTCATGTTGCATATGGAGCTGCCCCCCAACGATCAGCTATCGCCCTATGACGCCTTTTATCTCGATTGGGATAGCGCATATAACAATGAGCCCTTTTACAAGCCGTTTCGTGACCTGAACCCTCAGGAGGTTTGTAAGAAAGCGGGTTTCTCCACCAAGAAATATGTGCAATTCGTGATCCCGTCAGTGGGCTGGTATGGCGCTGACGTGCGCGATGCGGCGGCCGACCAACAGCAGTCAGTAGATAACGATAAGACGGGGCGCCTCACCGATGGTGTCCTGTGGTACTGCTTTGGGGCCTTCAAATGAGTGCAGCACGTCGAAAATCAGCGGGCGGTACGCGTCGAGTGGCTAAAAGTCGAGCAACCAAAGGCCGAGTGACTAAGACCCGAGCCGTCAAGAAAAGCGCTGCGGTCAAGACCGAAGAGAGCTCGCGGCAGGCCATGCGACGCACGATCCGCGGTGGCCGAAGTTATTTCTTTGATGACCCGGCGATTGATAAGGTGCTCAATATGGTCGTCGTGCTCGGTAGCGAGGTGTGGACCTTGCGTGAGCGTTTGGCTGCGATGGAGGCCATTCAGATCAAGCGTCGACAACTGAAGTCTGGCGAGATCGATCAATTCGAGTTCAGTGCCGAGGATGAGGCGCGCTTAGCATCAGAGCGCAAAGAATTCATCGATAGTTTGTTCCGTATCTTGCAAGAACAAGTCGCCGAGTCACGTCGCGCCTAAGGCGCGACGTGCTGGCTTGTGTCAGACTTTTTGTCGCATTTAAGCGCGTAGCGCTTGATCCAGATCGGCTTTGAGGTCATCGATGTGTTCGATGCCGATGGAGAGCCGAACCATATCTTCCGATACACCCGCCTTGGCGAGCTCCTCGGGGGACAATTGTCGGTGAGTGGTGGAGGCGGGATGAGTTGCCAAAGAGCGCGCATCACCGATATTCACAAGTCGAATCACGAGTTTTAGCGCATCTAAGAATTTTTCACCGGCGGCTCGGCCACCTTTTACGCCGAACGTGAGGATGCCCGAAGCGCGACCCTGCATGTAGCGCTGGACGAGTGCATGATCGGGGTGGGTATCGAGACCGGCGTAATTCACCCAGCTGACTTCTGGGTGGGATGCCAAAAATTGCGCGACGGCGAGGGTGTTCTCGCAGATGCGATCCATGCGTACGGCCAAGGTCTCGATACCTTGCAGGATCAAAAATGAGTTAAATGGTGAGATCGCTGCGCCCATGTTGCGCAACGGCACCACCCGTGCGCGGGCAATATAGGCTGCAGGTCCCAGTGCTTCGGTGTAGACCACGCCGTGATAGGACACATCGGGCTCATTCAGACGACGAAATTTTTGCGCGTGTTTCGCCCAAGGGAATTTCCCAGAGTCGACCAATACACCACCGATACTATTGCCATGTCCGCCGAGATACTTGGTCAAAGAATGCACCACGATATCGGCGCCGTGGTCGAATGGGCGGCACAAATAGGGGGAAGGTACGGTGTTATCCACGATCAAAGGGACGCCGCGTGCGTGCGCGATCTCGGCTAAGGCACCAAAATCGGTCACGTTACCTAAAGGATTACCAATCGATTCGCAGAAAACAGCCTTGGTACGCTCGTCAATCAATCGTGCAAACGAGTCGGGATCACGATGATCGGCAAAGCGAACTTCGATGCCAAATTGTGGCAGCGTATGAGCAAATAAATTGAAGGTACCGCCGTACAGAGCGCTTGAGCTGACGATGTTGTCGCCTTGTTCCGCGATCGTCAGGATCGCATAGGTAATCGCCGCGCTACCGGAGGCGAGCGCGAGGGCACCGATACCCCCTTCGAGTTCGGCCACGCGCTTTTCTAAAACGTCCGTGGTCGGGTTCATGATCCGCGTGTAGATGTTCCCCTCAACCTTGAGGTCAAAGAGATCGGCGCCGTGCTGAGCGCTGTCAAAGGCGTACGAAGTCGTTTGATAGATCGGGACCGCGACCGACTTGGTGGTGGGGTCGGGTGAATACCCGCCGTGGACCGCAATGGTTTCAGGGCGCATGAGATCTCCTCAGTGGAAGGCAAGACAGGAAGGCAAGACAACCGCAAACGGGCGACAACAAAGGGCGTAAGAATAATCGCTCCCTGACTTATACGTGTTCAGTAAACGCTATGCACCTATAACCACGCGTTATGATGTGCGCCGAATGAGTCAGCCGTCCGAAGCACTGGGTCGAGTGGAGTCCGCGCAGCGTCTGCAAAAGGTGCTAGCGACCTTGGGTCTCGGCTCACGTCGTGGGATTGAGCAATGGATCGTTGATGGGCGTATCACGCTCAACGGGCGCCGCGCGGAACTCGGTGCGCGGGTGCTGGCCACAGACGATGTACGACTAGATGGCCAAAGAATTGACCTGCGCCCGGCGCTATTGCCGAGGGAGTCGCATCCGATCAGTAGTGCCGCAAGCCATGGGAGCGATATCCGGGAGCACGCGGCGACCGCTATCCAGACGGAGGTTTTGGGTTATCACAAGCCCGTTGGCGAGGTGACGACGCGTCATGATCCGCAGGGCCGTCCTACGGTATTTGATCATCTACCGCCCCCGCGTGCGGGTCGCTGGATCGTGATTGGCCGCCTCGACGTGAATACCTCAGGTTTATTGCTGTTTACCAATGATGGGGAGCTAGCGCATCGGTTGATGCACCCATCCTCACAAATCGAGCGTGAGTATCTCGTCCGAGTGCGCGAGGAGCCTTCATCGGCCGCGTTAATGCGATTGCGTCACGGCGTAGAGCTCGATGATGGGCCAGCACACTTTGAGACCGTGATGCGAGTGGGGATGAGCTCGGAAGACTCGCACAGTTGGTTTCGCGTCAGTTTGCGTGAGGGTCGTAATCGAGAGGTGCGTCGTTTATGGCAAGCGGTGGGTCACGAAGTCAGTCGCTTAAAACGGTTGCGCTACGGACCTGTGAGTCTGCCCGAGGACCTGAGACCCGCGGAGGCGCGTCGTTTGCCCTTATCTTTGATCTCGGCGTTGCAGACCGCTGTCAGTGGCTCACCGAAATTTGTCAGGCCTTAGAACCTCGACGTCCTGTACCCACATGACGATGGCGTAGTGGGCATAGTATTTTTCCCGTAGCCGGCTCAAAATTTTCTCGGCGAGAGGCGTATCGCAAGCGATTTCCACTCGAATATTGCTGCTATGCCCCCAGTGCGATGCGCGCACGCCTTTGTCTCCGCGCCCCCGGGCATCGCTGATGGTGTAGCCCAGTGCGCCGCATCCCTCAATTTCTTTGATGAGGTCGCGCTCGAGCTGAGCTTCGGTAATAACGGTGACGAGTTTACGCAGGGTCTGGGCGGCGCCGGTCATGGGATCTCAACCTGTCAGCCAATGTTGAAGGGCTTCGGCCATCCGTTGATACAACGGGATACCGAGCAGAATATTGAATGGGAAGGTCAGTGCCAACGAAGCTGTCAGGCTGAGTGCGGGGTTCGCTTCAGGCACAGCCGAGCGAATGGCTGCCGGGGCGGCGATGTACGAGGCGCTCGCCGCCAGCGTCGCAAGCAGGATGGCACCCCCCAGAGAAAGTCCCATCGCCGCGGCAAACAAGAGGCCGATCGCGGCAAAAAATGGGGGAATCAAGAGGGCGAAAGCGGCCATAAAGAAGCCGTGGCGACGAAAGCCCTCGAGGTGATCTGCGGCGATCAAGCCCATTTCTAACAAGAAAAGGGCCAGAACTCCTTTGAAAAGATCAAAAAACAGCGGTTTGAGAGGCTCAATGCCGGCATCGCCCGCGAGCGCGCCAATCGCCAGGCCTCCGAGCAGCAGCATCACGCTGCGTCCGAGGAGGACTTCCCGACCAATCTCACCCCAGGAGGTCCCCGCCGAGAGGCCCCGGGCGAGCAAGATGCCCACCACAATGGCGGGCACTTCAAGGACTACCACCAAGAGTGGCATCGCCGGCTCAAATTCGATCGCCGCTTGCGTCAGGAACGCGACCGCTACCGCAAAAGTACCGATACTGACCGAGCCGTAGTGTGCTGAGACCGCCGCGGCGTTGGCTCGATCCAGTCGACCCACTCCGCGAAGTAAGGCGAACGCCAGCAAAGTCAGGAGCACCCCCATCACCAAAGTGAGTCCGATCTGGCCGATGAGGCCGGCGGCCGGCTGACGCGCCAATTCCACCCCGCCTTTCATGCCGATCGAGAGCAGCAACAAAGTGCTGACAAATTCGTAGATGGCGGGCGGGAGACGTAAATCTGCCTTTAAAACGCCTGCCAATAGCCCCAGCGCGAAGAACAACACGATGGGATCAATGGCGCTGACCATGAGGGTCCTCTCTCAGCGGGGTAAACTTCTCAAGACTGCCATTGACACCCCACCGAGTGCAAATCACAATAGGCGGCTCGTTTCACGCGGAGGGGTACCCAAGCGGCCAA
>CAZSRB010000058.1:0-12243 GCA_964609065.1 uncultured Acidibacter sp. | reverse complement strand
AAGGCGAAAGCCAAGGTAGCCACGAAGGCGAAAGCCAAAGTGAAGACCAAAGCAAAAGCCAAAGCCAAGAAGAAGGCCACCAAAAAAACGGCGGCCAAGAAGAAGTAAGATTCGCGAGAATCCTAGCGGGTGAGATCAAAAGTCCACCCGCTTTCTTCTTTAACGAGATGCCCGCGAAAGCGGGCATCTTCGTTTCGGGGCCTCGCGTAAGATAATGTCCGTACGCCTCACCGCATCAATCCCCACCGAACTCTTATTGGGATGTTCAATGAAATGAATACTATTCATTCAGGCAAAAAAGCTGCCGCCATGGCCGCGCTCAACTATCTCGAAGAAGGAATGTTGGTCGGCGTTGGCACCGGATCCACCGTCAACTATTTCATTGACGAGCTGGCGAGCTGGCGAGACCGCCTGCAAGGCGCCGTGTCGAGCTCCGAAGCGTCGACTGCTCGCTTGCGAGCGATCGGTATCGAAGTCATCGATTTGAACCGTGCAGGTGATCTTGCCCTGTACGTTGATGGCGCAGATGAGGTCGATCCGCACCGCCGTCTCATCAAGGGCGGTGGTGGCGCTTTGACCCGTGAAAAAATTGTGGCCGCTGCATCGCGGCGCTTTGTGTGCATTGTGGATCCGAGCAAACAAGTTGATGTCCTCGGACAATTCCCCTTGCCCATCGAGGTGATCCCGATGGCCCGCTCCTATGTCGCTCGGCGCATGGTGGGGATCGGCGGACACCCCGTCTGGCGAGAAAATCTCATCACGGATAACGGCAACCAAATTATCGATGTCCATGGCCTTAGCATCACCGACCCACTGACGCTCGAATCCACCCTCAACGATATTCCCGGAGTGGTGACCGTCGGCCTATTCGCCCATCGAAAAGCGGATGTGGTACTCGTTGGACGCGACGATGGCGTTATTGAACTGACCTGACAGAACGAACTGACACCCCTCGCACAACGAGAAAGGCCCGCCCTCGAGAAGAAGGCGGGCCCGGATTGGCTGGGGGACTAGGATTCGAACCTAGGTAAACGGAGTCAGAGTCCGTTGTCCTACCACTAGACGATCCCCCAAAAGCCGGTGACCGTACAGTCGGCGAAGACGCAATTAGCGCTTGGAGTACTGCGTACCGCGGCGAGCCTTACGACGACCCACCTTCTTACGTTCGACTTCACGCGCATCACGGGTCACAAACCCTGCCGCCCGCAAGGGACGACGCAAGGTCTCGTCATACTCGATTAATGCACGAGTGATGCCGTGGCGAATCGCGCCGGCTTGCCCCGTGATGCCGCCGCCCGTAACGGTGACATTAATATCGAATCGCTCGCTCATTTGCGTCAACTCGAGCGGCTGACGCACGATCATACGTCCCGTCTCGCGTCCAAAGAATTCTTCCAAGCTACGATCATTGACCGTGATACGACCTGCGCCTGGCTTCAGGAAAACGCGGGCGGTGGAGGTCTTGCGACGGCCGGTGCCGTAGTGAGGAGCAGTCATGGATAATGCCTCGATCAGACTTGCGAGTCGTGAAAATTAAGTCAGTTAGATATTAAGTGGCTTGGGTTGCTGCGCGATATGCGGATGCTGTTCACCGGCAAACACGTGCAACTTACGAAACATGCGGCGACCCAGTACGGTCTTTGGCAACATACCTTTGACCGCGAACTGAATGACGCGCTCCGGATGCTCCTTAAGGAGCTTCTCGAGTGCGATCGACTTGATACCACCAATTGCGCCGGTGTGATGGTAGTAAATCTTGTCTTTGAGTTTGGCACCGGTCACACGTATCTGCTCTGCATTGAGCACGACAATGTGATCTCCCATATCAACGTGGGGAGAATAATCTGCCTTATGCTTGCCCTTCAGGCGCAGCGCAATTTGGGTCGCCAAACGACCAAGCGTCTTACCCTTGGCGTCGACCACATACCAATCCCCGCGAACCGTCGCGGGCTTTGCAAAAACCGTTGCCATGTCTATTGTCTCCACTCGCGACGGGCTGCACCCCATGATTGGGGGTTGCCGCGAGTCCCGAAAAAGGCGCGAAAGTGTAATGGAGCCGCCCTCGGTTTGCAAAACTTGCGCGAGCCGATGGCGGGATGCACCAAAATTGTACTAAAGATCGGCGGCGACTCGCCGAAACATGGGATGTCATGAACGAAAATCACCTCGACAACGTGCTCACCACCGTGGATCGCGCCTTAAAGGCCATCTGGGTCACGCCGAAGGCTGCGCGCCCCACACCGAGGCCGGCCGCAGCGCCAGCCCCGCTCGCAGACATGACCGCCGAGGAGCGTCGAGAGGCGGCCAACCTGATGCGTGTTAATCATGCCGGTGAAGTCGCCGCCCAAGCGCTCTACCACGGCCAAGCGGCCTTTGCGCAGCGACCCGAGGTGAAAACCCTGCTGGATCAGGCGGCACGCGAAGAGGCTGACCATCTCGCCTGGTGCGCCGAGCGCCTTGAACAACTGGGCTCACACCCGAGCCGACTCGCGCCGCTCTGGTATGCAGGGTCGTTTGCGATTGGCGCCGTCGCGGCGCTCGCAGGTGATAAGTGGAGTCTTGGCTTCGTTTCTGAAACAGAAAGACAGGTGGAGGGTCATATTGACTCACATCTGGAACGACTACCGAGTAGCGATGCGCGTAGCCGAGCGATTTTACAAACCATGCGCGACGATGAGATCGCCCACGGCGCCGCAGCGCGCGCCGCCGGTGGCGCCGAATTACCCCCACCGGTGCAAAGACTGATGCGGGCGACCGCTCGGGTGATGACCGAAACCAGTTACCGACTGTAATCCTTAGGATCACACGCTAGAGAGACCACCATGCCACGCTCCATCACATATCCCCCGTCCGTTGTCACCTCAGCTTCCGCTCCGTCGGCAGCTGAATTGGCGCTTGGGATGCGTCGACCGAGCACACCGCCACCGCGTCCCGAGCGTTCGCTGGTGGCTGGGCAGCCCATCGATCGGTTTGTTGAGCAAGCCGTCAAACGCAACATCCCCGCACGCCACGTCCTGCTGCGGGCAGGCGAGCCGCGGGATGTGCTCTTTTATATGATCTCGGGGTCCGCTGAGGTCTTAGTAGAAGATGACCAGGGCAAGCAGATGATTCTGGTCTATCTCGATAAGGGCGATTTTTTTGGCTCGATGGTCCCAGTCAGCGGCGATAACCGTAGTGTCTTGGTTCGTACTCGCTGCCGTAGCGAAATCGCCGAGATGCCCTATGCGCGTTTTCAGCGCTTGGCAGCCGAGCACCCTTTGATCGCCTTGGAGCTCGCAGCCCAATTAGCGGCACGCCTGGAAAGCGCTACGCGCAAATTACGTGATCTAGCCTTCGTCGACGTCAGCGGACGCATCGAGCAGACACTCAAAGATTTGTGCGAGCATGCCGATGCGCTCACGCACCCAGAAGGCATGCAACTGCGAATTTCACGCCAGGAGCTCGCGCGCTTGGTCGGCTGTTCAAGAGAGATGGCTGGCCGTGTTTTAAAGACCCTCGAGCAGGAGGGCGTACTACGCGCTCACGGCAAAACAGTGGTGATGTTGGACTATCGTCCCGCCAAAAAGACTGCTCAGGCCGTCTCGATGGCTGCTCGCAGCTCGCGCAATGTGGCCGCGTAGTCCGCACTACCAAAGATCGCAGAGCCTGCCACGATCGTGTCGGCACCGGCAGCGACCACTTGTGCGATGTTCGCCGCCTTTATCCCTCCGTCCACCTCGAGCCGCACGACGCGTCCGCTCGCGTTGATACGCTGACGAAGCGCTTGAATCTTGGGTAACACCTGCGGCAAAAAACTTTGACCACCAAAGCCAGGATTCACCGACATCAATAACACGAAATCGAGTGAATCCAAGGTGTAATCCAGCCAGTCGAGCGGCGATGCGGGGTTTAATACGAGCCCTGCGCGACACCCCTGCTCGCGAATCAAGTGGATACTGCGATCCACGTGCTCGCTCGCCTCAGGGTGAAAACTAATCCAGCTCGCCCCTGCTCGCGCAAAGTCAACGATCAGCCTATCCACTGGCTTCACCATCAAATGCACATCGATGGGTGCCGTCACGCCATGCTTACGTAACGCCTCACACACCATTGGTCCCATGGTGAGATTCGGTACGTAATGGTTATCCATGACATCGAAATGAATCAAATCCGCGCCCGCCTCAAGCACCGCATCCACCTCGGCGCCCAAGCAGGCGAAATTTGCCGACAGGATAGATGGCGCGATCAACACGGATTTTTCTGTTGTCATTTTTTGAGCCTCTTAGAGATTTCTTTGCTCACGAATCACCTCCCATGCTTCAATGATTTGCTGAGTGCGCTGCTTCGCATGACCTAACATCGACTCAGGTAAGCCATTAGCCTTGAGCTTATCCGGGTGATGTCGCGATAACTGTCGACGATAGGCTTTGGTGACCTCAGGATCACCCGCTTTTGCACTCACCCCCAAAACCTCGTACGCCTCGGGTAATGTCATGCGCGATGGCGGCGGCGCGGCGCGGCGTTCTTGCTGCGCTTCACCTCGCGCGCGCTCTCGACTTGCGCGCGCGCCAGGGCGATTCCAGTCGGCCGCTTCACCGCGATTACCCCGGGCGCGATGACGGATACGAAGCACCGTCTCAAGTCGGGCGAATTCGAGGCCTGAGACACCGATCAATGCGGCGACCCGCAACAGTAACGGCCGCGCTGGGCCGCGCAGATCGGAACCACCAATCGCCGTACGCATCTCGATCTCAAGAAAAGTGCGTAACAAATCGGGTCGACCCACACAGACTCGGCGGAGGCCCAACACAGCCTGAGTCAGATCGTAATCAGGCTGCTTGCCTCGATTGAAATGGCCAATCGCTGCGTTAACTTGTGCCTCATCGAGCCCCAGGTCATTCATGATTGAGCGCGCCGCACGAATATCCTGCTCGGATACGCGCCCATCGCTCTTGGCGATATGGCCCATCGCCTCAAACGTCAGGCGAAAAAAATCTGCCGCGACGGTCACGGGGTCGATGAGCGTTTCAGGCGCCTCATCTGTTACACCAGGATCGGCGTCTTCCACCTGATAAAACGCCGGCCTTTCGCGCGCGGGCGCGCTCTTCGCACGAGTCCCAGGTGGTCCAGAGGGCGATGAAGATTTCTTACTTTGCCCAGGTTTGGCGATACGATCATCGACCAAATGCCCCGCCAGCACCCCCAAAGCTGCGCCCACTGGCCCAGCAACCAGCAGCCCCAGTGCACCGCCGACGAGTTTCCCGCCCCAATCCATGCTGCAATACTACCAATCTCCTAGCGCAAACCTTTATCTCAACAGCATCACCCACCCATCGTGACAGGAACTCCCTTGGAACAGCCCCGTACCGAATCGACCGTCCATACCACTTCACTCCGTCACTTGCCGCGTCTGCATTCGGGAAAGGTGCGAGATATTTACGACCTGGATCAGGCGCACATGCTGATCGTGACCACCGACCGTATCTCCGCCTTTGATGTGATCATGCCGGACCCCATCCCCCATAAAGGTCGGGTGCTGACAGAAATTTCGCAATTTTGGTTTGATAAAACGCGACATCTCATCCCGAACCAACTCACTGATCGACGTCTCGAAGATTTACCGCTCGAAGATACCGAACGCGCACAACTTGCCGGACGCTCGATGATCGTGCGCAAACTCAAAGCGCTACCCATCGAAGCGGTGGTGCGCGGTTATCTCATTGGCTCGGGTTGGAAGGATTATCAAGCGACGGGCAAGGTCTGCGGCTTGACCCTACCCTCGGGGTTACCGCTGGCTGCAGCGTTACCCGAACCACTCTTCACGCCCGCTAATAAGGCGCCGGCTGGAGAGCATGACGAAAACATTGACTTTGCTGCGGTCGCCGAATTGATTGGCGAAGATTTAGCACAACGCGTTAAGACAATCTCGATCGCGCTCTATGAATTTGCTGTCAAGCATGCGCATGAGCGCGGCATCATCATTGCCGATACTAAATTCGAGTTTGGCGTTGACGCAGCAGGCGAGCTCGTTTTAATCGATGAAGTCTTAACGCCCGATTCCTCACGTTTCTGGCCGCTCGACACCTGGCGCACGGGCATCAGCCCACCTTCATTTGATAAACAATATCTGCGCGACTATCTCGAAACTTTGGACTGGAACAAACAGGCACCGGGCCCAAAACTACCAGCGGAAATTATTGCCCGGACGAGTGAAAAATATTTAGAAGCCCAGTGTCGCATCATGAGCTAACGCTCGCTGAGCGCGTCAAGCGGATGATCGCGTAGCACTACTCGCCCGCGAGCATCATCTCGCCGACTAACACCGAGCCGACCCGAACCCCACCGCGCGCATCGATATCTCGGCCGATCGCTTCGATGTTGCGATACATTTCTTTGAGGTTGCCCGCAATTGTCACTTCATGCACAGGCCAAGCGATCGCGCCATCCTCAATCCAAAAACCGCTTGCGCCTCGGGAATAATCACCGGTCACACCGTTGACGCCCTGCCCCATGAGCTCCGTCACCCACAGCCCGCGGCGCATTTTCTGCAGCATGCCAGCCTGATCTAGCGCCTCTGGTGAGGGATCGACCAACAAATTATGTATGCCGCCCGCATGACCTGTCGTCGTCAAGCCGAGCTTCCTAGCGCTATAACTCCCGAGCAAATAGCCGCCCACCACCCCATCACTGACCAACTCACGATCGGTGGTTGCGACCCCTTCACCGTCAAAATTACTGCTGGCGAGCGCTTTCGGCAGGTGCGGTCGTTCATGCATTTGCAACCACGATGGGAAGACTTGCTGGCCCGCCGCGCCCAACAAAAAGCTTGCTTTACGGTACTGGCTGCCACCGCGGATCGCTGCAATGAAATGCCCCATCAAACCGCGCGCGACTTCAGGGGCAAACAAGATGGGCACTTTCCCAGTGGGTACTCGGCGTGCGTTCAACCGCGCCAGCGCGCGCTCAGCGGCGATCAGACCGATTTGCTCCACTTGCTGTAAGTCTTGCGGATCACGTGCGGTGCTGTACCAATAATCGCGCTGCATATCCTCAGCATCTTGGGCCAGAAGCACACAGCTCAAAGAATGACTGGTCCCACAATCTCCTGCCAAAAATCCGTGGCTATTACCGTAGACTCGTACCCCACGCTGACTATTGACACTCGCCCCTTCGGAGTTCGCGAGTCGCCGATCGCGTGATAAACCCGCCCGCTCACACTCACGCGCGAGCGTGATCGCCGACTCAGGGGTCAGCTCCCACGGAAAATCTATCTGTAAATCTTTGAATTCCGTTGCCAGAAATTGCGGCTCAGCAAGACCCGCACAGGGATCCTCTGCCGTGTAGCGCGCAATCGCGCAGGCCTTAGCGACGGTGTCATGAACCGAATCGACCCCTAAGTCCGCTGTACTTGCTGAACCTTTGCGGTGACCGAAATAAACCGTGATCCCGAGCCCTCGGTCACGCTGATACTCAACCGTTTCCACCTCACCGAGACGCACCGTCACGCCAAACCCCTGCTGCAGACTGGCGTCGGCCTCGGCCTGAGTGGCGCCTGCGGCCGCAGCAGCCTCCAAGGCCATGGAAACGACGGCCTTTAGCTCCGGAATGCGCGAGGGATCGACTTGCTGCGACATGAAACCATCCGTTTGCAACGGTAGATGAGGCAGAATTGTATCGATGTCACGCTTCAGCAGATACACGCTGGCCCACACAGAATCCGTAGAGCTCGCGGATGAAGGGGAAGAAAAGCCCAGCAAGAGCGCGCGTAAACGCGCTGCGCACGCCGCTCAGGCCTTGGGAGAGCGCCTGATTAGCTTGCGACGTGACGAGCTGAGCGCACTGGCCTTACCCGAGCGCTTGCAAGACGCCATCGAAGCGGCGCAACAAATGCGCTCGCGAGGCGCGCTGGCACGACAACGCCAATTCATTGGCAAGCTGATGCGAGACATCGACACCAGCGAGATCGAGCAAAAACTCGCCTTGAATGAGCGTCGGGCGCCCCGCGCTCGCAAATAAGCGCGCAAGGACGCTAAAATCCGCAAATGAAGCCAATCGTCGGCATCGTTATGGGTTCGCGTTCGGATTGGGACACCCTGCGTCCAGCGAGTGAAGTGTTGGAGCAACTTGCGATCCCTCACGAGGTGCAGGTGGTCTCAGCGCACCGAACCCCAGACTTACTATTTGAGTACGCATCGGCTGCCAAAGCCCGCGGATTGCAAATCATCATTGCGGGCGCAGGCGGTGCAGCCCACCTACCCGGCATGTTGGCGGCCAAAACTGCACTTCCCGTTCTCGGCGTCCCTGTGCAGTCCAAAACGCTCAATGGACTCGACTCGCTGCTCTCGATCGTACAAATGCCGGCGGGTATTCCGGTTCCCACCTTTGCCATCGGCGTCGCGGGAGCGACAAACGCCGCGCTATCAGCCGCAGCGATCCTCGCCTTGCACGATAGCGGTATTGCTACGGCACTCGAGGAGTGGCGCGCAGCGCAAACGGCCAAAGTGCTGCAGCATCCTGATCCGCGACAAGCGCCTTGAGCTCACAGGCGCAGGCAGGAGCCAAGATGCGCATTGGCGTGATCGGTGGAGGACAGCTCGGTCGGATGATGGCCCTAGCAGGTCATCCGCTGGGCCTTGAGTTTTTATTCCTTGACCGCTCAAACGATACGCCAGCAGCGCAAGTCGCTCCCAGTCTCGTTGGAGAATTTACCGACCCGAAGCTACTGAATCGGTTGGCGCGAGATTGCGACTTACTCACCTTTGATTGGGAAAATATTTCCGTAGAGAGCTTGCGGGCACTGGGCTCAAGTATCCGTATTGCCCCCTCGCTGCGCGCACTCGCCACAGCACGTGATCGCATCAAAGAAAAACAGCTGTTTGATAAGTTGGGCATCCCGACGACACGTTACGCAGCAGTGAATAATCCTCGGTCCTTGGATAAAGCCTTGCGCGATATCGGGCTGCCCGCCGTCATCAAGACCCGAAGTCTTGGCTACGATGGCAAAGGACAGGCAGTCGTACGCACTCGAGAAGAAGCTCACGCCGCCCTCCTGTCACTGCCTGCGGTGCCGCTTATTTATGAAGAGTTCATTCCCTTTGATTTTGAAGTCTCAGCCATTGGGGCTCGTAATGCGCAGGGACACACCGCGCTTTACCCTCTAAATCACAATCTGCACCGCGAAGGGATTCTGCGTCTCACGCGCGCGCCTTTCGATAGCGGACGATTACAGTCGAAGGCACAGGGCTACCTACAGAAGCTTCTGCAATATTTTGCCTATCAAGGCGTCCTCAATATTGAATTTTTCGTCAAAGGCCAGCGACTGCTTGCCAATGAATTAGCACCACGTGTGCACAACTCGGGGCACTGGACGATTGAAGGCGCCGCGACGAGTCAGTTTGAAAATCATCTACGGGCCATTCTCGATCTGCCGCTGGGCTCAACTGCCCCTCGGGGCTACTCGGCCATGATCAATCTGATCGGTAGCTTACCGCCGCGAGACCCTTGGCTTGCGATCCCGGAACTCCATTGGCATGACTATGGCAAGACACCCCGCCCAGGTCGAAAAGTGGGACATGTCACCGTGCTCGCTCAGAGCGCGATGCAGCGCGATCGTCTTGCTCGCAAATTACTCAAAGATATCGCCCAGCACGAAGCGATCAGCCCGTCCCCCCGACGGTAAGTCCTTCAATGCGCAAAGTCGGCTGACCCACACCTACCGGCACACTCTGCCCTTCCTTACCGCAGGTCCCGACACCCTCATCAAGCTTTAGATCATTACCCACCATCGAGACCCGTGTGAGCACATCCGGCCCGTTACCGATAAGTGTTGCACCCTTTAAAGGAGCGCCGAGCTTTCCTTTTTCGATCAAATAGGCCTCACTGGCCGAGAAAACAAACTTGCCAGAAGTGATATCCACCTGGCCACCACCAAAATTAACCGCATAAATCCCGCGCTCGACGGACTCAATGATTTCCTGAGGATCGTGCGGACCGGGTCGCATGTAAGTGTTGGTCATTCGCGGTAAGGTGACATGTGCAAAAGACTCGCGCCGACCGTTCCCCGTCGAGTGCGTCCCCATGAGACGCGCATTGAGTCGATCCTGAAGATAGCCTTTCAAGACACCATCCTCGATCAAGGTCGTGCATTGGGTGGGGGTCCCTTCATCATCAATATTGAGAGAGCCGCGACGAGAGGCGAGCGTTCCGTCATCAACGACAGTACAGCCTGCCGCTGCGACACGCTCACCGATCCGATTACTGAAGGCGGAGGTCCCTTTACGATTAAAATCGCCCTCTAAGCCGTGACCAATCGCTTCGTGCAGCAAGATGCCAGGCCAGCCCGACCCCAATACTACGGTCATCGCACCCGCGGGCGCCGGGATCGCTTGTAGGTTCACCAAGGCCTGACGAGCGGCTTCCGCACCGAGCTTGAGTGGCCGATCCTGCGCCACCAACTCCGCCAAAGAATAGCGCCCGCCCATGCCCGCAAATCCCACCTCGCGCCGGCCATCGCGCTCAGCGATCACCGAGACATTGAAACGCACCAGCGGACGAACGTCCGCGGCAAAGTGTCCCTCAAGATTCGCCAACAAAACGACTTCGTAGGAAGCGCTCACCGACGCCATCACTTGCACAATGCAAGGATCTAACCGACGGGTCTCGCGATCCACGCGCTCTAACCAAGCCACTTTGTCATCATCGCTCAAACTCGTCAGCGGATCCTGCGGCGCGTAGAGCGCATGGCCACGTACGCGATTGAGCCGCGGTGCTCGCCCGTCGCCGCCAGCCACCGCGATGGCGCGGGCGGCTTGCGCAGCCTCGAGTAAGGGCTCCAATAAAATCTCATCGGAATAAGCAAAGCCGGTTTTTTCGCCGGCGATGGCTCGTACGCCGACGCCCTGCTCGATACTCGCGCTGCCTTCTTTGACAATGCCATCTTCCAGCGACCAGGACTCGTCTCGGGAGAACTGAAAATAGACATCCCCCGCATCGATCGCGGCCGTCTTGAGCTCACCCAGCGCGCGCTCAATATCGCTCTGTATCAACCCGGCGGGCTGCAAAATCAGCTCTTGCGCCGCAGCAAAAGAATCCACACTCGATTGGGTCATGATAGAACCTTTCAAAGTTTTCGATGTTGCAACGCAGGAAACGCCTGACGAGCCTCACGCTGTGCGTCACGATCCAAATCCGCCACCACAATGCCAACGCCTTCACGCCGCCGCGACTGTATTTCCCCCCAATGATTGATGATCATGGAGTCTCCATACGTTGCGCGACCGTTCTCATGCCGACCCACTTGGCCTGCCGCCACGACGGCCGCCAAATTTTCGATCGCGCGAGCGCGTAATAAAGTTTCCCAGTGTGCCTCGCCCGTCGGTACCGTGAAAGCCGCCGGTACCGTAAACCACTCGGCCCCCTCGGCACTCATCCTGCGATAGAGCTCAGGAAAGCGAATGTCGTAACACACCGATAAGCCTAAGCGCCCACAGGGAGTGTCCACCACTCTGACAGTATCACCGGCAAGGATATGTGCGGATTCGCGATACGCCTCGGCTTTACCGGGGATGAGCACATCAAAAAGATGGATTTTGTCGTAACGCGCAACGATTTCCCCGCGCTCATCAAACACCAGCGATGCCGCAGCCACCCGCATCGGATCCGCAGACTGCAGCGGCAGAGTTCCTGCGACGATCCATAATCCAAACTCGCGCGCGTACCCTGATAGTGCGGCTTGAATCGGACCCGAGCCCTGAGGCTCGGCTACGGCAAGCTTATCCACATCCCGACGACCCAGAAACGCGACATTCTCAGGCAGCACCGCAAGCTTCGCCCCCGCCTCAGCCGCCTCGCGCAAGCAGCGCTCGACAATAGCGAGATTGGCAGGGGCTGAAGCACCTGAGGTCATCTGCACGGCAGCCACGCGCGTAGCCTCACTCATACCAACACCACATCGAATCGATCAGCGTCATACAGCGCTTCTGACTGCAACCGAATGGGTCGGGCGAGCCCAGACTCCAGCTCTGCTAATACCGTTGAATCTTCGCCGAGCAGCCGATCGATCACATCGGGATGGGCCAGCACCAGTAACTCCTGGCTATCAAACTGTCGGCCCTGCCGCAAAAGCTCGCGGAAGATATCCTGACACGTGGTCTCTACAGAGCGGATAAACCCATGACCTGCGCAAGTCGGACAGGGCTCACATAAAAGATGCTCGAGGCTCTCTCGGGTCCGCTTACGCGTCATCTCCAGTAAGCCCAAGGGCGA
>CAZSRB010000057.1:0-12313 GCA_964609065.1 uncultured Acidibacter sp. | reverse complement strand
TTCGCCCCCAAAGAGTCGAGACTCCCTGAGCGAATCAGCGCCTCCAGTACGCGTCGATTAAGTCGCGTCAAATCAATTCGCCGACAAAGATCCTCGACGTTGCGGTAAGCGCCCCCCGCCTCGCGCTCTGCGACCAGCGCCTCCACAGCCGCCTGGCCCACCCCTTTGATAGCGCCGAGTCCATAGCGGACCGCACGCTCACCGGCCACCACAAAGGGATACTGGGACGCGTTGATATCGGGCGGCAACACCGTCAGCCCCATGCGATCGCACTCATCCTTGAGGGTCACCACTTTATCGGTGTGATCCATATCAGCCGACAACACAGCGGCCATAAATGCCTCAGGGTGATGCGCCTTGAGCCAAGCGGTCTGATAGGAGAGTAAAGCGTAGGCGGCCGAGTGCGACTTATTGAAGCCGTAACCCGCGAACTTCTCCATCAGGTCAAAGATATAGGCGGCCTGCTGCTCAGGAATGTCGCGAGCGGTTGCGCCTTCGATGAAGACGCTACGCTGCTTAGCCATCTCTTCGGGCTTTTTCTTGCCCATGGCGCGACGGAGCAAATCCGCACCGCCCAAACTGTAGCCCGCCAACACCTGCGCGATCTGCATCACTTGTTCCTGATATAGGATCACGCCGTAGGTGGGCTTGAGGACGGGCTCGAGCTTCGGATGCAAATAATCGATCGGCCCTTCGATCCGTCCGTGCTTACGGGCAATGAAGTCATCCACCATGCCGGACTGCAGCGGTCCAGGACGGTAGAGCGCTACCAGCGCGACGACATCTTCAAAAGAATCGGGCTGCAAGCGTCGCACGAGATCCTTCATACCCCGCGATTCAAGCTGGAAGACGGCCGTGGTTTCACAGGCTTTCAAAAGCGCGTAGGTCGGCGCGTCGTCCATCGGGAGCTCTGCCATATCGAGAGGCGCTTCCCCGGGTGCACGAGCGGCATTAATGATGCGAACCGCATGATCGATGACGGTGAGCGTCCTTAAGCCTAAGAAATCGAACTTAACGAGACCCGCCGCCTCGACATCGTCCTTATCAAACTGCGTGACGACACTGCCGCCTGCGTCTTCTGCGTAAAGCGGCGTAAAGTCTTCCAGTGTCGAGGGCGCAATCACCACACCCCCGGCATGTTTACCGGCGTTACGCGTGAGACCCTCAAGCGAGCGCGCCAAATCGATGAGATTGCGAACTTCTTCGTCGTCTTTATAGAGTTTTTTGAGCTCGGGCTCCTTTTCGAGCGCCGCATCGAGCGTGATATCAAGCTCAAAGGGGACGAGCTTGGCGATACGATCGACATACCCGTAACTAAAACCGAGCACCCGACCGACGTCACGTACCACGGCTTTTGCGGCCATAGTGCCGTAAGTAATGATTTGGGAGACACGGTGTCGACCATATTTTTGGCCGACATACTCGATCACCCGATCACGCCCATCCATGCAAAAGTCGACGTCGAAGTCAGGCATCGAGACGCGTTCGGGATTCAAAAATCGCTCGAACAGAAGATCATAAGCGAGCGGATCGATATCGGTGATTCCGAGCGCGTACGCGACTAAGGAGCCCGCACCCGACCCACGACCTGGACCCACCGGCACGCCGTTTTCCCGTGCCCAGCGAATAAAATCGGCGACGATCAAAAAATAACCGGCAAAGCCCATTGAGCAAATCACCTCAAGCTCACGCTCGAGTCGCTCGTGATAGGTAGCTGGCTCATCCACATTCAGACGCTGCAGTCGGGCCTGTAAGCCTTTTGCCGACTCGCTACGTAAAAAGCCGTCTGTGGTCTCACCGTCCGGTACCGGGTATTCCGGTAGTCGGCTCTCTCCGAGTCGGAGCATGAGGCTACAACGTCGGGCAATCTGCACCGTGTTCGCAAGCGCCTCCGGCAAATCTGCGAACAGCGCCTGCATTTCGTCGCTACTGCGCAAATACTGCTGTGGCGTGTAGTGACGGGGTCGACTGGCATCGGCGAGCTGACTGCCCTCGTGGATACAGACCCGCGCCTCGTGCGATTCAAAGTCACTCGCTTGCAAAAATCGCACGTCGTTCGTGGCAACCAGCGGCGTTTGCTCGCCAATCGCCAGTGAGACGGTCGCTTCAATCAATGCTTCTTCATTATCGCGACCGACCCGACTGACTTCGAGGTAATAGCGATCCCCAAAGATTTCCCGCCAGGCTGCCAGATACGTCCGCGCCTCGCTCACTTTGTTCGCGAGCAAAGCGCGACCCACATCGCCTTCGTGCCCACCGGAGAGCGCAATCAATCCCGCGGCGCTCTCAGCCGTTAACCAACTGCGTTCAATCAACGGTAGCGAACGAACACTGCGCTCGAGATAGGCACGCGTGAGTAAACGCGTGAGATTCCGATAGCCCGCCTCATGCATGCAAAGTAAGGTCAGCCGCGTGGGCGGCACGCGATCAGCCTCTGCGATGTGTAGATCTACCCCAATCAAAGGCTTCACGCCCGCTTTAAGCGCCGCGCGATAAAACTTCACCATCGCGAAAAGATTGTGCTCATCAGTCACTGCGACCGCGGGCATCCCCTCGGCAGCGGCCCGTTCGACGAGCCCATCGATCCTGACCACGCTATCGAGTAGCGAGTATTCAGTGTGCAGACGGAGATGAACGAACTGACTCATGACAGGAGCGATTTTACCGGTCCAAAACTACGTCGGTGTACCGCTGAGGGCCCATGCAGCTTGAGCGCTTGACGGTGCGCGGCCGTCGGGTAGCCCTTGTGAACCTCAAACCCATACTGCGGATAGCGCTCAGCCAGCTGTAGCATGAGTGCATCCCGCAGGGTTTTCGCCAAGATGGAGGCCGCGCTGATCGCTGTGACTTTCTGATCGCCCTTGACGATCGCCTCAGCCGATTGAACCTGCCACAGCCCGGAGAAATCCGGTAGCCGGTTACCATCGACCGCCACGGGTCCTGCGACCGCAAGCGCTGCGACCGCTCGACGCATGGCAAGGAGACTTGCTCGCAAGATATTGAGCTCGTCAATCTCTGCGGCGCTCGCCACCCCGACCCCAAACGACAAGGCCCGCGCGCGGATCTCAACGGCGAGCTGCTCACGAGCGCGCGCGGAGAGCGCTTTGGAATCGGCAAGACCCATAATCGGCGCAGCGGGATCTAGCATCACGGCGGCCGCGACGACGGGACCCGCTAAAGGCCCTCGCCCTGCCTCATCCACGCCGATCAAGCGGACGTCTCCGACGCGGGCAACAATTCAGCGATGGCCGTGGCGGCGGCTGCCGCACCACCCGCGCGTAAGCGCTGGTGAATCTGTAAAAACTCGGTCTCTAAATCTTTGAGATCTTGCGCGCGCGCCCGCACTAGCCACGCCCTGAGTGCATCCGCTAAGGCCTCTGGCGTTGCTGCTGCTTGAAAAAATTCGGGGACGATCGCTCTACCCGCTAATAAATTCGGCTGGGAAAAATATTTGACCTTCACCACGCCGAGGCGCTCAAGGACCCAAGCGGTGAGCGCTCCCATCCGATACGCGACGACCATCGGACGCTTACAGAGCAGCGTCTCAAGCGTCGCGGTACCGGAGGCCGTCAGGACCACATCGGCCGCCGCCAACACCTCTCGCGAGCGGCCCGCGAACACCTCAACCTCCATACCGGGTGCCGCCTGCGCCCAGGTTGACTCAAATAGCTCGCGCGTCGCCGCCGACGCAAGCGGCGCCATAAAGCGCACCTGCGGGACATCGCGTTTTAAGCGGGCGGCGGTCGCCGCAAATATCGGTGCCAGGCGGCTCACCTCCCCCATCCGACTTCCCGGTAACAGTGCGACCCACTGCGTATCTTGCTCGGTCGCCAGACCGAGTGCCGCGCGAGCGGCTGCCCGATCGGGCTCTAGCGCAAACTGATCGGCGAGCGGGTGACCCACAAACCGCGCCTCAACGCCATGTTGCGCATAAAACTCGGTTTCAAATGGCAGCACACACAAAATACGATCCACTGCTTCACTCATGTGTCGTACCCGCCCTTGACGCCAAGCCCAGACCTGCGGACTCACATACTGGACAGTCGGTATGCCCGCGGCTTTCAGCCGCTTCGCGAAGCCTAAATTAAATTCTGGCGCATCGATCCCAATGAATACATCGGGCTTAAGTAAACCAATGTCTTTAAGCAGCCGTCGCCGCAGTCGCCAAAGGCGTGGCAATTCTTTGAGGATTTCAAATAAGCCCATGACTGCGAGCTCTTCGCTCTTGGCCAAGGACTCACATCCCGCAGCCTGCATACGGGGCCCTGGGACCCCCACAAAGCGCGCCTCCGGGTATCGCGAGCGCAGGGCTTCGATGAGTGCCGCGCCGAGATTATCCCCCGAGGCTTCGCCTGCGATCAGTGCAAAACAGGGTGCGCTCCCCGCGCGCATCAGACAAACCTAGCGGATCAAGCTGCGCGTCGAGCGCGCAAAGAAATCAACGAATAGCTTCACCTCAGGTTGCGTCGTGGCTGCCTCGCGCAACTTTTCGGTCGCCTCCTCTAAGCTCAATCCCTCACGATAAAGCGTGCGATACGCCTGCTTGATATGACGGATCTGTGTTTCGCTAAAGCCTCGCCGGGCAAGCCCAGTCGAGTTGATCGAATGCGGTGTGGCGGGGTGTCCCACCGCCAACACATAGGGCGGCACATCGCGCGTGACTGCGGTGTTATTGGCAATGAAAGCGTGCGCGCCAATCTTGCAGAACTGATGCACACCGGTAAAACCCGCGAGAATCACATGATCATCGATCTCGACGTGCCCACCGAGCGTGGCGAGATTCGCGAACACGGTGTGACTGCCGACGATGCAATCGTGTGCCACATGCGACGAGGCCATAAATAAATTGTCATCGCCAATGGTCGTCACGCCTTTATCGTGCGTCGTACCGCGATTCACCGTCACATATTCGCGAAATACGTTACCGGAGCCGATGACGACGCGCGTGGGTTCACCCGCATATTTTTTGTCCTGCGGTGCATCACCGATCGAGGCAAATTGATACACCGTGTTGCGCGCACCGAGTCGCGTCCAACCCGTAATCACCGCATGCGGACCGATGACACACCCCGGACCAATCTCCACGTTCGGGCCAATCACCGCAAAGGCGCCGATCGTGACGTCCTCGGCAATCTTAGCTGCGGGATCGACCGCAGCGCGTGAATCAATGGTCATGCGCTCGCGCCTTTAGCGGTCTCCGGTGCCACCATAAGCTCGGCACTCGCCACTTCCTCGCCATTCACGGATGCCTTGGCCTCAAATTTCCAGATCCCGCGCATTTGACGCTGCAAGCTCGCCTCGAGGATGAGCTGATCGCCAGGCTCCACAGGCTTACGAAAACGCGCTTTGTCGATGCCGACAAAATAAAACCGTGTTTCTTCGTCCGGTATCACACCTGCCGTCAAAAACGCGAGGATACCTGCCGTTTGCGCTAAGGCCTCGATGATGATCACGCCCGGCATCACCGGTCGATAGGGAAAGTGCCCCGGAAAGAACGGTTCGTTGTAGGTGACGTTTTTAAGCGCACGGATACGCACGCCCTTTTCACACTCGATCACTCGATCGACCAACAAAAAAGGATAACGATGCGGTAGCTGCCGCAAGATGGCATTGATGTCGAGACTCACGAGATCCGTCACGATGACTCCTCTTTTTTTCTTTGGCGCCGCTCGGCACGATCCAATCGCTTAAGCCGCGCCACACTACGTCGCCACTCCGCGGTGGGACTCGCTGGGATACCGCTCGAGTAAAACCCGGGCTCCCGAATGTCACTGGTCACGAGCGTAAACCCTGTGAGGGTCACATCGTCACAAATTCGCAAATGTCCCGCCACTCCGACACCGCCGCCGAGTCGGCAGCGCGCGCCGATGTGCGAGCTACCCGCGAGACCCACACAACCTGCGAGCGCTGAGTGCGCCCCAATCGTACAGTTATGGCCGATCTGAACGAGGTTATCGATCTTCACGCCCTCGGCGATGACCGTATCTTCGAGCGCCCCGCGATCAATGGTGGTGTTCGCCCCAATCTCAACGTCCGCACCGACCCGCACGGTGCCCACTTGCGGCACGTGAACCCACCGCTCGCCCTCAGGGGCGTACCCAAAGCCTTCGGCGCCAATGACCGCGCCGGGTTGCACCCAACATCGCGCGCCGATCGTCACCCGCTCAAGGAGCGTGACCCGCGCCACCAAGCGCACATCCTCGGCAATCTGCACCCCCTCGCCGATGACACACCCGGGGCCCACGTAGACGCGCGCCCCGATCGAAGCCCCCGCGCCAATCACGACCAGCGCACCAACGTGAGCCGAGGGGTCGATCTGCGCGCTCGGGTCAATCACCGCTGAGGGATGGATCCCAGCCGGACCGCTCGGAGGTGGATGCAATAACGTGGCAATCCGGGCGAAATCCGCATGCGGGTTTGGACTCACGAGTGCGTCGACACGCGAACGCTCCGCGAGTGCCGCGGGGAGGATCACCGCGCTCGAGCGCAACGAATCCAGTTGATCGGCGAGTTTGGCGTGCGCGATAAAGGTCAACGCACCCTCAGCCGCCACCGACAGACTGCCGATATGGGTGACCTGCGTCTCAGGATCGCCGTGCAAGGTCAGCCCAAAGCGAACCGCCAGTTCACCAAGGCTGTAGGCCATACCCGACGGCCCCGCGAGGCGACGTGGACTCAGCGCGCCGCGGGCTTAGCCGCTTTGGATTCGAGGTTTTGCAACACGGCTGGAGTGATATCGAGCGAGGTGGTCGCGTAAATCACGCCGTCGGTCACCACGAGATCAAAGCTCTGCGCGCGCGAGTAAGTTTGTACTTCTTCGATCAGCGTCCGCTGCAACTTATTCATTTCTTCGTTGCGGCGCGCATTGAAGTCGTCATTGACTTCCGCCTGACGACGCGCGAGATCGCGCTCACCATCACGCAGCTCTTTTTCTGCACGAGAGATTTGATCAGCGGTCATGGTCGCCCGATCACGCACGAGCTTGTCACGCTTGCCTTGCAGGGTAGTGGCTTGCGTCTGCAACTCACGCTGTTTGGCAGCCGCCTCGTTACGCAGCGATTCGATCATGGCTTTACCCTGTGGGCTCTGCTCGATCAAACGCCCGAAATCGAGCACACCGACCTTAATCTCAGAAAAAGCGGGCGCACTCATCAGACTGACCAATACGGCGACCGCGGGAATCATTGACTTGACGTTGAACTGCATCACAACCACCAACCTCTAAAATGCTTGACCAATGGTGAACTGGAACCTTTCTTCTTCATCTGGGAAACGGATCCCGTCGCCCTTGAAGGTGTTCAGAGGCAGCGCATAGCTGAAGCGGAACACGCCCAGCGGCGCCAACCACTGCACCGCGACCCCCACCGACTGACGCAAGTTACCATACTCGAAGTCGTAATCGACTGGGGTGACGCCGTCCAGACCGGTGAAAGTATACGCATCTCCGGTCATGAACACGTTACCGATATCGAAAAATACCGAACCTTGCGCCGATGCACGGAATTTTTCCGGTGTTGGGATCAATAGCTCCACACGGCCCGACACCTTCAAGTTACCGCCGTAAGGGTTGCCGAAACTATCCTTCGGCCCGAGACGGCTTTCGCGGTAACCGCGTACCGTGTCAGGTCCGCCTGCAAAGAAATTGCGGTATGGCGGCGGCGCAGTGGTATCCCCAAGCTCTTTGGTATAACCAAGCTCGAGACCCAGCGCGAGCGCCCAGCGGCCAAATAGCGGCACGAACTGTAAGCCATCGTAGCTCAGCGTGGCGTACTCGACATCGCTACCCGGCAGCGTGTAGTTGAGCGCCACGATATGCCGCATCCCCCGATCGGCGAAAATCGCGCGGTTACGACTGTCATAGCTCCAGCCTGCGGTGAGCTCATAGGTGTTAAACGTCGTCTTCTCGAGCGAAGTTGCCGGGAAGGTAAACCCGTTACCAAAGTCCTGCTCGGGGATAAATTGCTGGCGCACCGTTCCGTTGTTGCGCACCCACTCGCGTGCCTGCGCCGCACTGCCCTCACCCGTGATCAAAGAAGAGCGCTGAATGGAGAGCCCCAACCGCAAGCCCTGAAATTCCGTGATGGGGTAACCGTAGTCAATGCCGAGCGACAACGACTCTGAAGAGAAGTCCGACGAGGCGGATACGAACTGGGTGATGTCACGATAAGTAAAGGAAATCGTCCGACCGACGCCATCAATATTGGTATAGGGATTCGTGTGCGAGAGCCCGTACACTTTGGAGAAGCGACCGGAGTTAAGGTCCACGGAAATGCGCTCACCCGTGCCGAGGAAATTGGCATCGGCATAGTTACCGTTCAAGATAAAGGACTGCGATTCTGAATACCCAATACCGCCGCCCAACTGCGCAGAGGGACCTTCCTTAATCTCAAACTCCACATCGACGAGATCCGGTGAGCCCGGCACCGGAATAGTTTCAGATTGCACATCCTCAATATACGGTAGACGTTGAATACGCTGCTTGGAGCGCTCAACCAAGAGATTAGAGAGCCAGCCACCCTCTAGCTGACGCATCTCGCGGCGCAGCACTTCGTCGTTGATCTTGGTCACGCCGTTAAAAACGATGTGTCGAACATAAACTCGATTACCCGGTTCAACAAAAAAGGTCAGATCCACCTTATCCGTCCCGTCCACAGGACTTGGCACCGGATCCACCTTGGAGAAAGCATAGCCCTCAAGACCTAGACGGTTCTGAATCAGCTCTTGGGTATTGGTGATATTTTTCTTTGAGAAGATTTCATCTTGCTTCACCAAGACGAGATTACGCAATTCCTCTTCGGGTACCACGAAGGTACCCGCGAGCTTAATCTCACCAATCCGAAACACTTCGCCTTCATTGACATTAATCGTGATGAAGATGTCATCTTTCTCTGGCGCGATCGCAACCTGCGTGGATTCGATCTCAAAGTTCGCGTAACCGCGGTCCATGTAGTATGAACGGAGTTTTTCTAAATCACCCTGCAGCGATTCACGCGAGTAACGGTCATCCTGACGGTACCAACTCAACCAGTTGGGCGTCTTGAGCTCAAAATCTTCTAATATCTCTTCATCTTCATAGGTGGTATTGCCCACCACATTGATCTGCCGAATTTTCGCGCGCTTGCCTTCTTTGACGTCGATTTTCACGACGACGCGGTTATCAGGCTGCTCCTCAACACTGGTCTTGATCTGGACCGCATACTTGCCACGACTATAGTACTGATCGGTCAAAAACTGCGTGACTTCATCGAGCACCGAGCGATCAAAGGTCTTACCCGTCGCGAGCCCCACATTGCGCAGACTTTTATTCAGATCTTCGGTCTTGATGTCTTTATTGCCCTCGATTTGAAAGCTCGCAATCGAGGGGCGCTCTAAAACCGCGACGATGAGCGTGCCCTCGTCCCAGCGTAACTCGACATCTGCGAAGAACCCCGTGTCATAAAGCGCGCGAATCGCCTCCTGCACGCGACGCAGCGTCAAAATATCGCCGATATTGACGGGTAAATAGTTATAGACCGTACCCTCCGAGACGCGCTGCAAACCGACGACCCGAATATTATCGACGCGCAAAATCGGCGGTTGCTCAGCCGCTTGCCCTTCTTGCGCGCGCGCCTCACTCACCCACCCGCTCGATACACACGCGAGTGCCAGCCAAAATGCAGGGAGCACTCTTGCGAGCAGCCTGTGATTGGTGATCGTCTTGCTGCTTGTCTTCATGCCGGTTGCTGTCATCCCAGTTGCCGTCATCCCAGTTGTCTCGCAAAGTCATTGAAGATCGCCACGCTCATCAACATCAGCAGCATGGCGATTCCGAGCTGTTGACCAAAGGCCTGCACCCGATCCGGTAGCGGCGAACCGCGCACCCATTCGGCGAGCTGGTACACAATCTGGCCACCATCCAAAATAGGGATAGGCAACAGATTCAAAAATCCTAAACTCAAAGAAATCACTATCAAAAACCCAAGAAACTCCGAGAGCCCGCTACGGGCGGACTCTCCCGCGTATTCGGCGATGGATAGCGGGCCCGATAGATTTTTTAATGACACCTGCCCAAAGAGCATACGGGCGAACATCTTCGCCTGCAGCACCGTGAGATCCCAGGCGCGCACGCTGGCTTCAACCATGGCGCTGACGGGTCCGAAGGTACGGTAGCGGATCATCTCCGGTGGCCAGGCCGCCGAGGCCGCCGTTTGCACGCGAATCCGTCCAACCTCTTGTCCATCCACCTCATCGGCTGTGGTCATGACACGTAATCGCTCACGCGCCCCGTTGCGTTCGATGTCAAAGAGGACTGAGCGATTTGGCCGCGCTGCCACCGCCTCGACCAAGGCGGGAAAATCAGCAATCGACTGGCCATCGACAGCGATGATCCGGTCACCCGCCAAAAGACCCGCGGCATCGGCAGGGCCGCCCGGTTGCACAACACCAATCACGGCGGGGGTCGGCGGCGTCCAAAATCGCATCCCGAGCCCCGGCATCAACGCGGGCGGCTCAGTCATCGCGCGACGCGCGGCAGGATCGGCGACCTCGATCGTCAATTGACGCGGCAGCCCCCCCGGCCCCTGCACGGTGAGATCGATCTGACCGTCCTCACTCATCGCTTCGATGAAGGCAAACATGACATCCGAGTGACTACGCATCGCGCGACCCTCGGCTTCTAAGATTTCATCTTCTGCTCGCAAGCCTGCTTGTGCGGCCAAAGAATTCACCGTAACGCTACCAACAACAGGGCGTAACTCGGGAGAACCTGAGACCCACAACATGCCCCAAAGAATCAGGATCGCAAAGATAAAATTGAACCCCGGACCGGCAAGCAAAACCAAAATCCGTTGCCAGGGCTTTTTACGAGTGAAAGAACGCGAGAGATCCTCTGGCGCAACCGGACCCTCACGTTCATCAAGGAGCTTGACGTAACCCCCGAGGGGAATCGCCGCAAACACGTACTCGGTCTGATCGGGGCCCGCGACCTTTTTCCATAGCGGTCGACCAAAACCCACTGAGAATCGCAGGACTTTGAAGCCGAGCTTGCGAGCGACCCAATAGTGGCCGAGCTCATGCACCGTCACCAATAGGGAAACGGCTACCAAGAAGCCGAGCAGTGTCGTCAAGAAGGTCACAGGCGACATCCCGGTGCGCTTAGGCCCCGGTGATCTCCCGCAAAGCGAGCGCACGCGCCTCTTGATCTACCGCCAACACGCTCGGTAGATCGGTCGCCGCACCCACTGGCAATTGATCCATCACTGCGGCAATGACCGCTGCGATACCCGTAAAGTTCAAGCGCCCCTCCAGAAAGGCAGCCACTGCCATCTCATTGGCAGCGTTCAGCACAGCTGGCGCCAGCCCCCCTGCAGCGGCCGCCTCACGCGCGAGCGCGAGACACGGAAACCGCAGTAGATCGGGTGGCTCAAACTCGAGGCCACCGGCTTGCGCCAAATCGAGTGATTGTACACCCGAGTCGATGCGCTCCGGCCACGCTAATGCATGGGCGATCGGGGTCCGCATGTCCGGGGAGCCAAGCTGCGCCAACATGGAGCCATCCACGTACTCGACGAGGGAGTGCACCAGACTTTGGCGATGAACCACCACTTCGACCTGCTCGATCGGCAAGCCGAAGAGAATTCGCGCCTCGATGACCTCGAGCCCCTTGTTCATCAGGGTCGCGGAATCCACGGAAATCTTGCGGCCCATGACCCATTTGGGGTGTTTACAGGCCTGATCCGGCGTGGCCTTCGCCAAGTCCTCAGCGCTCCAGTCGAGGAAAGGCCCACCCGAAGCGGTGAGCAAAATTCGACGCACCCCGCGCGGCGCCTCGCCGATCACCGCCCCGGCTGGCCAACATTGGAAAATGGCGTTGTGCTCGCTATCGATGGGTAGCAGCATCGCCCCCGAGCGACGCGCTTCTTCCATCAGAAGCGGCCCAGCCATCACGAGCGATTCCTTATTGGCGATCATCAGGCGCTGCCCAGCGCGCGCAGCCGCCAAGGTCGATGCCAGCCCCGCTGCACCCACAATGCCCGCCATCACATAGGGTGCTTCTTTGAGTGTGGCGATCTGCGCAAGCCCCGCCTCACCGACAAGCACTTCGGTGCTTAGCCCCGCGGCGCGTAAGCCCTGCTCCAATTCACGCGCGGCGTCCGCTTCGGCAAGTGCCGCATAGGCGGGTCGGTATTGTTCGCATTGTTGCAAAAGCTTCGCGTGATTTCTTTGGGCGCCGAGCGCGACCACGCGAAACCGATCTGGATGTTGGCCAATGACATCGAGCGTGTTGTCACCGATCGTGCCCGTCGACCCGAGTACGGCCACCCCGACTGCACTC
>CAZSRB010000056.1:0-12363 GCA_964609065.1 uncultured Acidibacter sp. | reverse complement strand
ATAAAGGCGTTCATGACGCGCCCTCACCGGGCTCGCTCGGATCGTTTGCCACCATGGCCGCCCGCTGGCGCACAATCCGCACCGCAACAATCACACCGATGAGCAACAAGATCAACGGCGTTAACCATAACCAAAGATTTTGCATTGAAAATCGCGGACGAAACAAAATGAAATCGCCATATCGCGCCCGCATGTACTCGCGAATTTCGGCATCGGTACTACCCGACTCCAAAAGTTCTCGTACTTCGCGTCGTAAATCGCCTGCCAAACCGACCGGTGAATCGGCGATCGACTGGTTCTGGCACTGCATGCAACGCAGTTCCTGAGTCAGCGAACGATAGCGCTCCTGCAGGACTGGGTCAGACATCTCAATCGGATCAATCGCCCACGCTGCTGTGCTCATACCCATCGCACCTGCGAGGACCGCGCACAGGGCAAGTAGGAATGGCCACACTCGCGACCTCATCGCTCACCGCCTGCTGCGAGGGGCACACGAGGAATTCGCGTCAGGAACTGTTCACGCCAGACTTGTTGCGTCATGGCCCCAACGTGCTTGTATTCCACGAGCCCTCGATCATTGATCAAAAAAGTTTCTGGCGCGCCATACACACCCCAGTCGATAGCGACGCGTCCATCGCGGTCCACCGCTACGACATCATAGGGATCCCCGAGCTGTGCGAGCCAACGCTGCGCGGCTGCATCTTCGTCCTTCCAATTCAGACCGATCATCGGCAGCACCTGAGTGCGAGCAATCTCTAACAACATTTGATGCTCGTTAATGCATTCCGGGCACCATGTGCCCCACACATTCAACAGATACCATTGACCTTGTAAAGAAGCATTATTAAAGCCGTCGTTCGTCCCTAGAATCGGCAACTCAAATTGTGGCGCCGGCTGTCCAATCAGCGCGGAGGGAATCACCGACTTTTCCGGCGCCCGCTGTACGCCTATAAACAACACGAGTGCAAGGGCCGCAAACACCCCCGCGGGTATAAGAAAGCGCATCATGCCGAGCTGTCCTTGCGCCGATAGCGCCGATCCGCTGCTGCAATCACACCGCCGAGCGCCATCAAAAACGCCGCGAACCAAACGTAGTTAATGAGCGGGCGCACCTGCGCGCGTACGCTCCAACGCCCTGCCCCAAGATCCTCACCCAAGGCAGCAAAGATATCGCGTGTCCACTGCATATCGATACCGGCTTCTGTCATCACTGAGCGCTGCACCCAGTAATTGCGCTTCTCGGGATGTAGCGTGCCGACCAATTCACCGTTTTCATAGACCAACACTTCGGCGCGTAAGGCGTCGTAGTTCGGGCCCTCCACCGTCTCCATGCCGACAAGACGATACTCGAATTCGCCGACGGTACCGGCTTCACCGACCGCGAGCGCCAAGTCGCGCTCCCGGGTGTAAGACTCGACTGCGGTAATCGAGATCACAAACAAGCCGAGCGCCGCGTGAGCTAACGCCATCCCGACAATAGCGGGCGTGAAACTTAACCCTCGGCGCCAACGCTCCCAGGGGTCAATCAACGCCGAGAGCAAAAGCCAAATGCCGAGCGCAAACGCCAACGGGGTCAATAATTTCGGACCGTCCCAGGCGCCAAGCACCAAGGCCAACATGAGGGCGAACGATACGATGAGCGTCACCCAAATCGCGCGTGAGCGATCTGAAAGTCGCCCTTTTTTCCAACCCGAGTGAATCCCCACAGCTGCCAAGGCCAGTAGCGGCAGCGTCGGCAAGAGGAAGACGGGATCAAAGTATTGGCGGCCCACCGATAGGGTACCGAGACCAAGTGCATCGGAAATCAGTGGCGCCATCGTGCCCGCAAACACCGCAGCCGCCGCAATGACAAGCAAAATATTATTGAAGAGTAAAAATGACTCGCGCGCGGTGAACTCAAATCCCGCCGCACTACGCAATAGCGGCGCACGCCATGCGTATAAGGTCAGTGCGCCACCGATAATCAGCACCAAAAAAGCGAGAATGAACATGCCCCGCTCGGGATCAGCCGCGAACGAATGTACCGAGACGAGTACACCCGAGCGCACTAGAAATGTACCGAGCAACGATAAGGAAAAGGCCAATATCGCGAGCAACAAGGTCCAGCTCTTAAAGAGCCCTCGCTTTTCGGTCACCGCCAAAGAATGAATCAATGCCGTGCCAACAAGCCATGGCATGAAAGAAGCATTCTCGACTGGGTCCCAAAACCAGTATCCACCCCAGCCGAGCTCGTAGTACGCCCACCAACTACCCAGGGCGATCCCGACAGACAAAAAGGCCCAGGCAATAGTGGTCCATGGCCGCGTCCATCGGGCCCAAGTCTGATCTAACCGACCCTCGAGCATCGCTGCACAAGCAAAGGCAAAAGCGACCGCAAAACCCACGTACCCCGCGTAAAGCATTGGCGGGTGCACAGCAAGCGCAGGATCCTGCAGCAACGGATTTAAATCTCGCCCATCGGGCGGTGCCGGCAATAGACGCTCAAAGGGACTCGACGTCGCGAGCGTAAACAACATGAAGCCGATCGCGATGATGCCGAGCACCCCCAGCACGCGCGCGGTAAAGCTCGCGGGTAATCGTTGCGACAATAAAGCAACGGCTGTCGACCACGCGACTAGGATCCAGAGCCACAACAAGAGGGAGCCTTCGTGACCACCCCAAATCGCCGACACCCGATAGAACACGGGCAGCGCCGAGTTGGAGTGCGTCGCGACATAAAGCACTGAGAAATCGTTTTGGACGAAGGCGTAACCGAGCGCGAGCAGCGCTATCGACACCAAGGTGAATTGTGCATAGGTACTCGGGCGCACCACGGCCATCCAGTCAGCACGATTTAAATGCGCGCCGAGCAAACCAAAGAAAGCTGCGAAGATCGCCGCCATGAGCGACAAGACGAGCGCAAAGTGTCCAAGTTCGACGATCATAGGTACGCTCAGGTTTCCGGGACGGACCGCAAGTCCGGGTTAACAGGCATGACGCCGCCATGCTTCTCTTTGATAGCGCGAGCGACTTCAGGCGGCATGTAATTCTCATCGTGCTTGGCGAGAATTTCATCCGCGACGAAAATCCCATCTGTTCCGAGTCGCCCGTGAGCGACTACGCCTTGGTTTTCACGAAAGAGATCCGGTACCACCCCTGAATAACGCACCGGCACATCCTGCTGAAAATCGGTCACGACGAACTGTAGCTCTAAACTTCCCGCCTCACGATCCACGCTACCGGGACGCACCATACCGCCCAGACGAAAACGCTTATCGATCGGCGCCTCTCCCGCAGCGACCTGCGAGGGATCAAAGAAAAACATCACGTTGTCACGAAACGCGCTGAGCGCGAGTGCGCCGGCGATCGAGACCCCCGCCAAAATTCCGACCACCAACGTCACCCTACGTTGCCTGGGGGTCATAACTCATCTCCTTCACTCATTTGCAGACGACGCTGCGCTTCTCGTCGCGCCTTGACGTGCGACTGACGGGCGAGCCAAATGTTGCCGATCAAGACCGCAAACGTAATCGCGTACGCAGGCCAAAGAAACCAGGCGTAACCGCCCATTGCCCAAAAATCGTTCAACTCAGCACCTCGCGTATCCAGGCTGCTGAGCGTTCACGGCGCAGAATCTCCGCCCGTACACGCACCAGCAACACCGCACCGAAATACAAACTGAATCCCAACAGCATCATGAGTAGCGGAGCGAGCATCTCCATGGGCATCGAGGGTTGGTCCATCTTCATGACCGAGGGAGCTTGGTGAATGGAGTTCCACCACTCGACTGAATACCGAATGATCGGTAGGTTGATAACACCCACGAGCGCAAGCACCGCACTCGCGCGATCTGCGCGACTGAGATCCTCGATACCCGAGCGCAAGCCCATGTATCCCAAAAATAGAAATAGGAGTACGAGTTGGGCCGTCAGTCGCGGATCCCAGACCCAATACGTGCCCCACATGGGCTTACCCCAGAGCATACCTGTCACCAGCGAGACCGCCGTGAACCACGCGCCGACACCCGCGCAACTAACCGCCACGGCATGCGCGACTTTCATTCTCCAGATCAAGCCAACACCCGCGGCGATCGCCATCACCGCATAGATCATCACCGCCAACCAAGCAGACGGTGCATGCACATAAATAATGCGAAAGCCATCGCCCTGCTGATAATCGGGCGGTGCAACGAATAAACCCAAGTACAGGGCGCCGACGATCAGGATGGCGGCGGGCCACGCAAACCAAGGGGTCAACGTACCGGCCAAGCGGTACAGATGCGGCGGGGAGCCAAAACGATGAAACCAGGCCCAACCCATGATCCAGTCCTACTCCAATCCAATTCTAACGGCCGCAGCCGCTGCCAAAGGCGCCAAGGTTATCGCGAGGACCACCAGAGACGCCAACAAATAGAGTGCAGCCGTTGGACTGTCTCCCTGGATGACCAGTTCCGTAGCCCGTGCACCGAAAATTAAAACCGGTACCGCCAGCGGCAAACTCAGTAGCGATAACAGCACGCCCCCTCGGCGCAACCCCAAGGTCAGCCCTGCCGCGATGGAGCCGATCAGACTAAGCGCTAAGGTGCCCAAGCCTAAAGCGAGCAAAATCCCGGGTGCCGCCGTAATCGAAACACCCAGCGTCACTGCCAAGAGTGGTGCGAGGATGGTGAGTGGCAGCCCTGTCAGCAACCAATGCACCGTAGTCTTCGCCAACAGCAGTGCTGCCAGAGGTTGACCACAGAGTAACCACTGCTCAAGCGTGCCGTCTTCCGCATCGTCTCGAAATAAACCCTCCAGCGCGAGCAGACTTGCGAGCAGCGCACCGACCCAAAGCACCCCCGGTGCGATTAAGCGCAGCTTCCCCAACTCGGGACTGTAGCCAAGCGGAAACAACACGGTCACCACCACAAAGAATCCTAAGATCTGCAGCATCTGCCCGGGTCGACGGACGAGCAGCTGTAAATCGCGAACAACAATCGCCGCACACTTAGGTAGTAACCGCGTATCTCGCGTCACCTCCTGAATGGGCAGTCCTTCGTTCACGCCACCCTCCCTCACGCCACCCTCCCTCACGCCGCACTCCGCACGCCGTGGCCACTCGTCAAATGCAGGTTCTGCAAAGTGGATGGAGCGATATCGAGGCTGACATGGGTCGCCACCATCGCCATCCCACCGCGCTCTAAATGCTCCGACAGTAACTCTGTGACGAGGCGAGCCCCCGCTGCATCGAGGTTAGTCGTGGGCTCATCGAGCAACCAAAGATCGCTCTGGGATGCCACCAATCCGGCCAAGGCCAAACGGCGACGTTGCCCTGCAGAAAGGCTACGCACTGGGCGATCAGCGAAGCGCCGAGCCCCCAATCGCTCAAGCAATGCTCCAACGCGCTCTGCCTGCCATACCCCCCGAAGACCGAGCAGAAAACGCAGATTTTCCCACCCTGTGAGATCCGCTTTGAGGGGTGCCGCATGGGATAGATACGACAGCGCTTGGTGATATTCCGCATCTTGTGGCGAACACACCCGTCCTCGCCACGTCAATTGCAGCGACTCAGCGGGTAATAAACCGCACAAGACGCGTAGCAAGGTGGTTTTACCCGCGCCATTTTCACCGGTAATTTGGAGACACTGACCGGCTGACACCTGCGCGTTCAGACCGCGCAAGACGTGCTGCTCGCCTCGATAGACATGTAGATTTTCTATCGATAATTCAGGCATTTATATTTTATTTTTAAACCTAAATTTCGACATCACTGGTGCCCCGAGCCGGAATCGAACCGGCACGACCTTTCGGTCAACGGATTTTAAGTCCGTAGCGTCTACCTGTTCCGCCATCGGGGCCCCCTACATCATCTCGACAAGATTAACATGCGGCACAATAACGCTATGCATAGAACATACATTGGACTGCTGACATTGCTCTCAATGACCGCAGGGGTGACAGGCTGTGATCTCTTGCGCGCCCCCGAGTTACCCGCCGCCTCCGAGGCGTCAGAGGCGACTCGCCGCAGCCTCGAGAGCGGGAATGTGATCGGTTTTGAGAATGCGGCAGGCGGATATAGCTGGCTCGGTATTCCTTACGCCGCGGCACCCATCGGCGCTTTACGCTGGCGCGCGCCCCGAGCGCCCGCCGACTGGCCGGAGACCCTGCCAGCGCTGCAGGCAGGCCAGCCTTGCATTCAATACGGCTCCGCGCTCGGCGGGGTCGGTCAAGCCGGTGAACCTCAGGGAAGTGAGGATTGCCTCACGCTCAACGTTTATAGCCCCGCCCTAAGCCGGATGGATCAGTCCGAGCCACCGCTGCCGGTCATGGTATTTGTACACGGCGGAGGTAACACGATCGGTCACGCGGCTTTTTACGATGGCAGCGTCCTCGCCGCCAAAGAGAAGGTCATCGTCGTGATGATCAACTACCGACTGGGTCCTTTTGGTTGGTTTATCCCACCCTCATCTTCGGAGTTATCGGGCGGTACGGCGTTCGCAAGCAACGTCTTTACCAGCGACGCAAGCACGCTCGAGCAACTCGACGCCTCAGGTAATTACGGAATCTTAGATGTCATTGCCGCCCTGCATTGGGTGCAGCGCAATGCACAGGCCTTTGGGGGAGACCCAGAACGCGTGACCGTATTTGGCGAATCTGCAGGGGGCACGAACGTCCTTGCCCTCTTGGTGTCGCCGTGGGCGAAGGGATTATTTCACCGCGCCATCATTCAAAGTTTAGGCTTCGGTTTTAGCCGCATCCCAGAACAGGATTCCCCCTACTCCACCGCGAGCATTCTCTCGCGTTTAAACATCGAGGCGAGCGCGACGAGCCCATCGGCGGCCGATCAGTTACGCGAGCTCGACCCATGGACGATCTACGACGCCATTACCCCCGCACGCAATGAGTGGGAACGGTTGCCCACTGTCTTACAAGAGGGCGTCGTCGTCCCACGTGAGGATACGCTCTCGCTGTTGAGTGACCCGGCCACCCATCACGATGTCCCACTGATCGTCGGCACCAACCGCGACGAAGCCAAAATATTCATGGCGTTTGACCCGCGACACACTCGGCGTTTCGCAGGGCTACCTTATTCTTTAAAAGACCCACAAGCCTATGAATTGGAATCTCGCTACCGAGCGCGCTTATGGGCGGCCGATGGCGTCGATGCAATCGCATCCGTCATGGCAAGTGGTCAGCCCGTCTTTGCCTACCGCTGGGATTGGGATGAGCAAGGTAAAGCCTTTGGACTGATTGACCTCAGCCAATTATTAGGCGCCGCGCATGCGCTGGAAGTCCCGTTCGTAACAGGTCATTTTTTGGTGGGCAATCAAACCCAACTACTCTTCCATGACAATAACGCACCTGGGCGGTTACAACTCGCAAACCAGATGATGGGATATTGGGCGGAATTTGCCCGTCATGGGGATCCGCGGAACGCCGGTGGTGCGGCCCAGTCGATCAGCTGGCCAGCTTGGCCTCAAAATGGCGATACGGCACGCCGCCTCGTGTTTGACACGCTGGCTGGCGGCGGACTGACGATTTCAGATGAGCGGCTGTCCAAAGAAAGCGTCGCACGCGAAATCTTCGCTGAGACGATCGGGGTCGATCAGCGCTGCAGCTTGTTTCGCGCGACCTTCCGCAACGCACGCGATCCTGCCGCGGATCAATTATGGGCTCAACTTAGCCCGGGTCAGTGTTCGGGACCTCGCTGGCTCGAACCCGATACACCGCCCCTGCGTAGTCGTCCGTAATAAAAATCTGCCCATCCGCACCCTCAGCGACATCCACAGGCCGACCGATCAACTGATCAGGCTGGCGAAAACCGCCGACGAAGGTCTGCTCGGAGATCTCGCCCCGCTCATCAAAATGTAGCGCGACGACCTCATAACCCGAGGGCGTACTGCGATTCCACGATCCGTGTAGTGCCACGAGCGCCGTGCGAGCATACTCAGCCGGGCGCTCGGGATGACGCAAAAAGCGGATCCCCAAGGGCGCGACGTGAGCACCGAATTCGTGGGCGGGAGGCAAGGCGGCCGCGATACGCTCCGCATACCCCTCGGCCCATTTGGGATCTTTGATGTCCTTTCCATGCACATGTGGCCAACCGTAAAAGCCGCCTTCAATGATTTGATTGAGCTCGTCCGGCGGTAAATCGTCACCCAGTAGATCACGGCCATTTTCGGTCGCGTAAAGGCGCTGATCCCAAGGCGCCCAATCAAAACCATAGGGGTTACGGGTACCCGATGCGACGAGGACGCCCTCCTCGCCCTCGAGCGTAAAGCGCATCACGGTCGCACGCCGCGGATCGGCTTCCAGACACACGTTACAGGTCGAGCCTTGACCGAGATAAAGTTGGCCGTCTGGGCCTACCCGGACCGTTTTACGCCAATGCCCGCCGTCTGCCGTTAAGCCATCGATCAGGACTTCAGGCTCGCCAAGTGCAGGTTGCTCAGGATCAAATCGAAAACGAACCACTCGCGTCGCCTCGGCGATGTAAAGCCAACCTTCGTGATAGTCGATCCCGTTGGGTCGATCGAGATTCGCTCGCAAGACTTGCTGACCGTCCGATCGGCCATCGCCATCCCGATCAGCCTGTAACCACGTGACCAGTCCGCCGCGCGGCTGGGTTAAAAGCAGATCGCCGGTCGGTAGCGGCGTCAAAATCCGCGCGCTCGGCAAACCCGTCGCCCAAAGGGAAATTTCAAAGCCCTCCGGCACGGTAAGTAAGCGCGACACTTCGGTCGCCGCGGGCGGCTCGGCCTCGATCCCGCGGATCATGCGCCACAGCATCGCCCGATCGGTCAGCGCGACACCCCCCAAGAACACAAACCAAATGACGACGCCCGCCAATAACGCGATCACTGCGACGATCCCGTAGGCGACTTTGCGCCATACGCGGCGCCCTGACTGATTCATGGGAGACCTCTCTCACGAGTACACGTTCTTCAAAGCTTGAGTATCCCAGAGTGCGCTCATGAGCGCTAAACTTAGGACCATGATCGCTCGCAACATGCCCCGGACCAGGCAAATGGCCACCTCACGCGCGTTACTCTCACTCGCCGTCATGCTGCTCGGACTGAGCGTCGCTGGGCTGCACTCGCCGCTCGCGCATGGCCAGATGAGTGTTTGGCCGGGCAACAGCAAGGGCACGCCAGGGCGCGCGGATCTGCAGTTTGCACAACTGGAAAGTCTGCTACCGACGCCGAGCGTCACCCGGGCCGCCTCGGGTGCACCGGGCGCCGAGTACTGGCAGCAAAAGGTCGACTACGTCATTCAAGTGCGGCTCGATGAGCAGCGCCATCGCCTCGAGGCGGATCAGCGTATCAGCTACATGAACCGCTCACCCGATACCCTGCGATATCTTTGGGTGCAGCTCGATCAGAACATCTTCAAGGATGATTCAATCTCGCGACGCTCAGAGGTGGCAGCCAATAGCGGCACTCGCCGAGACTCCGTCGGTGCCGGTGATAGCTTGAGCTTTGCAGCTATGCGCCGACACCAAGCTTTTCAAGATCGCGAGTACGGCTTTGAAATTTTTGAAGTCACTGACGCCGCAGGACGTACCCTGAAAACAACCGTCAATGACACCATGATGCGGATTGATCTGCCGACCCCCTTGCGTCCCGGCACCAGCATCGAGATCAAATTAAGGTGGGCCTCTAACATCGTGGATGAGGCCGCGATTGGAGCCCGTGGGGGATATGAGTATTTCCCGGAAACAGATACCTACCAGTACTTTCAAGCTCAATGGTTTCCACGGTTAGCCGCCTACACAGACTACACCGGCTGGCAGCACAAACAGTTTCTGGGTCGCGGCGAATTCACTTTAGAGTTTGGCGACTATGACATTGCGATCACGGTGCCCGCTGACCATATCGTCGCCGCCACGGGTGTTCTACAAAATCCCGCCTCCGTACTGACTGCCGAGCAGCGCGCCCGCCTGAAACAGGCCGAAACTGCAAGCTCGCCTGTTTTCATTGTGACGCCGGAAGAAGCACTCGCCAATGAGCGTGAAGGCACCGAGGCCACGCGCACTTGGCGATTCAAAGCACAAAACGTTCGAGACTTTGCCTGGGCGAGTTCGCGCAAATATATCTGGGATGCGATGGGTTATCGTCAGGACGATCGCGAGCGACCCTTCGTGATGGCGATGTCCTTCTATCCCAACGAGGGTGAGCCTATCTGGTCGAAGTACTCAACCCACAGTGTCATTCACACGATGGAGGTGTATTCGCGCTTCAGCTTTGCTTATCCCTATCCGGTGGCGATTTCAGTGAACTCGTGGGAACGCGGTGGCATGGAATATCCGATGATTACCTTCAACGGTTATCGGCCCGTGCGGGATGAGAAAACAGATTCTTTGACCTATTCCCGTAACACCAAGTATGGGCTCATCGGCGTGATCATCCACGAAGTGGGTCACATTTATTTTCCGATGATCGTCAACTCTGATGAACGCCAATGGACTTGGATGGACGAAGGGCTGAACACCTTTTTGGAATACATTGCAGAGCTCGAGTGGGAGGAGAAATTCCCGACCTTTGGTGATAAGACCAACGTGCTGGATTTCATCACCGACTACATGCGTTCACCGGATCAAGTACCCATCATGACGCAGTCAGATTCGATCATTCAGTTTGGCCCGAATGCTTATTCGAAACCGGCTGCCGCCTTGAGTGTGCTACGCGAGGCGGTGATGGGACGAGAGCTCTTTGATCACGCGTTTCGTGAGTACGCTAACCGTTGGAAATTCAAGCGTCCCACACCCGCGGATTTTTTCCGCACGATGGAGGATGCGTCGGGAGTCGATCTTGATTGGTTCTGGCGCGGCTGGTTCTACGGCACCGACCATGTGGATGTGGCCGTCGGCGATATCCGCGAATATCAAGTCTCGACTCAGGATCCAGACAAAGAATTCCCATTGGCTCGCAAAGAGTTCGCGGGTAATTATCCTGACTCCTATTCTCAACGCCTTAATCGTGAGTCAGGACTTAAGACTCGGGTGGAGCGCTACCCAGAGCTTAAGGACTTTTATAACGAGAATGATCAGTTTGTCGCGAACAATAAAGATCGCAACGAATATCGTGAGTTTCGCGACAAGTTAAAAGATTGGGAGCGCACAGCACTCGATCGAGCGATTGAAGCCGGCGAATTTATCTACTTCGTCGACTTTCATAATCTCGGCGGGCTTGTGACGCCGCTGCCGCTACAACTGACCTATGCGGATGGCAGTATTGAAGAGCTCATGATCCCGGCAGAAGTCTGGCGTTATAACGCAGAAGAAGTGACTAAGCTCTTCATTCGCAAGCAGCGCCTAGTCAGTGTGGAGCTCGATCCCAATCACTTGATTGCGGATGCCAACACCGCGAACAACATAACGCCAAGACGCATTCAGAGCAGTCGGATTGAGCTTTTCAAAGGGCGTGATCGGACCCGCAACCAGATGCTCGACGCCTTGGCAGAGCTCAAAGGTGAGCCTAAAGATGACGAGAAGGAACTGCCGCTCACGCCGGCGACGCCTTAACGGCGTCGCCTGAGGGAGTGTCGGACAGCGCTCTATGCCGATGACTGATCGACGACGATTTCTGAGTCGGCTCGGTGTGGGGGGGCTAGCCCTCGGCATCGGCGTCTTCGGGGGGTTCCAGCCGCTCCGAGCGCATCGCTCTCATGTCACCCTCACCCGGCTACTCTCGAACACGCAAAGCGGTCGATGGGAGCTTATCCACGCCATTCATTACCACGACGCCGCCACCGCCTTGCGCCGCCTTGCGCCCGGCGCGGGGTTAGTGCCAACGACGCCTGACGGCCAGGCACGATTAATGTTTGAGATTGAGCAACAGATTCGTTGGTCAGGCGCTAACGGTGTGATCCAACCGGTCGCAGTCGGCGCAGAGCTCGCGGGCGATAGCGTGCTCTTTTATCAAGAATGCATCCCGGCGGTGTCCGGGGCGCGTGTTCAAATTGAAAGTCGCTTCCTGCATCGCGAATTCAGCGATCAAGTGAATCACTTCAATATTGAGATCAATGATCCACCACGTCTGCTGCGTCTTAATGCCACGAACCCAAGCGCCGAATTCATAGCCTGATCGGTGGTGGCCTGATCGGTGGCCTCATCAAAGGCCCGATGAAAGGCCCAATCAAAGATTGAAGGAGATGGAGGCTGGGGTCGGAATCGAACCGGCGTACACGGCTTTGCAGGCCGCTGCATGACCACTCTGCCACCCAGCCGGGGTGTGGGCCTTACTGCTCCTTGAAACCAAACAGCCCTGGGGCCAAGGCCGCCAGGGCTGCGGAAAACTGGAGCGGGAAACGAGACTCGAACTCGCGACCCCGACCTTGGCAAGGTCGTGCTCTACCAACTGAGCTATTCCCGCCCGGAACAGAGGTCGGAGATTGTAGGGCCCGC
>CAZSRB010000055.1:0-12417 GCA_964609065.1 uncultured Acidibacter sp. | reverse complement strand
GCTACAACGCGCGGCTTATTGGGTAGCGGCGGCTCAAAGGCATCGAGCGCATACACCCCGTGGAACCAGTCGCGCCAACCCAAGTGATCTAAGATTCGGTAGGTCGCTGCCACGCGCTTATTGGTCACGATATAAAGTGCGATATCCACCTCGCGTAGGCGCTGCAGCATTTCGGGGACGCCCGTGAACACGCGGGTTGCCCGATAGCTTTCGGCATCATAGTGCTCGCGAAAGCGCTGCGCTAAGCGATCGATGAGTTCAGGAGTCTCATCGCCCACCAATGTCATCAGCGTACGACGCAGTGGGGGACCAATGAGCTCAGGCCCGAGGGGAACTCGCGGCGTTTGCGCTTCGTGCTGTAGAGCGTGTTGCAGCGAGGCCAACACGCTCTCTGCTGAATCGATCAGCGTCCCATCAAAATCAAAGAGAACCGCGCGGGGTAGCGTTTTTACTGGCGCATCGCCTCTTTCAGTCAGAGAGTCTTTAATATTTTGAGTCATATGAGAAAAGCTCGGCGCAAAACACGTGTCAGTTCGCCGGCGCGCCGCCATCCGTAAATTGAAGTGCTGCCAAATGGGCGTAGAGCGGGCTACTCTCAAGGAGCTCTTCGTGTTTACCAATCGCGACGATGCGACCTTGTTCCATGACGACGATGCGATCGGCTTTAAGAACCGTCGCAAGCCGATGCGCGATGATGAGAGTCGTGCGGGTCGCCATCAATTCCTCAAGCGCCTGTTGGACCACACGCTCGCTTTCTGCATCGAGCGCACTGGTCGCTTCATCGAGTAACAGTAACGGGGGATTTTTGAGGATGGCCCGTGCGATCGCGATCCGTTGTCGCTGACCACCGGAGAGGCGTGTGCCGCGTTCTCCTAAGAACGTGTCGTACCCCTCGGGTAGTGCGCGTATGAACTCATCAGCGGCCGCCGCACGAGCCGCGGCTTCGACCTCGGCATCGCTCGCATCGGGTCGACCGTAGCGAATATTCTCGCGGGCCGAGGTACCGAACAGCACCGTATCTTGGGGTACGAGACCAATTCGCGTGCGCACGGCGAGTGGGTCCGCCTCGGCGATATTGACGCCATCTAGACGGATGCAGCCCTCGAGCGGATCATAAAAGCGCAGCAGCAGCTGGAAAGTCGTGCTTTTCCCGGCGCCCGAGGGGCCCACGAACGCCACTGTTTCTCCCGCGGCAATATTCAAAGAAAAATCCTGAAGAGCCCGGGTTTGAGGCCGCGAGGGGTAAGCAAAACTGACCGCCTCAAAATCGACTTGACCGGCGGCTCCGCGAGATCGGTCGGGTAAGGGTAGGGCTTGAGCAGGCGCTCGAATCACCGGTTGCGCGGCTTGGAGTTCGACCAAGCGCTCCATGGCGCCCGCTGCGCGCTGCACCTCGCTCCACATTTCACTGAGTGCTGCTGCGGCAACGCCTGCGTACACGGCAAGCATCAAAAATTGCCCGAGCTCTCCGCCGGTCATTTGACCCGCGAGGACCTGATGAGCACCGAACCACAGCACCAAAGTGATGGCGCCAAAAACGAGCATGGTTGACAGCGCGGTTAACCAGGCACGCACCCGCGTACGGATCACCGCGACGTCAAATGACGCTTCGACAGCTTTGGCGTAGCGCTCAGTGTGCAAGGATTCTAGGGTGAACGCCTGAACCGTCTGGATGGCGTTTAGCGTTTCGCCTGCGAGACCACTGGTATCGGCAATCGTGTCTTGAGAACGCCGCGATAAAGTGCGTAGTTTTCGGCCGAGTGCAATCACCGGTACGATCACAACGGGCATAGCCACCACGATCAACAATAACAACTTTAAATTAGTGATCGCGAGCAGCACCAACGAGCCCACGAGATTGATCGACGAGCGCAGGGCAATGGAGAGTCCGCTGCCTGCTATCGATTGAACCAGGGTGGTATCGGTCGTCAAACGGGAGAGCACTTCGCCTGTACGCGTGACTTCAAAGAATTGGGGGTCCATGCGTATGACATTCCGATAGACCGCTGAGCGAATATCAGCGACCACGCGCTCGCCCAACCAAGTCACGAGATAAAAGCGCACAGCCGCAAAGACGCCGAATAGGACGGCGACACCCATGAAAGCAATGAAATAGATGTTGATGGTATCGGCGCTGCCGACGGCCATCCCCTTATCAATCAGGCCTTTTAAAGCGATGGGTAGGCCCAGCATGGCGCCCGAGGCGAGCAATAGCGCAAGTAATGCTGCCGCTAAAAACCCTCGATAGGGTCTCAGAAAAGGCCACAGCGCAAGCAGTGGGCGGGGCGTGCTGGCCTTGGGACGGTCAGCCAGTGAGGGATCAGCCATGGCGCATTTTACCGCGCGCCGCGCGCGAAGGGGTCGTGCTTGTGTTCGCTAACCACCAATAATAATTTGCCGCGAGTCTGTCCGGCTTGTAGCGTTTGCATCGCCTCATGTGCGGCTTCAAAGGGGTAGTGACCGCCAAGTAACGGCGGCTTGGGGATGAGTTGCAGTGTGTCATGCATGGCTTTGGGCAAGCGCTCGACTTCATCCCATAGCCAGATGAGATTGAACGCGCGCAGTCCGCGGTTTTGCGAAATCATGGTGAGTGGGTCGAGTCGCGGACGACGCAGATACCGCCACGCAAGACGTAGCGGGTTCGCGAACGAGCCCGTATTCATAAAATCCGCGGCGCCATAAAGAATGTACCGCCCCTCTGGCGCGAGGCGTTTGAAGCCAGGTTCAAAGACGGGGCCATAGACGGCATCAAAAATCACATCAAAGCCTTTGGCGCCCAGCGAGGTCAGCGCTTGGTCCAAGCGATGGGCGAATTGACGATCGCGTATGACGATTTGCTCGGCCGCGATTGATTGGGTCTCTTGTAACCACTCGGCCTTACTTTCACTGCCGACGACTGCGATCACTTTGGCGCGCAGTTGCTGGAGGGCTTGCAGGGCATTGAGCCCTACGCCACCGGCTGCGGAATGCAGCAGGACGACGGAGTCCGCTGTCACCTGACCGAGCGGGAGGAGGCCATACCAAGCGGTCAGCGCTTGTACGGGATATGCCGCCGCCTCGGCTAAGGACCACTCAGCAGGGACCGGCCAAAGATAACGTGCATCCACATTGAGGCGAGTGGCATAGCCGCCAAAGCGTGTGAGTACCATGACCCGATCACCCACTTGCCAGTTCGAAACGGCGGAACCTGTCGCGCGGATGATGCCCGCGCACTCCAATCCCGGTATAAAAGCGCCCGCCGGCGTTGCCGAGTACAACCCGAGACACGCAAAGATATCGGCAAAATTGAGTCCGATGGCGACCACGTCGACCTGCACTTCATGAGGTGCAGGCGTACCGAGCGGTAGGGTGGAAAGCTTAAGGCGACGCAGCGAGCCGGCTCGCGGCGTACGCCAAACCTGGCAGGACTCAGTCTGGGCGATCGATGGCATGCCACCGAGCATACTGCGAGGGTAGCATCCCGGTGTAGCGGCGGAACATCCGAGCGAAGTACGAGCCGTCGTGGAAACCGACCGCAAAGGCAATCTCTGTGACCGCCGTGTTGGCTTCGCGCAGGCGCTGACACGCCGCGACAATTCGATAACGCAGTAAGTACTCGCGGAACGTCATGCCGAAAGCGGTGTGAAAGCTTCGACTGAATTGAAAGCGACTGAGACCGCAATGCTCGGCAATATCGCGAGCCGGAAACTTTTCGGCATAGTGTAGGGCGACGTAATCCATCGCGCGTGCGACACCCGCATGCGCTGGAGCGAGTTTACTCAGTCCTTCCGCCACGGTTTCCGCAGAGGGCAAGGACACCACTCTTGGCACCATGTGCGAACTGCCGTCCGCGGTCATTTGTATCTCCCCCGAGACCCTATCGTCTTAGTTATAGGATGACCGGATAATAGGTACTGTGGCGCAGCGAGGTCATTAAACTTCCGTAATGTTAGTAAGACTTTGGTGCAGGCAGTCGGTTGCTGCGTCGACTGTCACACTATGGGGAGTGAGGCGGGTTCGGTACACTCCACGGATGGACAGCGACAACCCCGAGTTTCCGAGCAGTTTTGATTCCGCGTTCACGCAATCGGTGGATCTCGGCAATCGACTAGCCGATCAGGACAAAGATGCGGATTTGTGGGATATCGCCGATGGCCTGCTGGCTGGTGCCCTGCAGTACTGGCTCTACTCGCGCCAGCCCTGCAAAGATCCGCGTTGTGTGGATTGTTTGCCAGTGAGCACGGCGGAAGGTCGCATGGCGGAGCTTCAACGCTTGATGCGCCAGCTCTCCGAGGAGAGCGAGTACTACCACAGCCCCAACGACTCGAACGTCGGCCGGGCTTAGGGTCGGTCTTAGCTCTCGAGCGAGCCGTCGCGATCGGCTCCGGTGGCCAACTCGGCTGCTCGATGAATCGCCGCCCGGATCCGCGGATAGGTCCCGCAGCGGCAGAGATTGCCGGACATAGCGGCATCGATATCGGCATCGGTGGGTTGCGGATTATTCGCCAATAGCGCGACGGCCGACATAATTTGGCCTGACTGGCAGTAACCGCATTGCGGCACATCAAGCTCCATCCACGCCTTCTGTACCGGATGACTACGGTCGGGCGATAAGCCCTCGATGGTGGTGATCGCTTGGCCGACGACCGCCGATACCGGTGTCACACAGGCACGAATCGGCACCCCCTCGACATGCACCGTGCAAGCTCCACAGAGCGCCATCCCACAGCCGTACTTGGTGCCAGTGAGACCGATCTCATCCCTAAGCACCCACAGCAGGGGTGTGTCGTCCTCAACGTCCACGTTGAGGGTTTGATTGTTAATCGTGAGCTGCATACGGGGCCCCTTCACTCAGGTCAGTCAGTGTGCTCTGCTAGAATTTACCTGTTTTTGATCGCTTCTGCCGAGGAGTCCAGGTGTCCGCAGTCATTCAAACCGAAGTGGTGATCGTGGGGGCGGGCCCCTGTGGTCTGTTCCAAGTGTTCGAGCTCGGCTTACTGGGTATGCGCGCTCATATCCTCGACTCGCTCAGTAATCCGGGCGGGCAGTGCACCGAACTCTATCCCGATAAGCCCATCTACGATATTCCAGCCCTCCCGGTGTGCGGTGCACAGGAGTTAGTTGATCGGCTCATGGAACAGATCAAACCCTTCGAGCCCGTTTTTCATCTGGGCGAAGAAGTCATGGAGGTGACCCCACGCGAGGATCGACGCTTTGATGTTGTGACCTCCAAGGGCACGCGGTTTGATGCGGGTGCGATTGTGATCGCAGCGGGTGTGGGCTCGTTTCAGCCAAGGCGTTTGGCGCTACCTGGGGCGGAGCTCTTTGAAGGGAAACAATTACACTATCGAGTCAAAAACGCGGCTGAGTATCGTGATCAAAGATTAGTTATCTTCGGCGGCGGCGACTCAGCTCTAGACTGGGTGATCGACTTTGCAGCGACGGCGCCCGCGATCACGTTAGTGCATCGACGTGAGGATTTTCGCGCAGCGCCTGCATCGGTTGCCCGGATGCGTGAGCTTGAGGCGGCAGGACGCATTCGCTCGATTACCGGGCTCGCCGAATCCCTGATGACGGAGGGCGAGCGATTAACCGGAGTACGTGTGAAGTCCGCGGATGGGGTGGTGCACGAGATCGATGCCGATCATCTTTTTGCTTTCTTTGGTTTACATCCCAAGCTTGGGCCGGTCGCCAACTGGGGAATGGAGTTAGAGCGCAAAGCGCTTAAAGTTGATACGGAAAAATTTGAAACATCCGTTCCCGGTATCTTTGCCGTGGGGGATATCAATACTTATCCCGGTAAGAAAAAATTGATTCTGTCGGGCTTTCATGAAGCGGCACTCGCGGCTTTTGGGATTCAGAGCTGGCTCTACCCAGAGAAGAAACAGTTTTTGCAATACACGACGACGAGCCCCGTGATGCAAAAACGTCTCGGTGTCGCCGGCGCATGACGCCGGTTACCGATCTTCTTCGACAATTCGAGCTCGAGCGGCTCGAGGTTAATTTGTTTCGTGGCGAGAGTCGCGATATCGGCAGCCCGCAGGTGTTTGGCGGTCAGGTGCTCGGTCAGGCGTTGATGGCGGCTTACTCAACGATCGAGCCGGAACTTCGCGTGCATTCTTTGCATGCCTATTTTTTAAGACGCGGCGACTTCAATCTGCCGATCGTGTATCAAGTGGACCGCAGCCGTGACGGCCATAGTTTTTCGTCTCGGCGCGTGGTGGCGATTCAGAATGGGGCGCCCATCTTTACGTTCTCGTCATCGTACCAACGTCCCGAACCGGGTCTAGAGCATCAAAGTACGATGCCCGACGTGCCACCGCCTGAGACCTTGCCGGATTGGTCGAGGCCGAGCGCGGAGGTCGCTGAACGTCTTCCGGAAAAACTACGTCGCTTTTTGATTCGCGAGCGTCCGGTGGAGCTTCGGCCCGTGGAGCCCATTGATTTTTTGAAGCCTAAGCCTGGGCCACCTGTGCAAAATGTTTGGTTTCGCACCGCCGCGCCGTTACCGGACAACCCGCGACTCCACGAGTGCCTGCTCGCGTACTTATCGGATCTGAATTTACTGAATGTCGCGACCCGACCGCACGCGAGCGAGTATCACAGTGACGATATGGTGATGGCGAGTATTGATCACGCTATGTGGTTTCATCGTGCCGTGAAGGCTGACGAGTGGATGCTGTATGCCTTGGATAGTCCGAGTGCATCGGGGGCACGGGGCTTCTGTCGAGGCAGTATTTATAATCGGGAGGGTCTGCTGCTCGCGAGCACGGCTCAAGAAGGGCTGATCCGCGTGATCAGCAAGCGATCTAAGAACGAACGGGCGGTGAAAGAGTGAAGGGGGTTTTATGAGGACGTTAATCGGGGTACGACTCGGCGGGGTGGCGTTGTGGCTGGCGTTATCTGCGCTTGTCATGCCGACCGTTGCCAGTGCGAATGAGGCAGTCACCGATTCAGCGGCTTATAAGCGCGGTCGACTGTTATACATCCAATGCCGCGCCTGTCATGACCTCAAAGCTGGCGGGCCGCGTAAGGTGGGGCCTCATCTAGAGGGGATCGTGGGTCGCTCGGTCGCCGCCGTCAAAGATTTTGGATATTCTGAAGCACTCGAGTCCTCGGGTCTCGTTTGGGATGTCGCGACCTTGGATCGGTGGCTACAGCGACCGAGTGAACTCGTACCGGGTAATACGATGGCTTTTGCAGGCATTGCCAGCGAAGCTGATCGAGCGGCTTTGATTACCTATATATCGGTCGACTCCGCCCAATAATCCACCCGATAACCCGCCCATTAATGTGGGTGCTTCGACCCCAACGCGAGCATACGAGCGCGTTTGGGTCTAAGGGGCGATGAGGGCGAGCTCCTCCAAGAGCAGGGCATTGAAGGCCGAGGGCTGCTCCATCATTAAAAAGTGACCTACGCCGTCCATCTCGCGCAGGCGAAACGCGGGGTAGATCTCTTGTAAACGACCGAGATCGGTCGGAGCGCCATGTCGAGCATTAACAGCCAGAATGGGCAGCGGCTCGGGCCGTGCGCCCGCTAATTCACGGAGTGCGGCAACGCCATCCCAATCATTGAGCCCGCGTATAGCTTCGATGCCGACCGTCGGATCGCCGCTCGCCATGTCTTCGGCAATGCGCTCTTTGAGTGCGACATCGGCATCATCACGAAAAAACGTTTGACTGACAAAGATACGAGTCGCACCGGCAAAATCTGCAGCAAAGAATTGTAGTCTCGCTTCCGTTTGCGCAGGATCGGGCGGTGGGCTACCAATACCTTTAAAGGTATCGACACCAATCACGGCGTGTACGCGTGCGCCGAGTTGACGAGCCGCTTCAATCGAAACCGGTCCGCCCATCGAGTGGCCGATCAAAATCACGGGCCCCTCAGGAATCGCTTGCTTGACCGCCTGAGCCACATCAGCGCCAAAGGCGCGCATGGAAAAGTCGTCCCGCTGGCCTGCTGACTGGCCATGACCCGCCAGATCCACGGTCAAAACAGGGTACTGGTCGAGCAAATCCGATATTTGCGCATCCCAATAACTGGCATCACAGGACCAACCATGAATCAGTACCAAGGTGGCAGTGGGTGTCGTGTGCGTACCCTGATAGAGCCGATGGTGCACGGTGATATCACCCGCGGAGACGATTTGCCCCGCTTGATAGGGGATGTTCAGGGTGTCGGCCTGTGAGGGATTGAGGGTCATCATAATCAGAGCGACTCCCGATAATCGGCTAGCCAGAGTACGCATGGGTCACCTCACTCGATGGGTGCTGTTTGTACCATCTTCCAGTGGTATCCGTCGGGGGCAAAGAACGTCAAGGCGTGGCGACCAAATTCATCGTCGAGGACGTCGCTGAGTGCGTTAACGCCTGCCATCTCGAGACGTCGATGGAGCGCAAAGATATCGAGCGTTCGCCAGCAGTACAGACTGTAGCCAAGGCTTCCTGCGCGAGACTGTGCGCGCAGATCCGGTAGGGTGGCGTTAGCAGCGAAGCGGACGCATTTGAGTTTGCCCGAGCGGCGCTCAGCGAGCGCGTGTCGCGAGCGAGGATCATCAAAATCGACCATATGAAAGCCTTCACCGTCCTCTAACCCAAAGATCGATCGGGAGCCGGTTGCATTCTCATAGGGTACGGTTTCTTCATGCATGCGCTGCAAACCCAAAATCTCGTCGTAGAAATCGAGGATGTGCGGGTCATCATCGGCAATCATGAGACCGCAATGGGTATGCTGACTCGTTTTAAGTAGGCTTTGAGAGTCAATCTGGCCGTAGCGGGGACTGGCGTAGTTAAAGCGCTCAAAGAAAACCTGTCGATATTCTGGCTGTAGCAACACCATCTCTCGCACGCCGACGATGGGGTCCTTGAACGCTTTGGCAGCGTGCTCGCCGCTCACTTCGCCGATTACCGCCAACTGCGGGGGGAGCAAGGTGAGGGTCTCACCCGCCGCACGCGACCGTTCTGCGTGATTAACGAGATTCATGACGCTCTCGGTGAGTCGCACGCCCCAACGTGAGCCTGAGGCCCGTAGATTGGTGGTCACGCCGAGTCCTGCATTCAGTGGCTGCTCCCAGCAAGCCAGTTGAATCAATCCGTGGTCGGAGTCGAGGTGACCCAAACGTACCGAGTGGACGGCGCTACGCACCCCGTAAAGTTTCTCAGCGTGCTTGGCACTCAGTGAGCCGCGCTCCAGTGGGTAGCAGCCATAGGCTGCGAAGTACGCGAGGCTCGCTTCTAAGTCGCGTACGCCCACCACCACTTCATGCAGGCCGCCGACGCAGGCCCCGGGTGCGGTCGATGACGCTGTCGCACCCGCTCGGGATAAGCTCATGCGCGATGGGTATCCATGGCGATGAGCTCGCTTCGAAAATGCGGTAAGCCCCAACGAAAGAGCCCAGCGGCGAGCACGGCCGCACCGCCCGCTACAATCGCGCTACTGCGACCGACCGCCAGATCATCCGCGAACACATACTGAGTGAGAGCGGCTGTGATGTACGGCGCAAGGCCGATGCCGATGAGGTTCACAAACAATAAATAAATAGCTGAGGCTTGGGCGCGCATTCGCGCAGGGGTCAGGATGACGAGCCCCGTCGCACCGGCACCAAACGCAAACGCAGTAAAGAAACCGATCGGGATCAAAAATATCGTCGACCAGGTGAGGTTGCCCAGAAGCGTGCACGTCGCCGCAAAGGGGATGAGCCCGACTGCGGCGGTTAACCCCACTCGCATCGCGGCATCGCGATGACCTTGTTCGCGCCAACGGTCTGTGAGCCAGCCACCGGACAGTACGCCGAGCGTGCCAAAGATCCCGATCGCAAGCCCCACACGCATCCCGGCATCCGCAAGGGGTACTTGCAGCTCACGGACAAAATATTGAACGCCCCAGATTTGAATCACGTTGAGTACCATGCCAAGTACCGAGAACCCTAAGATCAGCGCACCATAGGCGCGCCAACGCGCGAGCATGAAGCGGATGGTCACGGGGATGGAGGCTTGCTCGACTTCTCCTGTTTTACGTCGCCGGGTTGGTTCAGGTAGCGTCATAATCCACAGGGCGAGTATCAGCCCTGGAATGCCCACCACTAAGAAAGTGAGCTGCCAGGCGCGAATCGTTCCGATGAGGGGCAGGGTGTACTCAGGCGAAGCCGAGACAAACTGGATGACCGCACCCCCAATGATGAGCGCAAGACCCACGCCGAGCGGCAAGCCAATCACAAAGACTGAGAGTGCTCGCCCGAGTCGTTGCTCAGGAAAACTATCGCCCGCCATGGAATAGGTGGCCGGTGAGAGCACCGCTTCGCCAACGGCGACCCCAATCCGTGCGAGCGCGAGCTCCACAAAGCCGCGTGCGACCCCACAGAGTGCGGTCATGCCGCTCCACAGGGCGACGCCGGCCGCGATGATATTACGCCGGTTATAGCGGTCGATCGCCCAGGCGATCGGCACACCGACGCCCGTGTAAAAGACCGCGAATACGAGACCATAGAGCAAACTCATCTGGGTCTCGCTGATACCAAGATCTGCTCGAATCGGGCCGACGAGTAAACCAATGACGACCCGGTCAATGAACGACAAAATATAAGCCAGCATCAGCACGATCACCATGTACCAGGCGATCGCGGGTCGCGGCCACGCGGGCTCACTGGCATCGGGAGCGCTCGCGCTCACCTGACTTGTCGCACTCATGGGGGTGTTTGGATTCGCTTCAGTCATGAGAGTAGTTCGATTTCGTGGCCATCGGGATCTGTAACGAGGGCAATGATACGACCCCCGGGTCGTAACGCGGCAGCCTCTTGTAATACGGGTACACCCGCGGCGCGTAGCTGCGCGAGGTGCTCGGCAATATCTTTAACGCCAATGCCGACATGCCCACTTATCGGGCGCACGCTCTGCCCTGGCTCGTGCCAGAGCTCAAGCTGCATAGCGCCGGGATCTGCAGACGCGGCGCCAATAAACACCAGCGTTCGGCTGGGCTGCTCGAGCTCGATACGCCGAATTTCGTAAAAGCCAAAGAATTCAGCATAAAACGCTAAAGAGCGCTCGAGATCGCTCACCGGGAGCATCGCGTGTAACAGTGTGCACTCAGACATTCAGGACCTTGCCGGGATTTAAAATATGATTAGGATCAAAGCTACGCTTAATTTGCCGCATCAAGGTAAGCTCCAAGGGTGAGCCATAGCGTTCCAGTTCGCTGACCTTCAGTTGACCAATACCATGCTCGGCGCTAAAGCTGCCATCGAATTTTTGAACTAAATCGTGGATCGCTCTTTTTACACGCTCTTGCTGAGCGAGGAGGGCTCCGGTAGCGCTGCCCGGCGCTTGGCTCAAGTTAAAGTGGAGATTGCCATCGCCTGCGTGGCCGTAACAAATGAGATTGGCTTCGGGAACGTTTAGGGCCACCCAGTCAGACGCTTCTTGTAAGAACGCGGCTAAGTGATCGATGCTGATAGAGACATCATGCTTGAGGCTCTCCCCTCGGCGTCGTTGCGCTTCCGGAATATTTTCACGTAGATACCAAAGATTATGTCGCTCGCGCTCAGACTGCGCGATGACAGCATCGGTGATCCACGCTTGCTCCATGGCCCGCGAGAGACCTTGCTCCAGGATATCGGTGATGGGATACGCAGCTTGTGAGCTCGTAATCTCAATGAGCACATACCAGTCCGAATCAAGGGCGAGCGGTATCTCAGCACCTTCGACATGTTGCTTGACCAACTCGAGCGCACTGCGCGGAATCAGCTCAAACGAACTCACCTGACTGGCAGAGTCGTGCTTGACCTGCATGAGAAGCTCAATCGCGGCATCGACCGACTGCACAGCGACCAGTGTGGTGGCGGCATGGGTGGGCGGCGGAAAGAGTTTGAGGCTCGCGGCGGTGATAATACCGAGCGTGCCCTCGGCGCCAATGAACAGATGTTTGAGGTCGTAACCCGTGTTGTCTTTACGTAAGCGACTGAGATTCGAGAGTACGCGGCCATCGGAGAGCACGACCTCCAGTCCGAGTACGAGGTCACGGGTCATTCCGTAACGAAGGACGTTCAGTCCACCCGCGTTGGTCGAAAGATTCCCCCCGATCTGGCAGCTGCCTTCAGAGCCGAGGCTGAGCGGAAAAAAGCGCCCCGCCTCTTCGGCTGCGCGTTGTACGTCGGCGAGGATACAGCCCGCCTCGGCGACCAAAGAATCATTCTCGGGCTCAACCGATCGAATACGATTGAGCCTTCTTAGCGATAGCACTAATTGTTGGCCGCTCGCATCGGGGGTCGCACCCCCACAGTAGCTCGTGTTACCGCCTTGTGGGACGACCGCGATACGCAGCGCATTACATAGCGCCAGTAAAGCGCTGACATCTTCCACCGTACGCGGTAAGGCGAGAGCAAGCGCTTGACCGCGATAGAGTTGGCGATGATCAACCGAGACAACAGCGAGTTGCGCGGGATC
>CAZSRB010000054.1:0-12427 GCA_964609065.1 uncultured Acidibacter sp. | reverse complement strand
TCAATCATTTTCTCAAGCTGGAAGTAGGGCTTGAGTTCATCCTGATCCAGTGCAAATTTTTCCTTGCGGACTTTTTCGGCGTAATAGCGCCAATCCCAGGCTTCGAGCTTGAATCCGCCTTGCTCAGCGTCAATGAGGCGTTGCATATCCGTGCGCTCTTCAATGGCGCGGGCACGGGCAGGTTTCCATACTCGCTCGATCAGATCGCGCGCGGCCTGCGGTGTCTTGGCCATCCGCTCTTCCAGTACAAAGTCGGCGTGCGTGCGGTAGCCAAGTAGATTCGCTCGCTCGATCCGCAACGCCACGATTTCGGCAATGAGCTTGCGGTTATCGTAGTCATTGCCGTTAGCGCCACGCGCGGCCCAGGCTTTGAAGGCTTTTTCGCGCAGGTCTCGCCGCGGCGAAAGCTCTAAGAAACTTTGTACCGATGAGCGCGATAGCGTAATGAGGTACTTGCCATCTTGACCATGATCACGCCCCGCTTGCAGTGCGGCAGCTAGCACGAAGTCAGGTAGCCCCGCGCGATCTTCTTCGCTCGCGAGTTCCATCGTGAAGGCATTGGTATCCGCGAGATCATTCTGCTGGAACTGAACCATCAGCTCTGACATGCGCTGATCGATTTCACGCATACGCTCTTTTTGTGACGGGTTCAGCTTGGCGCCTGCCCGGACAAAATCTTTGTAGTACTTTTCCGCTACCCGAGCTTGTTCTGGCTCGAGCGTATCGCGTTGGTTGTAGACAGCCTCGATGCGTGCAAAGAGCTGATCGTTCAGTACGATCTCGTTACGAAAGGCCGCGAGTTTCGGGCTGATCTCGCGCTGAATTTTTTGTAGCTCGGCATTGGTATTCGCAGAGGTCATGTTGAAGAACACCGACTGCACGCGATCCATGATCTCGCCGCCTCGCTCAATCGCCTCAATGGTGTTGGCGAAGGTCGGTGCCGACGAATCGGCAATAATGGCCGCGATCTCGCGACGGGTCTCACTCATGCCGGCCTCAAACGCGGGCAGGTAGTGTTCAGTTTTGACGAGATCAAAGGCGGGCGCGCCATCGGCGAGCGCCCAGGGCTTCAAAAACGGGTTGTCGTCGGCCAAGGCGAAAGAGGGCTGTGCGCTCATAACGGCGGTCGCGGCACTGGCGGTGATGACAAATTCTCGGCGATCCATACGGGACTCCTTAAAAAGCTCATAAAGCCTTGGTATTTCAAGGCGCGTAGATATACGACGACTGCAGGCCGAGGGGCAATCCCAGCGACCAGAACAGGATCAGCCATGCTGACCAGATGATGAGAAGGGTAACCGAATACGGCAGCATCAGGGCAACGACCGTCCCGATGCCACTCGATTTCACGTAGCGCTGGCAAAACACCACGATCAACGGAAAGTAAGGCAGGAGTGGGGTGATGATATTGGTGCTCGAGTCACCCACTCGGTAGGCTGCTTGGGTGAGATCGGGGGACACCCCGAGCTGCATCAACATCGGCACGAACACCGGGGCGATCAAGGCCCATTTAGCCGAGGCGGAGCCGACCATGAGATTTACCACGCCGGTCAGCAACACGATTCCCACGAGCGTGACCTGCATCGGTAGACCCGCCTCACGCAGCGCATCGGCGCCTTTGATGGCAACGAGTGGCCCGAGGTTGGATTGACCAAACGCGGCGATAAATTGCGCAGCGAAAAACGCCATGACGATGTAGTAGCCCATCCCGCTAACGGACTGCGTCATCCCCGCGATCACATCTCGATGGGAGGTGACGGTGCCCGCCACGTAACCATAGACGACACCTGGAATCACAAACAGCACAAAAATGAGCGCGACAATGGATCGCATGAGGGGCGCATCAAACGCGGTGAGTAAACCTTCAGCGTTTCGCCAGGCAGAGTCTGCGGGCCATGCGCTGAGTGCCAAGAGGGCTGCGGAGAGAAGTAGCGCGAGCGAGGCGCGCACCAAGCCGCGCTTCTGAGCGACTGTGAGTGTTTGATCTTCAACGGCAAGTGCATCGCCATCGACCGCCGTATTCGCTAAACGAGGCTCAATGAATCGATCGGTCAGGATCCATCCGACCACGATAATGAGCACCGATGAGGAGAGGGTAAAAAACCAGTTATTTAAAGGATTAACCGTGACGGTGGGATCAAGCAGTTGCGCGGCTGCCTGCGAGATACCCGATAGCAAAGGATCAAGCGAAGAAGGCACGAAGTTGGCGCTGAAGCCCCCCGAGACACCGGCAAAGGCGGCCGCGATCCCCGCCAGCGGATGACGACCGGCGGCATGAAAGATCAACCCACCGAGTGGGATTACCAAGACGTAGCCCGCATCCACCGCCACATGCGACACGATTCCCACCATGATCACGACTGGCGTGAGCAGTGAGCGTCGCGTGATCGAGAGCAGGGCCTTGAGTGCCGCATTGATATAACCGGTGTGCTCAGCCACGCCGATACCGAGCATTGCGACCAATACGACACCGAGTGGTGGAAACTCAACAAAAGTTTTGACCATCCCGGACATAAAGGTCGTGAGGTTATCGGGCGCCAGCAGATTACGAATCACAATCGCTTCGCGAGTCCGTGGATCAATTTCATTGAAGCTGAGCGTCGATAACCACGCCGACAGTAAGGCGACTAAACCCAGCAAAATCAAAAACAACATCGCAGGATCGGGTAGCCGATTGCCGATGCGCTCAATCGCATCCAGGGTTTTGGCAAGGGCGCCGCGGCGGACTTCGGTCACAGGAGTCGTCTGTGGGCTCATCGGTTTTCCTTAAGTTGGCCGTGTGTAGGCCGACTTAACAGACATGAGAGTCGGAACGCAACATGCCGCCATGGGGTGGCCACCGCGCGAGGCGACGACCCCGGGGCATGGGCGCTGTGGTCGGTGCGGCCGCTTAATGCTGACGCGCGGCGTCTGGCAGCAAGCCGAGACGGTGTGCTTTAGTTGTCGATCGACTGAGTCAGACAAAGATTCGAGTCTCGAGGCGGCCGCGCGATCATCACATCGCGCGAAGTGGGTGGCTTAAACCTCGGTCCGCGCGTAGTGGGAGAGGTCTTAGGCGGGTTAGCGGCAGGCGACCGGTACGCCGAGATCAAAGCACACTTGCTGAATCACCACGTGTTCTTTGGAGTAGCGGGTCCAAGGGCCATGTTGGATGCCGTTTCGGTAGTAGGCACGGACATAGTCGCCGTTCCAATAATAGGTGATCAGCGGGCCGCTATAGCGCCGTGTGGACCCTGGGACAAACGCGATCCCATCCCGTAATTCGGCAGCCTGACCGCGCACAGGGCCGAGCTCGGAGGACTCTGGGATACTCGCATCGCGACAGCCACCCAGCAGTATGATGCTCCCCGCGAGGGCGAGCGCCCACGTGCCATGACGCCTACGAGTCGTTATCGATTTGGTCGTTGCAGATTTCATAGCGCCTCGCGTAATTCGATCGACCAAAGCACCGTTTCACGGGCCTCGAAGTCAGCTGGAGTGAGTGAGTAGATCGGAGCCGATCCGCCAGCAGTTGCGCGTGGGGTGATCACACCGTCAGCGGTGACTTGATGCTCAGCGATACTGAGCGTTGGGTCGCCCCCCGTGAGTTGACTCTGCACCCCTCCATTGGAGTTTGCTAAAAGAAATAAGGTTTTCGCATCGCCGCGGGCAAGACCTGTCGCCTCGGGTGATGTCCACCCTAAATCCTGTAGCACGAGTACTAGGTTTTGCGTGACGAGCGTCACGCCGCTGAGCGCCACTTGCTGAGCCGTGCCGTATTCCAAATCACGCCCTGCGTTAGGTCCGTTCGTGAGTTTTCGATTGGAGAGGTCGGTTGCTTGCGCGACATCCCAAATGCGGATCTCATGACGGAAGGCGCCACCGGCTGTATTCCGATAGCGCACCAAGGCCAATAAGCGCCCATCGTCCAAGCTATCGAGATCTAAGACCTGAAGTTCTATTTCTTCGGTCGGTCGGGCGATCGCATATTGGCGTGTGCTCAAGGTGCGACGATCAAACGCGACCAGCCGAATCAAACTCGCCGATTCGCGCGTTCTTCCCTCAATATCGAGCACATCCGCCATCGCGAACCAAATGACATCCGCTTGGGCCGGCGAGGCGGCGAGACCTGCGCAACCTGCATCGGCTTGCCGCCACTCGAGGATCGCGGGCAGGCGTCGATCGACCTCAGGAAGCGCGCCGAGCGTACCCGCTGGGCCATAGCGCGCCGCGATACGTCCTTGCGTATCCAATCGAAATAAAAACGGCCCGAATAGATCGCAGCCCCAGAGACTGCCATCTTCCGTCAGGGTCAGCCCTGAGGGGTTGAGTCCTCGCTGATCAAATTCGGGCGAGGCGGGTTGCAGGTTTTCTTTGAGATTACGTGCCCCATCACTCCCAGAAGCCCCGTTCGGTGTCGGACGCCCTGAGAATGCCGCCCCAGAGACGTCTGTCAGCGAAGACAAAGATTGTAGGCTCGCGCTGTCCGCCGTCACTCGCAGACTAGCCGTGGCAGGGGCGCCTTCAGCGCTTGGCGTAACGAGCACGCTCGCGGGCCGCACTTCACCGCCTGCTGCGTAGTGAGGGGCGCTGACGTGAATGCCGCGACTCGTGAGGGAGCGCAGCTCCCACGCGCTATTCGCGGCGCCACTCACACGCACGAGTGCCGTCCCGATCGCGGGATTGAGTCCCCGTGTGTAGCGTTCGCGTAGGCTTTGGCTATCGCCCGTATACGAAATTCTTTGGCTATCACTGATCGACAGCACATATTTACGAACTTCAACGACCGGTTGATCGTTCGCGCTCGGTCGCTCGACCCAGACTCCACGTGCTTTAGCGATCGCCTGCTCGAGCAAGCTACGTACACGCGAGCGAGGTAAGACGGTCAAGGTGCTACGAAAGCTCGCGGCTAGGCTCGTATCGTTACGCAGCGCATCAATCAGCGCATTGATTTCGGTATCAAAGTTCGCGGCATCAAAGTTAAGAGTGCGATTGGCGAGCGCATTCGTCGTCGCGGCGCTGATGCTGACGCCATCGGTGGGGTCTGCGTTCTCATCCAAGGCATACAGCAGCTGGGCGCGACGTAGCGTTAACTCTGAGAGGACGCCTGCGTTCATACCGCTTTGCCAGTCGGCGAGTAATACTTTGGCGCTACCCGTCGCTGTGCCTAAATTCACCGCCCCGATACGAAACGTCACCGTCTCGCAACTACTCGGGCAACGATAACGAAAGCCCCCGGTCTCATCCGTGGTGCCGGTGAGTGTTGCACTTTGATAGCTCACGCCTGCGAGCGAGAGATCATCGATCGCCCCGGTTTGGATGGCAGGCTCGTTTTGCGTGGGCGGGGCTTCAGCGCCATCGCCACCTCCGCCGCCGCAACTCGTTAAGAGCACGATGACCGGGAGGGCGCTCATCGAGCGCCCGAGTTTTATGCTAGGTAGAAAGACCATCAAAAACTTAAGTCGTCATCAAGTGCCCGACATTAACGTCGCGAGGAATCAAAGGCCTCGCAGCTCAAGGACCGCACCCGTGTTCGGTCATTCTCGACCTCAATCCAAGCCCCGCGGGTGAGTGCATCATCCAACAACAAGGTGGAGGTGCCTGCCGTCCACCGTCGCTGGTCGGTACGACTAATGAGACTCGTAAACTGTTCAGTGCTCGCCGATTGCCCGGTGTACACCATGTTGCCGCGCAGTCGCAATCGGAAGGGCTCAGTGACCAAAGAATTCTGCAAGCTCCCGTGATCAATGTCCTGTCGTCGCGTGCCAGTGCAGACGAGCTCAGGAATAGTTCGAGAGCGCGGAGCGGGATTTTGTAACGGACGAACAGACTCTACCGGTGGTGCGGCGCTCGCATCTTGCGCCCCAGCCGGCAGCGAGTGCATCAGCGTCAGCCCAGCGAGGGCAGCGAGCAACAAAGCAGCGCGCATGGATATTCCTCCAAAATGGAACAATCGAACTATACTCAAGTTCACCCATCTCGAGGCGACTGGAATCGCGATGCTGAGTCCCGTTGGTTTACCGCCTCAATTACCTGTGCCGCCAGATGTAGATCTGGTGCCGGCGCTTGAGCGCGCGATCCGTGTGCCACCGGCAACGGCAGCGGCCGCACAGTGGCAGGCGGGAACCACCTTGTCAGCGATGGTGCGATTCCAAAACGACGAGATGTGGCTGCGGATCGGCGAGCATTTTTTCGCTGCCCGTCCCATCCCAGGGTTAACAGAGAACACGGCGCTTTCTTTGCAGGTCGCTCGCAATGCGGAAGGCGCCATGATGCTGGTGCCGCTTTTGCCGTTAGCGGGACAAAGTAAAGCGCGGATTGGCGGGGCGCCCGCTGTCCGAGGCGCGATGACGGTCTACGGCGCAGGCGAGTTGGCGGAAATCGCTGATTCATCAGCCACACAGACTGCCAGTAGAACGCTCGCTCCCGGGCTCGCAGGCGCACTACAAGCTTTGGCCGCGCGTCTTGAGCCGCCCCGCGCCCTGGCGCAGTGGGCGATGTGGCTGCGGGGCCAATCCGCACGCACTGACGGCGGAATCGGCGCGAGCGGCTCTTCGGTGGGAGCGTCTGCGATGACTGCCGCGACGTCTTTATCGGCCGGTGCCTTACCCTCGAATGTCGGGGGATGGATGCAGGCGATAACGAGTTCGCTCGCGCAATCAGGCTTGTTCCTTGAAGCACGACTCAAAGATCGGCGTGCAGTCCCGCCTGCGGACCTCAAGCGTCAGATATTGGATTTCATTGCGAGACACCCGCGTGGTGAGCGAGTCCCGGAGGCCTGGGCCGCTCTCGATGACATGGTGTCGTTGCAAGGTGCAGCGAGCCTTGCGCATCAGTCAGGGGGTAGTTGTTATTCTTTTGTTTTGCCATCGCCCGATGGCTTGGGTGCCTGGTGGATCACACTGCAGCAGGACCCTCGGCGGATCGATCCCGATGCCCGCAAAGGGCGGTCTGATGCGGACCCGGAATCTGCCCCGTGGCGAATGCGGCTTTGCGGTATTTCTTTGCCGATCGGGGATATCGACATTCGTATTGAACAAGTCGGGCGTATGGGCGTGGGCGTCACGTTACTGACTGCGGATACGAGCCGAGCGGAGCATTGGGAGTCTGCGCGAGGGGAGTTGGCGAAGCGACTCGATGAAGCGGGGCTTGAGCTTGCGCGTTGGGCAGTGATGCGTGCGGACGAAGAGCTTGAGGTTCCGCAGAGTCAACCTGGGCGACTCAAGGAAATTCACGTATGAGCCCCACGGATCGCGCCGTCGCCGCCGATCGCGCTGTGGCGCTGGAGTATGGCGATAACCCTGTCCCCGTGATCACCGCGAGCGGACGGGCGGCGATTGCGCAAGCGATCGTCCGTGAAGCCGAAAAACAAGGCGTTCCGGTGATGCGTGATCCGGTGCTAGCGGCGCGTCTGGCTGACTTACCCTTGGGAACGCCTGTGCCGCGCGATGTGTACGTCGCGGTTGCCGTCGTTTTATCGTGGGTCTATTGGATGGAAGGGCGAGAGCCCGACTAAGCTCGGCGTATGGCGTATGGCGTATGGCGTATGGCGTATTAGGCGCGATGCGCGCGGATGGAGCTACCGTAGTCGAGGCTGCGACCACCGCGATCATAGAGACTGACGTCTTCGGAGGGATCTCGCAGCATCGAGAGTAAACGACGCTGAGAGCCGACCACACGACTAAACACTTGGTGATTGCGGGCTTGCAAAGATTTGCAGCGCTCGATTGACTGACGAACCGTGTGCGCGCGTTCGGGATCCGCTTTGGCCTGATCCGAATAGAGTCCGCTGCGGCTGGCGCGATCGAGCACATCGATCCGGCGATCTTTCTCGCCGTGTAGCTGCTCAAGCTCGTTCACCCCTGCACCGATGAGACCATTGCGTGAGCGCAGCACCGAGTGCTCGCGTTCCAAAAGATGACAGAGGTCATCACACAAAGATTGCAATTGTTCGAGGGTCTCGGGCTGAGCGACATTCATAGTTAATGTGCTGGGGCAGGCGAGTGACCCGCGAGAGGATCAGCGCCCCAGATCTCCCAGTTGTTTCTCAAGTTCAAGGAATTTGCGTGCCAGTCGCTCTTCATCGATGGGGAAGTTCCCCTCGGCGATTTCGCGACGAATCCGATCCACCTTCTCCTGATCAAACGCATCTTTCTCGCCGGCTACGCGAGCGGCTTGTAGTCGCTCTTGAGCCGCCACCGACACTTTGACCGGCACACTGACCACATCCGCTAGCCCTTTTTGAACGACTTTGGCTTGTTGAGCCTCGGTCTGTTGCTTGCGGGCGGTGGCCTGAGCGCGTGCGGCGACATCAGCCGCTTGAGCCGCTTTGGCTTCCAGCGAGACTTGGTTCACCGAAGGTTGGATTTTGTCGATTGTCATGGCGCAATTCCTACTTCTATGGGGGTTCAGTCGTCCCCACCGGAGGAAACTTTAGCGCCTGATGATGAAATTATGCGAGGGGCAGCCGTCAACGCGACTCGGTGACCCCCGAGCCGTACGCTGCCGTCGGTCTGGATCTGCCCACGGACCTTGCGGCCACTGCCTGGGTTCTCCAGTTCGATCCAGTCGCCAGTGCGACCATTTTCTAACGAAATCAATGAGGTAGCGATGCGTCCGCCCGAAAACTCGGACCACGCAACGACCCTCTCTTTGCGTCGAACTCGGATGGCTTGACGCACGTCTGCTCGTCCGACCGTCTCTCCCGCGCGCATGGGTCGCGTGAGTGACTGCCCTAATAAGTCGTCCATCGAGCTCAAAGCTTGAGGGGGCGGGCGATCGCCTGGGGCAGCGGTCGCGAGCTTCAGGTCCGAAAGTCGGACGACATGCCCGAAAGGCAAGTCTTTTGCAGTGACCACATAGCTTGGACCCGCGACATTGGCGACGGGCTCGGGTGGTAACCGCAGTGCGACATAACGCTTGGGACGACCCGCTTCATCGCAGGCGACCTCGACCGTGGTGCGCGAGTTAAAGGCGAACCCAAATTGCCAACCCGATGTGCACTCGCCAAGCGGTAACCGTGGATCGACATGTAACGCTTCGATCTGATCGCTCGACATGCCGAGTGCTTGCGAAGCGTATTCTTTGGCCGCCTCAGTCAGAGTGATCGATGACTCGCTCGCCATGAGTAGCGAAGACCCTAAGAGTCCGCAACAGGCCATACCCGCAAGGCGCCGAATCGGCGCCCGTTGAGCTCGATTCAAAGATCGAGGTAATGGCAATTGCGTGCGGACGGTCATATCAGTCCTGAAGCGTGCTTACCCTTGTCGCAACAAGTTGAGCACGTACTGCGTGGACTGATTCGCCTGCGCGAGCATCGCGGTACCCGCCTGTGCCAACACCTGGGTGCGGGCGAGGGCAGCGGACTCTGCCGCATAGTCGGTATCGTAGATACGTGATTTTGCTTCGCTTGTATTTTCCACCACGTTCATCAAATTACTGATGGTGTACTGCACGCGGTTCATAGCCGCACCGAGTTTGGAGCGTTGCTCGTTGACGATATCTTGGGCATCGTCGATGACAGCAAGGGCTTTGGAGGCTTCTGCCAACGTATCGATGCCGCTAGTGTCCACACTTGTCGTAATCGTTGCGGCAAAAGTTGTGGCAGCTGTACCGTGCGTGAGCACCAAAGTGTCAGTTGTAGCGCCTTTAGAAAAAGTAAGTGAGTTGGTTGAGGAGTCAATATCGGCATTGAGCTTAGCGACTAAATCGTCGATATCCGTGACATCTTCAGCCATGATCGTGACAGATCTTCCGTTGGTGATAGATACCTGAACAACAAAGTCTGTCCCTGGTGCGCTTGCGGAGGGAAATTGAGCGGTGAGAGCAGTAGTGGTTTGCGGACCCACGGCGGCGTCTCCGTCGAAATTACCTGCTGCAGCACCAATATCTGACGTCTCAGTTTTGAGGCCCAGCGCCCGCGGTGTTAGAGGGCCGAGTGGAATATTTAAGACTTCGCCCGCATCGGCACCCACCTGAATATCGACGGCTTCGACATCATCATCCAATACTTTGAGATCTTTATCCCAAGCTGTTGATTTTGAGATGCGATAGAGTTCGCTCATCAAGGCTTGATATTCGAGATCCAGGAAGCTGCGATCGGTATCGGTATAGGTGCCGTTTGCAGCCTGTACGCCGAGTTCTCGCATGCGCTGCAGGATATTCTGCATTTCTTCGATCGAGCCTTCCGCCGTCTGGGCGAGGGATAAACCGTCGCTTGCATTGCGGATCGCCATATTAAGGGCGCGCATCTGATCAGTCATACGCGAAGCAACGGCAATGCCGGCGGCGTCATCTGATGCACTATTAATGCGTCGACCCGTCGCAAGGCGTTGCATGGAGGTTTCCATGGTCTCGCGGGTCCCCGCGAGCGCACGCTCGGCTTGAATCGATCCGATATTCGTATTGATCACCAGTGCCATGCACATACTCCAAAAACAGCATCGGCATTCGGCCGACGGTGATTGGGTACAGCAAACCCCGTGCCAACTTCGAAATCTCGGATTTCCGTGGGATGCAAGCGGAATTAGATCCGAATTCCGCCGAGATCGGGAATACCCCGTAAAAGCGGCAGGCAAGCGCTTGCCGCCGTGCCGGCAAAACCTTGCCGGTCGGTGCGTAAGAACCGCAACTAAGTTGGGGAAACCGCGCTAGGCCTCGGAATTCCGAGTTGGCACACCCCTTGCTTACTCCCCCACACAAAGATCCGTTTTGGAGCTTTGTCGAGGACAGAGTCGGTTCCAAACCGGATTTCTTGAGTAGGAGTTAAGTGATGTCGCAAGTGGATCGTGCCCTCGGGATCTTCCCCAACGCTGCTGCCGTGCAGGCGCGGCGCCTGGAGGTGATTTCGGGCAACATCGCCAACGCGAGCACGCCGAATTATCGCGCACGAGACATTGATTTTAGAGATGTCATGCGCGAGCTCGGTACGCACGAACGTTTGGCGGTCACGCATCCCCAGCACATTGAATCGCCGGAGCAGCTCACCCGAGATGCTTTGCGTTATCGGATCCCGCTTTCTCCTTCTCGCGACGGCAACACCGTGGAGACACACATTGAAGAAGCTGCCTATGGCGATGCTGCGAGCCGTTATCTCGCCGCCTTGCGTTTTGCGGAGAGCGCGCTCTCAGGACTGCGCAAGGCATATCGGGGCGATTAAGCGGATCGCTAACGGAGAATCCTCATGTCGTTATCGAATATTTTCAAGCTGGCGGGCGGTGCATTAAATGCACAGACCGTACGTCTGAACACGATCGCCTCGAATCTCGCGAATGCCGAGACCGTCGCGGGGTCGCCCGAGGATGCTTATAAGGGCAAGCGTCCGATGTTTGAGACGGTGCTCGAATCCGAGCGTGACGGACTCGCTGCAAGCTTTGGTGTGAAGGTACGCAAGATCACCGAAACCAATCGTGCGAATCCTCAGGTTTTCGATCCCTCGAATCCGCTTGCCAATGAAGAGGGCTACGTCTATCGCTCGAACGTTAATCCGATCGAAGAAATGACGGATATGTTGGAAGCGGCGCGTGCCTATGAAACTGCGCTCACCACCGCGAGCACGGCGCGCGAACTCATGATGCGCACCATCGACATGAACACGAAGGGTTAATAGATGGCTTCTACTACTATTCCGAGCAGTGTTCGTCAGTCGCTCCCGGCAGGGATCACGAGCTTTGAAGCCGAGCAGCAAAAGGAGATCGAGCGCTCAACCACCTTGGGGCAGGAAGATTTCCTCAAGCTGATGACCGCGCAGCTTAAGAATCAAGATCCGATGCAGCCAATGGAAAATGGCGAATTCTTGGGTCAGATGGCACAGTTCTCGACGGTGTCATCCATTGGCGATATGGCCAAAGAATTGAAAGCGCTATCCGAGCAAATGGTTTCAAGCCGTTTGCTGTCGAGCGGGTCTTTAATCGGTCGCTCTGTGCTTTCCAGCGGAAATTTCGCTGAACTACGCGAAGACGCGCCACTTGAGGGGACGGTTCGAATCACTGAACCCGTAGATGGGGCGGTGGTTTATATCCGTAATGCCATTGGCCAAGTGATGGAAACCTTTGAGCTCGGTCCGGCAGGAGCGGGTGACTACCCCTTTGCGTGGGATGGTGCGCTCTCGGGCGGAATGAACGCCTTGCCTGGGCAGTATCAAGTTGATGTGTCGATGGTCAAGAACGGCCAGGCGACAGCAGGTAAAGCCCTGCTTTACACCAAAGTTCATAGCGTCTCGATGAACGGGTCCGAGGTCATGCTCAACCTCGTGAACGGCGAGACGGTTGCGTTATCACAAGTTTCAACGATGCGCTGATTACGGGAAGCGCTTTTTACGACCTCCGGAGACTCAACACATGTCGTTTTATACCTCGCTGACTGGTCTCAATGCCGCTACGGCCGAACTCGGTATCGTCAGTAACAACATCGCCAACGTCGGTACCATCGGATTCAAAAAATCCCGCGC
>CAZSRB010000053.1:11854-12977 GCA_964609065.1 uncultured Acidibacter sp. | reverse complement strand
GCAGCGGCCAAGGGTAACAAGCCTGGGTTCATCAACTCGAACCCGTTGCTCGACCCGAGCCTGCGGTTTGCTGATGAAGAAAGTGCCTGGAACTATGAAATCGGTACCAAGAACACCTTCCGCGATGGTCGTACGATCGTCAATGCGGCGGTGTACTACATCGACTGGACGAACCAGCAGCTAACCACGGGCGCCACGCTATCGAACGGCAACCCGGTCACGGTGGTGGTCAACATCGGTGAAACCGAGGTCACGGGTTTTGAGTTTGAGCTCAGCAACCAATTCACCGACAGCTTCACCGGCGGTTTTGGCTTCTCCTACAACGATGCTGAGATCACCTCGGCGTACGACGCGGAGCAGTGCCAGTTCAACACCCCAGCGAGCGAAGGTCGCGCAGTGGGCTGCACCACCGCACCGCCCACCAATCTAACCTTCCTCAACCGAGGCTCCTTGGCGGGTAAGCAAACGCCGAACTCACCGAAGAACCAGATCACGGCCTTTGGTCGCTATGACTTCAACGTCAGCGACGCCGTCGATGGCTACTTCCGAGTCGACTACGCCTACGCGTCCAAGAAGTTCTCGCAGGTGTTTAATCTTGCCCACACGGGTGAGCAGCAACTCGTGAACATGAAGCTCGGCTTCGATACCGCTAACTGGAAGTTCAGCGTGTTCGTCGACAACTTGTTCGACAACCGCACGCCTTCTACGGTCATTCGTTTCGTCGACTTCAAGAACTTGTTGCCCTCCACCACGGTGGTACCGACAACGCCCCCAGATACCCAATCCACGCGTACTTCATCGTTCGTCCGTGGCTTCCAGTATCCGCTGGCAGACAAGCGTCAAGTCGGTATGACGGTCGCTTACAAGTTCTAAGCGAACGGTAACCGCGTAAACCTTGGCCGCGACGCGAAGTCCTCATCGGGCTTCGTGTCGCGGCCAAATTTTTTGTCTGGCTGAAATTAAGTTTTCAGATAATCGAATTCAGCAGTTGCTGAAATACGGTCTAAGAACTAGGACCGCATCAAGCCAAGGGCAGTGTCAGCCCCAACCAGCGACCGAGCGCCAAGGCGGGCGTGAGCATCATGCCGGGCGCAAACGCGTCACCCAGCGTCGCGCCACTACC
>CAZSRB010000053.1:9347-11754 GCA_964609065.1 uncultured Acidibacter sp. | reverse complement strand
TAGCGGAGATTGGATTGCGATAACAACGCGCTCGTGCGGTTGTTGACGAGGGGCTCATCTTCGCGAATAAATCGACGGCCTTGCTCATTTACCCAAATTTCCCACGGCAACCGACGCTGCGGTCGAGTCTCAAATCGAACATAGACCTTGGCGGGATAGCTAAAGCTCGTGAGTACCGAGCCCGTGCCAGGGCGATGCAAAGATTGGCCTCGCAGTTGCGCCCCCACTTCGCGTGCCCAGCCGAGCGCATCGCCCTGCGAATGGGGATAAGAAGCCGCGGCATAGGCGGGGACGCCACTGAGTTCTTGGAATAACGCTGCGTTCATCGCATAGCCGCCCGTCGTAACGAGCACATGACGACCATGAGCGGTGAGCCCCGCCGCTTTTACACCGACCACCCGCGAACCGTCACTGATCAGCTGCTCCACACGAGTATTAAGCGCTAAACGAACTCGACCGCTCTCAATCTCAGGCGCTAATTCACGCCGTAGCACCGCCAAGATATCGCGCCCCTCACCGGCTCCCCAAAGATATCGGGGGACAGAATAGGCTTTACGGCCGGGACTATCCCCCGTCACGGGATGATCCGGCAAGGGTGTTAGACCCGAATCAAGCAGCCAATTCACCGTGGCGGGCGCCTGCTCGGCTGTCAGCCGAACCACGTTGGCATCGGCCAATCCGCGCGACAAGGCCATTACGTCTTCGTAATGTTGGCGCGGCGAATCTTTGATGCCTTTAGCTATCTGCACGTGAGTACCGGCTGCACTCACCTGGCCATTCGCCAAATGCAGCGTACCGCCGATGTCGTCTGCCGCATCGACTAACAGCACCTTCGCGCCACGGCGAGTGGCAAATATCGCCGCCGGTATCCCCGCGGTACCCGCCCCGATTACAATCAAATCGTAGGGCTCGGACGCTGATATTGCTGCAGCCGATCGCACATCAAGTGCCGCTGCCCCAGCAACGCCCAAGGCGCCCTCTAAAAAGTGTCGTCGCTTCATATGGCTAGATCGATATTGCTGTGTCGAGCGCACCCGAGGGTACGCCGATCGCTGCGGCGCCTTGGGTTCCCCTTGGTCTCGACGTAAGTACTACTTCTCAGCGCCGTGGATAAACCAACCGCCGCTTCCATGGGCAGGCGCTTGAATCTCACCGGCTAAGAATTTTGCATAGCGCTCTTCACCAAAGCTCGCTGAGTCGGGAATCGTGAGCTTGAACGCTTTGGCACGATCGAAACCTGCCCCCGCGGCGAGCGCGATCGGGTCTTGATCGCGATAGCTCGTGTAAAAGGGCTCGTTGTTATTCGTGGTGTCCCAGTTCCAAAAAAAGTTTTCGTAGTCTGTCACCGAGGCAGCGTCGGGTAGCTCCATATGGATCATCAAGCCACCTGGAGCGAGCAGACGGAAACATTCATTCAGTACCGCGCGGGTGGCTTTGACCGGAATCTCATGCAAAAAGAAGCTTGAGACGATGAGGTCGAAATGCCCATCGGGGAAGTTTGTGTGCTCTGCATTCTGTTGACTGAAGTGCACCGCAATCCCTTCATGTTCGGCGAGCGCGTGCGCATAGCGCAGCACCGGCGCGCCGCAGTCGATACCGTGTGCCTCTGCTTTGGGAAACGCAGTCTTATAGGGCAACAAATTTTTACCTGTGGTCGTACCGAGATCGAGAATCCGTCGCGGATTAAAACCAGGTCGGGTTTTCTTAATCCAATGTGCGATGGACTCAGCGACCACGCCAGGTCGCTTACGATACGGGTGCTGGCCGGTGAAGACCTTGCCACCAAACGCCACAACCGCGCCTTGTGCGACGTCATCGTGCGTATGCTCAGCCGTGACCCAGCCAGGCGCCAAATGCACATCTAACGCGTTGAGATAACGCGGGATCGGCAACGAGGGGTCAAGCTGTAATGAACCGCCGGTCGGATTTCGCGCCGCCAAGTCGCGCGCGAGATCGATCATCGATGGCAAGGCGCGCTCGACCGCCGGCTGCACCGACTGGTAGCACATTTCTTGCGCGTTGTAGCGCAGACTGCTGTAGATACGGTGTACTGGGTCATCCGCCATCGCGGACTCGATATCGCGCCAATCTTTGACCGCCTGACCTCGGGCGCTTAAGTCGGGCGCCACTTTGCCTTCGTACTCCGATCGCACTTTCGCTCGCAGATCGATGATCGCGTGCTTACGCAACATGCTGACCAGCGACTGGCGTGCGCGCTCATCGTGAGTGGGGCGGAACAGCTCCTCAATATTCGGTACCGCGATACTTTCCATCTGTGCAGCCATGACCTGCCCTCTCCGTGTTAAACCGTACACTTATTTACAACATCTCTGATACCGCAGGACACCCCTGCGATGCAATCCGTCGTTGACGCAATGGGTGTCGAGATGGCCAACCCTCGGTGACT
>CAZSRB010000053.1:0-9247 GCA_964609065.1 uncultured Acidibacter sp. | reverse complement strand
ACCATCACCGGTAGGGCGCCCCGAAGTGGCATGGCATTCAGCGCAAGAATCCCCGGCATGTCCTTGATCGCATCCTCAAGCGCCGCAGAAGGCGCGCGCATCAAGGCCGCCGTTCGCGCTTTACCGATGGCGACCTCAATCGTACTCGGACGGGCATCCAAGCGTTCGAGATGCCAGAGATGTCCGCCATCATCGACAATGGCGATCGTCACCGCCAGTTGTTGCGCCATCGCCTTCTCCCGACAGGCTTCGGCGAGGATACGTACATCCTCATGGGTCAAACATGGCTTCTGTCGCATGACTTATCCCCCAAAGACTACGCCTTAAACGCCCTCACCCCAGCGAGCGGCGCGCTGTACCGCACCGGTATAGCCCACGCGGCCATAGGCCAGAATGGCAATGCCAATGGACCCTCCCAAGAAACAGACGAGTGCCAGACTCGGCGCGATGCCCGTGTCGTAATTGAAGACGTAATCAGACAATAGGCCGACCGCACCCGAGCCCACTGCAATACCGACGAGACCCGTTAACAAGGTGTACACCGCCACCACCTGGCCCCTTAACTGATTAGGCGTCACTTGATTCAGTGCGGTGAGCGCCGCGGTAATTGACCAAGTAGCGAAAAGCGAGGTGCAGATATGCCCCGCCAACGCCAACTCGGGCGAAGGCACCAAGCACTTCGCCGTACCAAAAATCGCCCACGCCAGACACTGCAGCATCATGACCAAAATGGGCCCATCCTCACGGCCGCGTTTGGCTAACCATGACAACGACCATCCCGCCGTAATCGCGCTCACAATCCCAAAGGGAACGCCCACTAACGCAAGTGCCATCGCGATTTGTTTGGGCTCCCATTCATGCACGCGCACAAACAAAGTGGGGAACCAGGCGAGCTGAGCATTGACGATCATCACGTTCATGATCGAGCCCATCATCACTGCGGTCAGCGCGATTCGATTGGTAGAAAGCTCGCGCCATAAGGGCAACAAAGAAATCTTGGTCCCCTGTTCAGCTACGACTCCGCGACGCTCGGGCTCGCGGATAGTCAAACCCATGAGCACCGCGAGCAATAAGCCCGGCACACCAATAATAAACAATACGATTTGCCAGTTACGAAAATCGCCCAGCAACTCAGGCGACCAACTTTTTACCGTATCTGCAAAACCGATTGCGATCCCACCGAGCAGATAGGCGATACCGATCCCGATCGACCCGCCCATGGCAAAGATGCCATACGCACGCGGTCTTTTCTTAGGTGGAAAATAATCGGCAATGAGCGAGCCGGAGCCCGGTGTGATGGTGGCCTCACCCGCCCCCATCACCACGCGCGACGCAAAGAGCGCGCCAAACGACTGCGCAAACCCGCCGGAAATAGTCGCCATCGACCACACCAAAGAGCCACCCCAAATCACTGGCATTCGCTTCCAGCGATCAATGAGGAACCCCACAGGTAGCGTGAAGAGGCTGTAAAAGAGTGCGAACGCGAGCCCTTGAATAATCCCGATCTGGGTATCAGAGAGACTGAGATCTGCCTTGATGGGCTGCACCAATAACCCAAGGACGATACGGTCGACGACGCCACTGGCGTAAGAAATCACTAATAAGCCAACGACGTACCACGCGTAGAGCGGATTCGGCCATGGCTTTTCGCTCGCGGTGGACATCAGCCCTCAGTCTGATCAGCGGAGTGCAAGCGAAAGACGCGCTTGAGGTAAGCATCTCGCCATGCGTTTCGCTCTGACTCAAGCTCAGCGCTCGGCTGGAAAGCTTCGATCGAGGCGCGCGTCACCTGCCCATCGCGCTCCAATAATTGTTCGACGGTATCAAGCCGCTCACGTAATACCGCGACCTCGGTCGTCAGCTCAATTACGAAGGTCATCAACTGATCGACAGATGGATCATCAAAAAATGCCGGGCGCTTGCCCTTCGAAGTGCGTGGTAGCACGACCTTGGTGGGATCCGCTTGCATCACCTGACTCCTTCTCTCTGCTCATTCTCGTTTGCATCTTAGCCTGTCTACACGCAGAAAAATCACCACGGTCTTGGTAGCATCAGCAGTAATCCTCTGAGTCGTCCACGGAGCATGCATTCGATGAAACTTTTTTCGCAGGGACTGAAATACGCGCCATCAGGGTTGCCGCACCGCTCACAACCAGTCCTCTGGATGCGAGCCTCTCTCACGGCACTGCTCCTGTGCTTGCTCCCCGTTGATCTATGGGCGCAACCAGCGTTAAAGCGCATCCAAATGGCCACCCTCACGACGCCTGACCTCAAGCAGCTCGAGGCGCACTACAACGAGTGGATTGGCTACCAAGTGCGCGAGCGGGGTCGCATTAGTGAGGGCTTAGCGCGCAGCTGGGACGCACCCCAGATCGCGGGCCAGCCGTATGTGCTCATGAGTTCCGATGCGGCACCTGAAGTGTTTATCCGCGCCATTCAAGCGACTGCACCGACGCCTGACTATCGCGCGCTCACCGATCATGGTTGGAACGCCATCGAAATCATTGTCGATGACCCGGATGGCCTCAGAAAAAAACTGGAGACCTCGCCCTTTCGCATTATTGGCGAGCCCGCCCCGCTGGGTGCGTATCCGACCATCCGAGCGTTTCAGGTCGTTGGGCCGAGCGGTGAAGTCATTTATTTCACCGCCGAAACGGGCGATCGCAGCAAGTCGCCCTTGCCCCTACCGAATGGCGATATTGGTCGGATCTTCATCATGGTGGTTGCCGGTGGCGACATTGAGGCTCTTTTAGATTTCTACAGCAGTCGCTTCCAACTCCAACGGAATCCTGCTCGGCAAATGCGCGTCGGTGTCGTCGCCCGCGCCCAGCAATTACCGGAGGATGAAACGATTGGGCTGGCTACCGCGCGGCTCGCTGAGCATGGCAATTTGATCGAATTTGATGGCTATAACCCCGCGCGCACCGGTCCCCGTGCGAAACGAGAGGGGGATCTGCCAGCGGGTATTGTCGGCACGAGTTTTGCCGTGGAATCTTTGGATGCTCTCGATCTGGATTGGATCAGCCCACCCACGCGCTACACCGGTCTTGCCTATCCGAATGACGCGCGAGCGGCGACCGTCCGCGGGCCTGCGGGCGAGCTGATTGAACTGATCGAGCGCCCCTAAAATTTGAACGCTTTTAAACCGGGACGCTTCATCAACTCGAACGCTCGGCAAATGCCGCGCCTAGGTTAGGCGCGGCATACCACCTCAAAACGCTCCAGCGTCACAGGCATATCGGATGCCCAGGCTTTACCGAGCGGCCCAAGCACGCGATCAAAGAAGTCTTGGTGCACCTTACGCCAGACTTCGATCGGCCGTACCGGCTTGCCCTCGTATTGAGAGTCTTCTGCGGTCACTGCATCAAAGCGAGTTTGCTTCACCTCGGTGGTACGCAGCACTCCGACCGGCTCCCCACGTGGATTGACCAACACCCAGTAAGCGCCCACGAATCCGCGGCGCGATGGGTCGACGGCCGTCAACCAAGGCGTGGTGGCCGTGATGGTTTTTTCACCTGAGAGGATCAATGTATTGAGCGCATCGGTCATGGCGTCAGTATCGCCAAAGCGACGGACACGGACGGCCTGCGTAAAAGGAACCTCCATCGAGCTCGCGCAGCGCTGCCATAACGCGTTGGCCGCATCCGGCATCCGCGCATCCAGTGCGGCACGTAGATCCTCAAGCGTAATACGCTCATAAAAATCTTTGGCCTCAGCAGCGCTTTTTTGATAAAGCGCCTCTAATCCCTCACGATTTAAGGACGCTTGGCAATCCGTAAATCGCCCCTGCAAGGAAAAACGCAAATACTGCACGCGCGCCGCCTGTCGCCCACCGTCCGAGGCTTCGCGCCAATAGCGCTCCGCTAGACAAATATCCGTTGGCGCATAGGGCCGCGCACGCGCGATGAATGTCCCAAAGATATATTGCGCCTGCACATACCCGAGATCGGCGGCCGCCTGCATCTCAGCCACTGCCGGCTGATTCTGACCAAGGTAAAACATGACCCGAGCGTGCTGGTAGCGTACCCGACCATTGTCGGGCGCGACCTCAGACGCTTTGGCACAAGCCGCCAGTGCAACCGGCTTGTCCATCTTCGATTGAGACACCCCCGCCGTCACCCGCGCGGGATCCTCAGGATGCGCCGCCAGTCGATCACACTCGGCGACTAAAGCTGCGACCTCCGACGATGAGCTTGCCGTCGTGGCATCGCCAGCCCAGGCCGCGCCACCGGTTGCCCACCAGCCAATGACTGCCCCTACCCCTAACGCACACCAGCCGCTTCGCATCATGGAAATTCCTCGTATCCAGTCTTCATCAACACGCATCGTTATCCCAAAGAATTCATCAACTCACACCACACATTCACACCATCAAGACGGGCTCCGGAATGGGATGCAGAGGCTCTGCTCCATCCGCAGTAATCAGCATGAGATCCTCCAGATGTGTGGTTGCACCGAGCCCTGCATCCAGCGCCGGACAGTCGACACTGAGCACCGTCCCCACCTCAAGGCGCAGATCCTGTGGTACGCGAGGATCTAAAAAAGATGCTTGAGGATGATCGGTGTGATGGAGCCCGACGCTATGCGGCGTAAAGCTGACATTCAACCTCACCCCTTGGCGACGCAAAGAAGCCCGACCGATTTCGGGAATTTCAGCAAAGCGCATACCGGGCTTTAACTGCGGGCGTAGTTCATTCCAAGCGTTAGCAATCGCTGTGGTGGCACGCTGGATCTCGGGCGCCGGCTCGCCAAAGAAAACCGTCCGGCCAAAGTCACCGTGGTAATAACGGCAGGTGCTCACGCAATCGATGGAGAATGCCATCCCTTCACGTAGCGGCTCATCAAGCACTTCCGTCGAGGTGCCATCAATCACCATATAGGTGCCTGCATTGCCTCGCGCGGCCGCTTCGGCAAAGAATTGGGCGCGCAGCAAACGAGTGGATCCCAATTGCCGGACCGTCTTAGCGGCCGCTAATCCCGCCAAGACATTCTGCGTGGCGGCCAGCCGAATCAACTTAATCTCGGTCGCGGTCTTAGCGAGACGCGCGCGACGTAAGGTATTTTCTGCGGGGCGGATCTCGCGACCTAAACCCCGCTCACGCAGCACCCGCTCGAGTGCCGGGTCATCAATCCCAATTCGGGCTTGCTCAAGCCCTAAATGACGCAAGGCCCGACGCAACGCCCATGAAGCATCCGCCGACATGGGCTGGGTGTCAGCCATGGAATCGATGCGCTGCTGATCGCGAGCGGAAATACGCGCAGGGTCCAATACGCGCTTCATCCGCGCAGGCGCGGCCTCGGGCTCTTCGCCAGAGTCGCCCCCGCCTGCGCTCGGCTCATCGACAGGACCAGTGAAGGGAAAAATCAGCCGATCAGAGAATTCCGACTCGGGCGAGTGCGTGTAGTAGTACAAGAACTGTCGCATCACCATCGCGAGTGGGCGCGAAGCATCACGAGAGAAAATCGCAATACCCGAGTGTTGCCAGCCCATTCGATCGCTTTGCGGCCAATGATTAGTCAGGTAGTAGACGTTCGCAGGATAGGCCGCGATCAACACGTCGAGCCCCGCCTGCTCCATGAAAAATCGCAAGCGATCGGCGTTCATCAAAGGTTCGCGCTTCAAAAAAGACAGATCGGGCGGCTCTACCGATGGCTGCCCGATGTCACCACTTGAAGCGGTCGCCGATCCCATGACCCCCGCTGTACCGAGCACGGCTCCCTGTAGCCACTGCCGACGAGTCCATGCGTTGTGTCGATCCATAGCGTTTTCTCCTACGCGAAGCTCAAGCTGAGAGGGCTCATTCAACGCTTCAGTGGGTCACTTTTCGCTACTGAAACGAGCGCCTCCACCCAGGCCTGTGGCTGATCAAATGCCATATTGGAGCTCGTAGCGTCCAATCGATGGTAACGCCAATCAGGCCTAATTTCTTTGACTCGATCGAGCGTGAAATCGAGTAGATCATCTCGGTTAGTGAGCACCACTGCCGGAACCTTTAAGACGCGCAAAGACTCCGCCATGGGGTACTTAAAGACCGCATGATGACCGAACCATTCTTGTTCGCCAGCCAAAAATAACGAGAGCACTGACCAATGCAGGCTTTCAGGCGTGCCCGCAACCCGATTGGAAAGCGCCAACCAACGATCTGACAAATGCGTCCCGTCCGCCTTCAGTGTCTGGTCCCAATGCGGCGCAGACAGGCGCGCCTTCGCTTCGTCAGCGGTGTAAATCGGGACCCCATGTAATACCAGACCGACGACATCCTTAGATTCTTGGCGGGCGATCTCCACCGACAAGGTGGCGCCCGTGTGATGACCCACCAACATCACGCGACCGAGCTCAAGTCGAGTCATCGCCTCGCGAAGCGCACTCGCGTACTCGGCAATGGTCGGCTCACTCGCCGGCTTCGCGGATAGCCCATAGCCCGGCGTGTCAAACGCGATCGACTGAATACCGCGTTGAGCGAGTTCCGCCTGCGCCCGCGCGTAATACACATGTGACCACGGAACTTGATGCAAGAGCACGTAAATCGGTGGCGGCGTGTCGCTTGGATGCGCACTCGCTGGGCGCTGATGGGCGCTGCCCTCACCCGGACTGACACGTTGATAGTGAATCTGCCCCAAAGACGAATCGACATACCCCCGTCGCACCACCGCCTGACCGGCGTTCGGCACTTCGCCAAGTGCCAGGTTCGCAGGACGATCCGCGACCTCGGCAGCGAATGCGGCCCGCTGCGCTCCACTGACTAAGGTGAGAGTGAAACCCACTACCGGAACGATCCATTTCAAAGAATTAATAACAGGCATCATGCACTCCCGAGCGGTAAGGTCTGCCCCAATAAACGACCAAAACTCAACGCCGGTGTGATCATCATGCCGCCAACAAATGACTTACCTTGCGTTTGACCTGCACCGAGGAGCTCACCGGCCGCGTATAAATTAGCGATCGGCTCGCCCCCTGGGCGAATGACCCGCAGCGCCCCATCCACCGCCAGACCGACCGTTGAGGTCGTCGAGTGGCCCTGGTGCCGAATCGCGTAAAACGGCGGCTTCACAATGGGCAAAGGCTTGTGCTCACGCCCCCAAGTATCGGCTCCTGAACTGACTCCCGCGTTGTACGCTTCGATCGTACGGATAAGCCCCTGCGGATCGATACCACTTGCCTCAGCGAGTGCCTGCAAAGAATCCGCCTTCTGGAACCAACTATGCACCCCAAATGCTTCGCGCATCTGCTCGCGCGACCAGCCACCAACGCCTGGTGGCGCTGTGGCAAAAATTTGCTCGTCAAAAACAATCCAGTAGCGAATGTCTGGTTGCTTGAGCAAAGCATGCTCTCGCTTATCAAAACTCGGCTCATCCTCGCGGATGAAGCGCTCGCCATGAGCGTTAACAAAGACCTCCCAGGGCTGCCGCCGCTGAGGGACCACGGTAAAGCGCCCCAAAAATTTCCCTGGGAAGCCACTATCGGTCAGAATCGAACCGAAATTACACAGATAATTTTCTCGGCCGCGCAAAAAGCCACCGACGGAAATACCCAATTCAAGCCCGGCTCCCATTGAGTAGGGGTAAGCGGTATCCGCGTAATCACGATATCCACTTAAGCGTTCAAACATTTCGGTGTTTGAGGCATACCCCCCGCAGGTCAAGAGCACATGGCGTCCGCGCACGATTCGCTCGCGATCTGCAGATTGGATACGCACCCCTTCAATCGCGCCCGCATCATTGGTCAGGAGCGCGGTCACCGGAGTCTGCAATAACAAATCAACCTTACCGCTCGTCACAAGCGGATCAAAATCGCGGCGCAAGGTCGCCAGAATCGTGCGTCCACCTTCGGCACCCCAATAATAACGACGCTCGGAATAGGGTTCATGCCCCAGCCCTAAAATAGGATGCTCATCGAGAGGCACGAATCCGCGATCCATTAACCAGTCAAAGGTTTCCGCAGCCGCATCGACTGCCAGACGCGTGAGCACAGGATCGGCGGTCCCCCGACTGATCCGCATGACATCGTCATAGTGCATATCAGGGGTATCTTTGATGCCTTTTTCACGTTGCAAACGCGTACCCGCTGCACTCATCTGCCCCGTTGACAAGTGCAAAGTGCCGCCAATTTGGCCAGCTGCCTCCAACAAAATGACTTTTGCTCCGCGCTGCGCAGCAAAGATAGCCGCCGGTAGCCCTGCGGTGCCCGCACCCACAATCACAAGATCGTAAACCGTATCGGCCAGGCCCGCGATGGCGGCCTGCGACCCTGCGGGCAAGGCAAGAACAGCGGTTCCTGCCATCGCCTGCGTCATGAATTCGCGGCGACCCAAAGAATATTGCATCTCAACCCCCGATCAACTAGTCAACTCCCCGAGTCTAAGTCATCATGTCGACAAGATGAAAACGAAACTTTCTGATCGATGTGCGCTCGTCACGGGGAGCAGCTCAGGGATCGGCGCAGCGGTGGCGCTCGCCTTTGCGAGCGAAGGCGCCGATGTGGCGCTCAACTACCCGACTAGCGCTCAACGAGATGAGGCGGAGTCACTCGTTGAACGTATCAAAGCGCAGGGGCGGCGTGCGATTGCCCTCTGTGCAGACGTCTCAAACGAAGTCCAAGCAGAACAGTTAGTCCGCGATGCGAAAGACTTTCTCGGTGAGATCGATATTCTCGTCAATAACGCTGGGATCGCCGCCGCAGCGCCGGTACACGAACTCGATATCGCCACCTGGGATCGGGTTCTTGGCGTGCACCTGCGGGGGACTTTTCTCGTCACCCGATTCACGTTGCCGCATATGTACGCGCGCGGCTACGGTCGGATTATCAACACCGCCTCACAACTCGCGTACAAAGGCGCAGCGGGCTTTTCCGCTTATACCGCGGCCAAGGGCGGCATCCTCTCTTTCACTCGCTCTCTTGCGCTCGAACTGGGATCCGGCGATATCACCGTTAACTGCGTGGCACCGGGCGCGACCCGCACGCCGATGTTAGGGGATGTCCCGGCAGACACGCTCGAAGCGATTCGAGCTGCGATCCCACTCGGCCGGCTCGCCGAGGTCGAGGACATCGCACCCAGCTACGTTTTTCTCGCGAGCGACGCGGGGCGGCATTACCAAGGACAGTGCATCAGCCCCAACGGCGGCGATATATTTCTGTAATCAAATCCCGCGGGGGGCGTTAACGCCCTAGAAACTGACGAGCGCGTAGTACCGCATTGGCGCGAATCGAATCAAAGAAGAGATCGAAATCATTGAAGTGCAGCATGCC
>CAZSRB010000052.1:0-12977 GCA_964609065.1 uncultured Acidibacter sp. | reverse complement strand
GACTCGAATAAAGCTGATGGCGCTAATACAAATGTCGACCCGCCAGATGTCGACCCGCCAGCCGATATCAGCCCGAGCGCAGATATCGACCCGACAGCGTCTACCGACACGACACCGTCCACGTCATCTGTCAATGAAATAGCTAGAGACGATGAGCGCCGATCCCCCTGAGCAACTCGCTGAAGGCACGCTGATTTCGCACCTACTGGAGCTGCGAGATCGCGTGTTACGCGCGTTTTTGGCGGTGGTGCTGTGTTTCCTGCCGCTCGCATTCTTTGCGAATGACGTGTTCACGTTCGTCGCACAGCCCTTAATTGCAAAGTTACCCGAAGGCTCCTCATTGATTGCGACCAGTGTGGTGTCGCCGTTTATGACCCCCTTCAAGCTCGCATTTTTTGCGGGCTTGTTCATCGCCATGCCGTATGTGCTCTATCAGGCGTGGGCATTTGTAGCGCCGGGTCTTTACCGCCACGAAAAGCGCTTTGCCGTGCCGTTACTACTATCGTCCATCGTGCTCTTCTACGTCGGGATCGTCTTTGCGTACTTTGCCGTGTTCCCGGTGATGTTTGAGTTTTTCAGTGGCACCACCCCGGCGGGGGTGCGCATGATGACCGATATCGCTGCATACATGGACTTCGTGCTGACCATATTTCTTTGTTTTGGCTTGGCGTTCGAAGTCCCCGTCATTGTCGTCCTGCTGGTACTCACCCGAATTCTGACGGTCGAAAAATTAGCGGCCGCCCGCGGGTTTGTCCTGATCGGTATCTTCGTCGTCGCAGCATTACTGACACCCCCTGATGCCATTTCACAAACCATCATGGCGGTGCCCATGTATGCGCTCTACGAAGGCGGACTGCTGATGTCGCGCTTGCTGGTGAGGATGCGACGCAACCAAGCGGAAGAAGCCGAAGCCTGACAGGAATAAAATTTATTTTTAACGTCAGCTTCATCTGGCGTTTCTTGGGGGAGATATAAGAATATGACTGGAACCGGCAAAGAATTTTTAGGGCATCCACGCGGCTTAGCCACGCTTTTTTTCACTGAGATGTGGGAGCGTTTCAGTTACTACGGCATGCGCGCCTTGTTGGTACTTTTTTTGGTCGACACCATTGCGAACGGTGGCTTGGGTTTTGACGATAAGACCGCGACCGCGATTTACGGCCTCTATACCGCGGCCGTCTACATCGTCGCTCTCCCCGGTGGCTGGATCGCTGATCGATTGATTGGTGCGCAGCGCGCCGTCCTTTATGGCGGCATCCTGATTGCGCTCGGCAGTATCGGTCTGTGGCTCTCAAGTAGCGCTAGCGGCTTTTACTTAGGCTTGCTGATCATCATCGTCGGTGTCGGTCTCCTGAAGCCCAATATTTCGGCGCTCGTTGCTGACTTGTATCCAGATGGAGGCGGCCGACGCGATGCGGGCTTCACCATTTTTTATATGGGCATCAACGTTGGTGCATTTATCGGTCCGCTCATCACCGCCTGGCTCGCGGTCGCCTATGGCTGGCGCGTAGGCTTTCTCGCTGCCGGCATCGGTATGCTGCTAGGGGTCGCACAATTTGTTGTCACGCGGCATCACTTGGGCGGCGCAGGGGCTCGACCTCACGTCCCGGACGGGACCGATTCAAGCGCCGCTTGGCGTAATCTTTGGTTAGGCTCAGCGCTAACTGCAATACTCGTAGCATTACCTTTCTTAGGTTTGGTGCAAATTTCACCCGTTGAGCTGCAAAGCTATGGGATCGTCGTCATTATCGGCATGGCAGCACTCTACTTTCTCTATCTCTTGCTATTCGCGGGGCTTAATGAAGTAGAGAAAAAGCGTGTACTCGTTTTAATCGTCCTCTTTTTTGCTTGCGCACTCTTTTGGTCGGGCTTCGAGCAAGCTGGCTCTTCCCTGAACTTGTTCGCTGATCGATACACGAACCGTGTCATCAATGACTTCACGATTCCAGCGGGCTGGTTTCAATCGTTGAATGCGGTTTTCATTGTCATTTTTGCGCCCGTGTTTTCGGCGCTTTGGGTGCAACTCGCGCAGCGCAACATGGATCCGTCAACACCCGTGAAATTTGCGCTTGGCTTATTAGGTATGGCACTCGGGTTTTTGGTGATGGTCGGTGCTGCGAGTGTTGTAGCAGACGGCATGTCGGCGGCGGTGTACTGGTTGGTGTTGACCTATTTGCTGCACACCTTCGGTGAGCTGTGTCTGTCACCTGTCGGTTTATCCTCCGTCACCAAGCTCGTCCCGCAGCGCTTTGTGGGACAGAGTCTAGGTATTTGGTTCTTGGCTGCTTCACTCGGCAATTTAGTCGCCGGCGCGATCGCTGGAGAGTTCGATGCCGATAATGTAGCCGCCATGCCTTCGCAATATTTGAGCATCTTCTGGTTTGGCGCGATCTCGGCGGTCGTACTGTTCCTTTTTAGCCCCATCGTCAAAAAATGGATGGGCGGAGTCAAATGACCTCGGGCACGCAATCAACTAACCCTCTTCAAAATCAACCCGGCCCGCAGCTCACCCTGCGGGCCGTTACGTTAGCCATCGTGTTGGCGATGATTTTGGCGGCCGCCAATACCTATCTCGGTCTCTTTGCAGGGATGACCATTGCCTCGGCGATACCGGCCGCGGTCGTTTCGATGGCGGTTCTCAAACTACTCGGGGGTGGAGGCATCCTCGAAAACAATATCGTACAAACCGGCGCCTCCGCGGGCTCGTCGATCGCATCGGGTGTCATTTTCACCCTACCCGCTTTAGTGATTTTAGGTTTTTGGCAGAACTTCCAATACGCTTGGGTACTCACCATCGCCGGCCTCGGCGGTATTTTAGGCGTGCTGTTTTCGGTGCCGCTGAGACGCGCACTGATTGTGGAGCAAAAATTACCGTTTCCAGAAGGGCAAGCCGCTGCCGAAGTCCTTAAAGCCGGAGAAAACCCGGGTCAGGGAATTCGCATCTTGGGGACAGGTGCGCTCGGTGGTGCATTCGTAAAACTGGCGGGTGGCAGCGGCCTAAGATTGATTCCCGATACCGCCGCAAGTGCTGGGTTCTTTGGGCCTTACCTTGGCTTTGTGGGAACAAACCTGTCGCCCGCGCTACTTAGCGTCGGCTATATCGTCGGACTTAATGTGGGGGTGGTGGCACTCGTCGGCGCCATGATCTCTTGGAACATTGCCATCCCTTATTACGTCGCCAATATGTTGCCGCAGGATCCGCAAATGCTCAGTCTGGCGGCCGAGCTTGATGCCGAAGAATTAGCCGGACTCGTCTGGTCAAAACAAATTCGTTATCTGGGTGTTGGAGCGATGCTCGTAGGTGGCGTGTGGGCACTCATATCATTGCGTCACTCCTTGCTGTCAGGAATACGCAGTGGTCTAGCGGCCGCGCGTGCCGGTGCTGGATCGGCGGCGCCTGCCCATACCGAGCAGGATCTGCCAATGAAAGGCGTGCTGATCAGTATGGTGTTGTTCACCTTGCCGCTCTGGGCGCTGTATCAAACGATCGTCGGCACACTCGACGTCAGTCTACCGATGACCTTGATCATGATTGTCACCGGCTTTTTATTTTGTTCGGTGTCCGCTTATATGGCGGGCTTAGTCGGCTCATCCAACAACCCGGTCTCGGGTATCACGATCGCGACAATTTTGTTTTCGGCTGTGGTGCTCCTGATCTTGATGGGGCCGGAGAGCGATATCGGCCCCGTCGCCGCGATCATGATCGGGGCCGTGGTCTGCTGCGCGGCCTGTATCGCGGGCGACAACCTGCAAGATCTCAAATGCGGATATCTCGTTGGCGCCACGCCTTGGCGACAACAGGTGATGTTAGCCGTGGGCGCCGCCAGTAGCGCGTTGGTGATGGGTCCTGTGCTCAATCTACTCGCAGAAGCGTACGGAATCGGCGTACCAACCGAAGAATTACCCAATCCCTTGTTGGCGCCTCAAGCAACGCTGATGGCTTCGGTGGCGGAAGGTATGTTTGGCGGACAATTGCCTTGGGACATGATTGGTGTGGGCGCGTTGATTGGTGTCGGTATCATCGTGGTCGATGAGTGGCTCAAGGCCAATGAATTTCAGTTTCGCGCCCCTGTACTCGCGGTGGCGGTTGGCATTTACCTACCGATCGAGCTCATGACTCCCATCTTCCTGGGTGGTCTGATTGGCTGGTTGGCCGAACGAGCACTAAGCCAAAGAAAAGTGGTCGCGAGCTCACGAGAAGTTTCCCTGCGTAATGGTTTGTTGTTTGCAGCGGGTTTGATCACGGGTGAAGCCCTGATGGGGATCGCCATTGCCATTCCCATTGTGAGTAGCGGCCAAGCAGAGGTGTTAGCGCTACCCAGCGCGTTGCACTTTGGGGAATGGCTCGGCTTATGTGTGCTCAGCGTACTAGCGCTAGCCTTGTATCGAACGGCTGTACGCAAAGCTTGACCACAGACGATCCGCATCACCGAACGAAGCTGTTATTTAGCTTCGCGACGATCTACCTAGTTTGGGGTTCAACTTATTTGACCACCAAACTGGGCGTCGCCGAATTGCCGCCGTTTTTGTTTGGCGCGGTACGTTTCATCAGCGGTGGGCTGCTGCTGTATGCCATCGCTTGGTGGTTAGCGGCTCGTGAACAGCGACCACGGCCTCGCCCCTTGGCCCATGACTGGCGCAATCTCGCACTGGTTGGCTGCTTTGCGGTGTTGGTCTCCAATGGGGGCAATATTTGGGGGCTGCAATATGTGCCGTCCAACCAAGCCGCTCTGCTCAATGTCTCCGCCGCCTTCTGGATTCCGCTGTTTGGTCTCTTTGGTCGTCGGGCGCAAGCCGTGCCGATACGAGTCGCACTCGGCCTAGGAGTCGGTTTTTTCGGTACCATCCTCGTCGCATGGTCGGGTGAAGATGCTGCCGCAACCCAGCTGGGACATGATCTTGGAGCGTGGCCGGTACTCGCTGTATTACTCGGCTGCGTCGGCTGGTCTGCCGCTACGTTCTACATGCGTAATGTGGAAACTGGCCTCGACGTCATGGCCTTTACCGGACTGCAAATGCTGCTGGGGGGGCTGATGATGCTGGTGCCCGCCTTGCTTCTTGGCGAACCGGCGCGCTGGCACTGGAGCCCGGTTGGATTTGCCTCGCTGATTTATATGACCCTGTTCAGCTCCTGCCTCGCTTACACCGCTTACGCTTGGCTATCCGTGCACGTCGCACCGGCACAAGTGGGAACCTATGGGTTTGTGAATCCTGCGATTGCCGTATTACTCGGCTGGTGGATACTAGATGAGGCTTTAAGCCCCACACAGATGATCGGTACCGCGATCATCTTTGCCGCCATGCTCTGGATCAACTGGCCGAGCAGCGCGCGACAAGCGGCTCCTTCCGCAGAGCCTCAAAATCCAGTGGATCGGTAAGCCGGCGCTCACTAGCCGGAAAATCGATACGCGCCACGACATTGCGACTCTCCAAGTCACGCACGTTCGTCACCCCTGCATATCGCATCAACGCTCGGTCGCGCTGTCGATAAGACACCTCAATATTAGGCAAAAACCATCCGAGCACCCCTGACAAATTCAGTTGAATGATACTGGCTGGCTCATCATCAATCTTAGTCTCACCGATTTTTTTGATCTTGAAGCTCAAGTAATCGAGTCGACTTGGTACTAAAAACGAAAAACGCAAGCTATCGCCCGCCTCGAGCTTAGACCAGTTTTGTCGAACCAATTCATCAAACCCCGCGTCAGCTACCAAGCCTTTTTCGAGCTTAAGTAGCGCGCTGCGTTGTGGGGCGTCAATGGCGTCTCGCAAAAACACGTTTTTCTTTGCGCCTTCGCGACGTAGTCCCTCAAGATATCCGAGCCGAGCATCTTCAAACTGAAACTCTGGCGCCAAACGCCCCGCTGCATAATTCAGCGTTTTGCGAGCGAAGGCAGGGCCTTGTTTACTGCATCGATAAAGCACCACTCGCCGCTCGTCGGTCGCACCCAAGCGATTGACATAATGATTTTCGACATACAACAAAGAATTCGTATCTGGATCACGAGCGTAGCCCGTGAAAACTCCGTCCTGAGCCATCACGTCGATAGCACTCACCATTAGGGCTACGGTGAGCGAAAACATTTTCCAATTGGTCATAGCGGGCAACTTCATGGCAGGTAGGGCTGACTCAACATCAATAATTGTTTAACCGCGCCAAACCTCGTGGGCCAATAAACCACGACCCTAGCCAACCAGTTACACCCACAATCACTGCACCCCAGAAAGCATCCCAGAAACCTGTGATATCAAAGCCCGGCACGAGCGCCGCGACTAAGGCAATCATGCCCGCGTTGACGACCAATAAAAAAAATCCCAACGTCACCACGCTAATCGGCAGCGTCAGGATGACGACCACGGGCCGCACAAACGCATTGATGATGCCGAGTACCGCCGCAGCGACTAACAAAGTGAAAGAGTTATCGATAGCAAATCCATCAATCCATGCCGTGGCTAGCCATAAACCAAAAGCCGCGATGACCGCACGCAAGAAAAATCCTGTCATATCGCTATCCTCAACCGGGGGTCGTTTGCGCCGCCGCTGTTCGTGTACGTTTGGACCGGCTACCACGCTGAAGTTCCCCCATCGCTACCTGTATCGCAGGGTCCAGCTGTAATGAAGCATCGACCCTCTCAGCCTGCTCGAGCAAGATATCTGGCTCAATGCCCGCCGCCTGGATTTGACGCCCCGATGGAGTGGCGTAACGCGAGGTCGTCAGCTTAAGCGCGCGACCATCGGTCAGTGGGATCACACTTTGCACGGAACCTTTGCCATAGCTACGCGCACCCACCAATATGGCACGTGAATGATCCTGTAGGGCGCCTGCCAAAATTTCGGCTGCGGAGGCCGAGTTGCCGTTGATCAATACCATCAGCGGAACACCCTGTAGGATATCCCCCGGTTCGGCACGCATTTCAAAGATAGACTCGCTTGCGCGGCCCTGGGCTGAAACGATGACGCCCTGCTCGAGTAACGCATCCGCAACCGAAGTAGCCGCTTCGAGCACGCCACCCGGGTTATCTCGAAGATCTAAGATCACCCCACTCAAGGGATTGACTAGACCCTTTAATGTTGCCACCGCATCCAAAAAATCAGCGGGCGTCGTATCACTGAAGGCATGAATTCGCACGTACCCAATGGAATCTCCCAGCGCTTCAGCACTGACACTTTTGACATCGACTTGGGTTCGCTCGAGAGCGAGCTCAACAAGCTCACCGCCTTGAGCTCGACGTATGGTCATACCCACCAAGGTTCCCATGGGGCCGCGCATTTGAGCGACAGCCGAAGCGGCGTCAGCGGCAACAGGCTCATCGTCGATACTCAAAATTTCATCATCTGGCCGTAAGCCAGCGCGTTCGGCGGGGGAATTAGCGAGAATTTTTAATATTTTGATTCGGCCGTTATTCGCGGTGACTTCAATTCCAACGCCCGGATAATGCCCAGCGACGTTGCGTAACACCGACTCATGCTCCCGCGCATCTAAATAAGCGGAATGCTTATCCAGAGAGCTAACAAGACTACGTAAGCTACGCTCTAACCATTCTTGTGACGATAGCTCATCAACATATTCGCGACGAACCTTGGCGATGACTTCAGCCAAGTGTAGTGCCATCTCTTGCTCAGAGGCGGTTGCCGATACGGTTGCCGGTGGCTGGGTAATGGGTGGCAACTTCCCCGCCTCGATAGCTGGCATTTCTTCAGCTAAAGATGACGAACTCTCTTGTGCTGGATCAAAGAATCGATCTGCTAAATGCGCGATAGCGGCGCCGGTAGCGAGTCCGAGCACGGCAGTCACGAGCAATGGTAGTTTCGGCGTCATCGATGATTAGTGTACACGCTGATCCAACCCTCAAAAGATCTCTCCATCAGGAGAGAGCCCTATCAAGGCGTGCGGCTACGAAACCACGGCGCGGGGTCGACGGGCTTACCCCCTCGGCGAATCTCAAGATAAAGCTCGGGGCGTGATCGGCCACCCGTGTCGCCGACTGCCGAGAGAGTGTCGCCGGCATTGACGACATCGCCGACATTTCGAAATACCTGTTCATTATGGCCATAGAGACTAAGAAAACCGCCACCATGATCCACAATCACCAATAGACCCATCCCAGCCAACCAATCGGCATACACCACCCGGCCACGATAAATCGATCTGACCGGTGTGCCTCGGTCAGCTGCGATCAGGGCGCCCTGCCACTTGACGCTACCGGCACGCGTTGAGCCATAGCCGGCGATGAGCTTACCTGCGACGGGCCAGACTAACTTGCCGCGCATCTGCGCAAAGGGGCTCTTGCTGTCACTCGGAAACGCCCGGCTCGCCCGTCGCAACTCGCGTAGCAATTTTTCGAGCGCGGCCTGCTCGGTCTGTAAGCGCTTCAGACGGCTCTCGCGGGCCTTACTTTCTTGCTCAAGCTTGGCGATGACCACGCTTCGTTGCTGACGGGCGGTATCAAGCCGCGCGAGCTCTGCCGACTGCTCGCGTTCCAAACCTTCTATCCGTTCGGCCTCGGTCGCCAGCTTTTGGTCCAGCGATTCGATATCCGCCATGATGCGCTCGATATCGGCCACTTGATCGGCTTGCGCGCGTCCGATATAGCCGAAATAGGCGAATAAACGGCCCGCCAGACCCGGATCCTCCTGTCCGAGGAAAATCTTCAAGGCATGATCGCGACCTTGGCGATGCGCCGCCCGTAACTGCTCAGCCAAGGCTTCACGCTCTGCAGTGAGCTGCAGGCGTCTTCGTTCACGCTCGGCCGCTAGATTCGCGCGCTCACGCTCACGCTGACGCCGTTCATCGCGCAGCCGGCTGAGCTCGCGCCGGACCGCTACCGTCGATTTTTCGGTGTTCCGCAGCTCTTTGGTCAGACGATCGCGCTCAGCGGCATCCTCAGCCATACGCGCGGTGACTTTGGCGATTTCGCTGCGTAACTCGCGCAGCTCAGCCGCGGTTTTATCGGCATTTTGCGCTGAAACATCGGTGGCCACGAGCAACACCCCGCCCAGCACCCAACAGGTCAGGGCCAGCCCCGCGCGCTTCAGTGGAAGGGTCCTCATCGCGCACACATTGTAATCGCCTTAGCCATCATCGCGGCGGCAAGCGGATATAATCCTGCCTATGGAAAATCTGTCGGAGTACATCGTCAATCATCCGTGGCTGTCCAGCCTCACCGTGCTGGCGGTCGTGTTGGTGGCGGTCTTCGAAATCCGCAGTCGGCGCGATTCGATCGGTGCGATTTCTGCGCAAGATCTGATTCGATTGCAAAATCAGGGCGCCCTGCTCATCGATCTACGCCAACCGACCGTATTCGAGCAAGGCCACATCAGTGGCGCACGCCGGATGGACTCCTCAGACATGCTGACCGCCGGTGAGCACCTTAAGAAGTACAAGGAAAAGGCTCTGGTGGTGTATTGCGAATCGGGGTCAACGGGCGCTGCAGCCGTACGCGTGTTGGCGGGTCAGGGCTTCACGCGCGCGTTTAACCTACGGGGCGGCCTAGCGACCTGGCGTAGTGAAAATCTGCCGTTAGTGCAGGGAGAGGACAAACCCAAAGGCCAAGATGGCAAGCGACAGAAAGGCGCGCGGGCATGATGAATGCAGCAGCGGCGTCTGCGAGCACCGGCTCGACGGTGGTCATGTATGCCACAGCATGGTGTCCCTACTGCGAGCGGGCTCGACAGCTTCTCGATCGCAAACAAGTTATCTTTCAGGAAATCGACGTCGATCGCTCACCAGAGCTTCGCGCCGAAATGATGACGCGTAGCGGCCGGCGTACGGTGCCGCAAATTTTCATCGGCGAGGTGCACATCGGCGGATGTGACGATTTGTACGCGCTCGATGCGGCCGGCGGCCTTGATCCGCTACTCAAAGAAATCCACACAGGAAAATGAACCATGGCTGACGACCCCACTCCGCAAACCGATGGCGCTGCCGAGCAAAATTCCACTGCGCCCGAATTTTCGCTGCAAAATGTCTATCTCAAAGATTGCTCATTCGAAGCGCCGAAAGGACCACGTATCGAAGGGGCATGGAACCCACAGATCAATCTAGATCTGAATACAGCCTCGGAAGTGATTGGGCCCGATTTCCGCGAGATCGTGCTGACGGTCAGTGTGGGTGCCAAAATTGGTGAAACCACGGCCTTCTTGGTCGAAGTTAAACAAGCCGGTGTCTTTGGCGTTCGTAACCTCACGGAAGCCGACTACAAGCGTGCGGTCGCGAGTGTCGCACCGACTGTACTTTTCCCATACGCGCGAGCCGTCATTGCCCAGCTCGTCTCGCAAGGCGGCTTCCCGCAGATGTTGTTGCCGCCGGTTAATTTTGAGGCACTCTACGCTCGCCAGATGGCTGAATCACAGCAACAAGGCGAGGCGGCTGCGGCTGGCACCGCAGCGCCGTCTCTTAATAGCTGATGACGGATGCGCCTACAGAACTCTGCGTGTTGGGCGCAGGGTCCTGGGGCACGGCTCTAGCAGTTCAGTTTGCGCGCGCCGGGCACCCGACGCGCCTGTGGGGGCATATCTCCGCCGAACAGAAGGCTATGGCGGCCGCTCGCTGCAATGAGCTCTTTTTGCCTGGGGTCACCTTCCCATCCGCGCTCACCGTACATGAAGATTTGGCGACCGCTGTACGTGGGGTCAATGATTTACTGATTGCGGTACCGTCCCACGCACTGCGTGAGGTGCTTAGCAGGATTGAGCCGCTACTAGAAACCGATGCACGGCTTGCCTGGGCGACCAAAGGTTTTGAGCTCGATACGGGTTTGCTTCCCCACCAAGTTGCCCTTGCTGTGCTCGGTAGTGAACGCGCGATGGCGGTTCTCTCAGGGCCAACCTTTGCCAAAGAAGTGGGCGCGGGCTTGCCCACAGCGATGACCGTGGCCTCACCAAACGCAGATTTTGCCAATGATTTGGCGCTACGGATCTCATCGGATAATTTCCGTGCCTATACGTCTAGCGATATCGTTGGCGTAGAAGTCGGGGGCGCCACCAAAAATGTCCTAGCCGTTGGCGCAGGACTCGCTGATGGGCTCGGGTTTGGAGCTAACACGCGAGTTGCCTTGATCACTCGCGGGCTCGCCGAGATGACTCGTTTAGGTATTGCGCTTGGCGCGCAACGCGAAACCTTTATGGGCTTAGCGGGGCTAGGGGATTTGGTGTTGACGTGTACGGATGATCAGTCACGTAATCGTCGTTTCGGTAAATTATTAGCCAAAGGCACCGACGTTACTCTCGCACTCAAAGAAATCGGGCAGGTCGTTGAGGGCTATATGGCCGCGAAAGCCGTTTACCGCGTGGCCCAACGCCAGCAAGTCGAAATGCCGATCTGTGAAGGCATCTATCAGATGCTGCACGAAAACCTACCACCTCACGAGGTGGTGCGCGGCCTTATGTCGCGGCCGATCCGGCCGGAATTTGACTGACGCCGTCCCCAAACCCCATTTGTCGCCAGGCTTCGTACACGACGATAGCCACAGAATTGGACAAATTAAGGCTGCGGTTTCCCGCCAACATGGGAATCGACAACTGCTGCGCAGCGCCGCCAATTTCTTCGATCACCGTTGCGGGTAAACCCCGAGTCTCACTACCAAATAGCAAGACGTCTTCGGCCTGATAACGCACTGATCCATAGTGCTGGGTCACACCCGTCTCGATCGCAAACCAACGGTGATGACTCAGAGCGCGCCGGCACGCAGCAAAATCGGCATGCACCGTCACCGCTGCCATCCAGTGATAATCCAAACCCGCACGACGCAAGGAGCGTTTGTCCAGATCAAAACCCAGCGGCTCGATCAGATGCAATGCGACCCCCGTATTCGCGCACAAACGGATGATGTTGCCAGTATTAGGCGGAATCTCCGGCTCGTGTAAGACCACATGAAACATGCGCGCATGGTAGAGCCCTTTGTCGGCGCAATCGAGAACTCCCAGCAAATCTCGATCTATAATCGGCTTACATGAGCGCACCTACTGTGTCCGACCGCCCTGGTATCGCACCCGAACCCGTGGGTACCCGCCTGCGCTATCGCTTTTTAGGAATGAATTTCGCGTCTCCCATCGTCCTGCTGTCGGGCTGCGTGGGCTTTGGTGAGGAATACACCCGAATTGAAGGGTTTTCGAACGCAGATTGCGGCGCCATTGTGCTCAAAGGCACCACGCTTTCACCCCGTCTCGGGAACAAGCCACATCGGGTTTATGAAACACCCATGGGTATGCTCAATGCCATCGGCTTACAAAATCCGGGGGCTTCGCATGTCGTTGGACAGATCCTACCCGCACTGGATTTCACTGAAACCCATTTCATCGCGAATGTCTCAGGATCCACCATCGAAGAATATGCCGAGGTAACCCGGATCTTTGATGACTCTCCCATTGATGCGATTGAGATCAATATCTCCTGCCCAAACGTCAAAGAAGGGGGTGTTGCCTTTGGAAACTACCCTGATATGTCAGCCCGAGTGGTGGCCGCCTGTCGCGCTGTCACGCGTAAACCGCTCATTACCAAGTTATCCCCGAACCAAACCGATATCAAAGAAAATGCTAGATTGTGTATTGAGGCGGGTAGCGATGGGCTAGCGGTCATCAATACCGTCATGGGGATGGCGATCGATATCCATCAACGGCGTCCTATCATTGGTAATGTACAAGGAGGGCTCTCTGGGCCGGCGATCAAGCCCATTGCCTTGCTCAAAGTGCATCAGGTTTACGATGTTGCGCGTCGTCACAACGTACCCATCATCGGCCAGGGCGGTATCGTCACAGCAGAGGACGCGATCGAGTTTCTCATCGCCGGTGCAAGCGCCGTTGGCGTGGGCACGTCGCTGTTTTATGACCCCATGAGCTGCAAAAAGATCAACGCGGGGATTGAGCAGTACCTAACTCAGCACGGTCTATCAAACATCAGCGAACTTGTAGGAACGCTACAGCTTAATAATTGAGTGGCGTGCCATCACGCCGATAGAGCCGACAAAGCGCTGCGAGG
>CAZSRB010000051.1:1496-13125 GCA_964609065.1 uncultured Acidibacter sp. | reverse complement strand
AAACAGGCGATCGATGAGGGCTACGACATCGTCGCGCCGGTGCCGTCTTGCGTACTGATGTTCAAGCAAGAGCTGCCACTCATGTTCCCTGAAGATGACGCGGTACAAGAGGTGAAAGCGCGCATCTTTGATCCGTTTGAATACTTAATGCTCCGCCATAAAGAGGGCCTGCTGCGCACGGACTTCGTCGAGGAGCTGGGTAAGGTGAGCTATCACGTGCCGTGTCACTTACGGGTACAGAACATCGGCCTTAAAACCCGTGATGTGCTGAAGCTGGTCCCGCAGACTGAGATCGATGTGATCGAGCGTTGCTCCGGCCACAATGGCACCTATGCCGTGAAAAAAGAATTCCGTCCTGCCTCGGTCAAGATCGGTCGGCCGGTGATGAACCGCGTTGAAAAAGCCAATCCTGATCACTACACCTCAGATTGCCCGATGGCTGGGCATCAAATTGAAACCGGCCTCAAGGAACCGATGGCCCCCGAACACCCCCTCAAACTGCTAAGGAAGGCGTATGGCATCTGACAACACCCAGAAGCTCACTCCCTCGGACCTGATGACGCTCGAGCGTTATGCGCGCGAGCGTGGCGAGTTTCGCAGCAAGGTCATTACCCACAAAAAGGCGCGTAACCTCGCCGTGGGCCCGCACACGACCTGGCTTTTCGAAGATCGCCTGACGATCCAGTATCAGGTGCAGGAGATCCTGCGCACTGAACGAATCTTTGAGCCTGAGGGCATTGCCGAGGAGCTCGAGGCGTATAACCCGTTGATTCCGGATGGCCGCAACTGGAAGGTGACCTTGCTCATTGAGTTTCCGGATCCGGCCGTGCGTGCGATTGAGCTTGCGAAGCTCAAGGGCATCGAGGATCGATGCTACGTGCAGGTCGCCGATTTCTCCCGCGTCTATGCGATTGCTGACGAAGACCTCGAGCGCGAGAACGATACCAAGACCTCCTCGGTACATTTCCTGCGCTTTGAATTGACCGACGCGATGGTCGATGCCTTGCGTCAGGGCGCAGCGCTCTTGGCCGGTGTCGATCATGAGCACTACACGCATTCGACTGAGCCTCTGACAGGGCCGACGCGCGACTCACTACTCGCTGACCTCGCTTAATGCGGCTTTAAGGGTGCGCCCGCGCGAGCGGGCCGCCCACGCAGCGCTTACAATACGCGAATGGCGAAGAACTACGATGCCTCGGCCATCGAGGTGCTCTCCGGACTTGAGCCCGTGCGGCGCAGGCCGGGCATGTACACCGATACCTCGCGGCCGAATCACCTCGCACACGAGGTCATCGATAACAGCGTTGATGAAGCGCTCGCCGGGCACGCTAAAGAGATCGCCGTCACCTTGTTCAAAGACGGCTCACTCGAAGTGCGTGATGACGGGCGCGGGATGCCAGTCGATATCCACCCCAAAGAAAAAGTGAGTGGCGTCGAGCTCATCCTCACGCGACTGCATGCGGGCGGTAAATTCGATAGTGGTAGCTATACCTTCTCGGGCGGCTTGCACGGGGTCGGTGTCTCGGTGGTCAACGCTCTTTCCAAGCGTCTTGAATGCTGGGTACGCCGTGGTGGATCGGAGCATCACATCGGCTTTGAGAATGGCAAGCTCACGAGCAAGCTTGCCGTGAAGGGTAGCGTCGGGCAGCGCAACACGGGAACCACCTTGCGCTTCTGGCCAGACAGTAAATTCTTCGACTCGGATAAGTTTTCGGTCCCACAGCTGCGTCATACGCTCAAAGCCAAGGCGGTCCTGTGCCCAGGGCTGCGAGTCAGTTTTACTCAGGAAGCGAGCGGTGAGCGCGAGGAGTGGTTTTTCACGGGCGACCTCGGCGCGTATCTTTCGGATGAGCTCGGCAAAACGGAGCGGTTACCGGCGGAGCCGATTATCGGTAAGCGCGAACAGGATCAGGATGCGGTCGAGTACGCGCTCGTGTGGGCGCCGGGCTCTGAGGCCGTGATCGCCGAGAGCTATGTCAATCTGATCCCGACGCCTGAAGGCGGCACCCATGTGAATGGTCTTCGTTCGGGGACGGCAGCAGCGGTTCGCGAATTTTGTGAGTTCCGTAATCTTTTACCGCGCGGCATCAAACTCGCGCCCGAGGATGTCTGGGATGGGGTGCGTTATGTGCTCTCCATCAAGATCCGTGAGCCACAGTTCGCAGGTCAGACCAAAGAAAGATTAGCCTCGCGCGATGCCGCGCAGCTTGTTGAAGCGTACGCGAAGGATGCCATCGGCTTATGGCTCGCGCAGCATCCCGAAGCGGGTGAAAAAATCGCCCAATACGCCATTCAAAATGCGCAAGATCGCCTGAAAGCGGCGCAAAAAGTTCAACGTAAGCGCGTCTCGGGTGGGCCGGCATTACCCGGCAAGCTTGCTGATTGTGCAGGTGATGATCCTGCGCGCTCAGAGCTTTTTTTGGTGGAAGGGGATTCGGCAGGGGGCTCGGCCAAGCAGGCGCGCGACAAAGATTACCAGGCGATTATGCCGCTGCGCGGCAAGATCCTAAACACTTGGGAGGTCGCTTCCGGCGAGATTCTCTCGTCGCAAGAAGTGCACGATATCAGCGTGGCGCTGGGCATCGATCCGGGGTCTCCCGATTTAAGTCGTCTGCGCTATCACAAGGTTTGCATCCTTGCGGATGCGGACTCTGATGGTCAGCACATCGCGACCTTACTCTGCGCGCTTTTTTTGCGGCACTTTCGACCCCTCGTCACGCAAGGCCATGTGTATGTGGCCATGCCGCCGCTCTACCGAATCGACGCGGGGAAACAAGTCTTTTATGCCCTCGATGAAGCTGAGCGTGATGCATTTTTAAAGCGTCTCGAGGAAGAGAAAGTCCGTGCTAAACCGCAGGTCACGCGCTTTAAAGGTTTGGGCGAAATGAACCCCTCACAGTTGCGCGAAACCACCATGGATCCGCGCACGCGGCGGCTCGTGCAGCTGACGCTCGATGCGGCGGATGACACCGATTCTTTGATGGATATGCTGCTTGCGCGTAAGCGTGCTGCCGACCGACGCGAGTGGCTGGAGCAAAAGGGTAATCTCGTTGAGGTGAGCATCTAATGGCACGCAAAAAAGCTCCCTCACCCCCTGAGCTTAATTTTGAAGGGGTCGAGCAACAACCGCTACGCGCCTTCACCGAAAAGGCGTATCTCGAGTATTCGATGTACGTCATTCTTGATCGGGCGTTGCCCGCGATCGGTGATGGCTTAAAGCCCGTCCAACGTCGCATCATTTATGCGATGAGCGAGCTTGGGCTCTCGGCGGTCTCCAAGCACAAAAAGTCCGCGCGCACGGTCGGCGATGTCATCGGCAAGTTCCATCCGCACGGGGATTCGGCCTGTTATGAGGCGATGGTCCTCATGGCGCAGCCCTTTGCCTATCGGTATCCGATTGTGGATGGTCAGGGGAACTGGGGCTCCCAAGATGACCCCAAGTCCTTTGCGGCGATGCGCTACACGGAAGCGAAGCTCACTCGCTACGCAGAAGTGCTGCTCGGCGAGCTCGGCGAAGGCACCGTCGACTGGGTACCCAATTTTGATGGCACGATGGATGAGCCCTCGGTGCTCCCCTCGCGCATGCCCAATTTATTGTTGAACGGGACGACGGGTATTGCGGTCGGTATGGCAACCGATATCCCGCCGCATAACTTGCGTGAAGTGGCTGCCGCCTGCATCCATTTACTCGATGAGCCTGAGGCGACGACGCGCGCGCTCATGAAATTTGTCAAAGGCCCTGATTTACCGACAGGGGCTGAGATCGTCTCGCCGCGTAGCGATATCGTGGATTTCTATGAAAAGGGCACCGGTAGTTTTAAGGCGCGGGCGACTTGGCAACTCGAAGATGACTGTATCGTCATCGAGACGCTACCGTGGCAAGCGTCAGGTGCCAAAGTGCTCGAGCAGATCGCCGAGCAGATGCGGGCCAAGAAATTACCGATGGTCGAGGATTTGCGTGACGAATCCGATCATGAAAATCCGACCCGTTTGGTGATCGTGCCAAAAGGGCGCAAGGTCGACACCGAACAGTTGATGGCGCATCTCTTTGCGACGACTGACCTTGAGCGTAATTATCGCGTCAATCTCAACGTCATTGGTCTCGATGGTCGCCCACGGGTGATGGGCCTTCGCGACATCCTCACGCAATGGCTTGAGTTCCGCATCGGTACGGTGCGACGACGTCTTGAGTGGCGTTTGGATCGGGTCACGCGTCGACTACACATCCTCGATGGCTTGTTGGTGGCCTACCTCAACTTAGATGAGGTGATCCGCATCATTCGTAGCGAGGATGAGCCTAAGCCGGTGCTGATGAAGCGGTTTAGTCTGAGCGAAGAGCAAGCCGATGCCATCCTCGACACCAAGCTGCGGCATTTAGCCAAACTCGAAGAGATGAAGATCCGCGGCGAGCAAGCGGAGCTCGCCAAAGAAAAAGCGGATTTGGAATCGATTTTGGGTAGCGAGAAGAAACTGCGGAAGTTGGTATCGACCGAGCTCACCGCAGATGCCGAAAAATATGGCGATGCACGGCGTTCAAAGATCATTGAACGTGAAGCAGCGCAGGCGATTGATGAGACATCGCTGCTCAGTAATGATCCTGTCACGGTTGTCTTGTCAGCGGGCGGTTGGGTCCGTGCAGCGAAGGGCCATGAAATTGACCCCCGTAGTTTGCAATACAAGACGGGCGACAGTTTGCAGGCGGCCGTGCGAGGCATGTCGCTGCAGCAGTCGATTTTCTTTGATTCGACCGGACGGAGCTATTGCTTGCCCGCGCACTCGCTACCCTCAGCGCGGGGACTGGGCGAGCCGCTGTCAGGTCGGCTGAACCCGCCCGATGGCGCAAAGTGGGTGAGCGTGCTGATGGGTGAGCCCGAGAGCCTCTGGGTGCTCGCCTCGGATGCGGGCTATGGCTTTACCGTGCGCTTGCAAGATTTATTGACCGATCGCAAAGCCGGCAAAGCGGTGCTGAGCGTGCCCGCACGCGCCTTGGCCATGCCGCCGGCGCCAGTGCTGTCGCCGAAAGCCTTGATCGCGGTCGCAGCGGTCGATGGCAAGGGTGAGAACGGGCGTCTGCTCGTCTTTCCGGTGAGCGAGCTTCCCGAGATGCCGAAGGGCAAGGGTAATAAGTTATTCAATATCCCAAGTGCCGCGGCGGCTGCACGCAAAGAAATCTTGGCAGGCATGACCGCTGTCGAGCCGAACGGGTCACTCAAGGTGTATACCGGCGGCGCTGACAGCGATCGACATATGACCCTATCCTGGGCAGAGCTCAAAGAATATCTCGGTGCCCGCGCGCAGCGCGGCTCTGTGCTACCGCGTGGCTGGCGGCAGGTGACGCGGTTGGAGGCGGTGAAAGAGTCATAATGGCCCATATTTACAAAGCGTATTTCTGCTGATCGATCGCCTTTACGCTGAGAGCATTTGGGTCTAAATTGAGGGTGATTTCGGCGATACGAACTCAGGCTAGTCAGTCGGGCCGTTATCGGTATCCTGTCGGAATCATCATTAATTTCGCTGGATCCCCGCTGCGACGACGACTTTAGCGTCCTCGCCTGGTAACTCACGAGCCAGTTTTGGGACTAAAAACCCAGGTAGCGTGCGGGCTATTTGGTCGATCAGTTCGATGCCGCGCTGCTCGGGGACTTCGAAGTGCGCGCTGCCACGCACTCGATCGAGTAAGTGCAGGTAATACGGTAATACGCCGTGAGCATGCAAACGCAAGCTGAGCTCCGTTAACACAGCAGGATCATCATTCACACCGCGTAATAGTACGGTTTGATTTAAGAGCGCGACGCCCGTTTCTTTGAGGGCACGGATCGCGTCCAGCGCGTCGCCAGAGAGTTCATGGGGGTGATTACTGTGCAGTACGATCGTGACGCGAAACGGTAGCGAGCGAAGCCAGTCTATCAATTCGTCATCGACCCGCGAGGGTAAGACCACCGGTGTTCGCGTGTGTAAGCGAAGCATCGTGACATGTGGTGCATCACGTAGGGCATCAGTGATCTGTCGAAGACGACCGGTACTCAAAGAAAGGGGGTCGCCGCCACTTAAGATGAGCTCACGGATACTCGGATCCGCGCGAACAGCGGCGAGGGCATCGCTCCAGCGTGCGCCGTCGCTGAGGTGATCCTCGTAGGGAAACTCGCGACGGAAACAATAGCGACAATGCACCGCGCAGGCTTGGGTCGTAATCAACAACGCGCGGTGAGCGTATTTGTGTAAGAGCCCGGCGGCTGCTCGAGCGGCCATCTCCCCAAGGGGGTCAGCGACAAATCCGGGTGTGGAATCGCACTCTTCGACGACCGGCAACACCTGTCGCAAGAGCGGATCGGCGATATCCCCCGCGCGCATGCGAGCGATGAAGCTTCTCGGGACTTTTAAGCCAAAGTGCTCAGCGGCACGACGCGCAGGCTCAATCCAATCTCGTGGCAGGTTCAAGAGGGCCGCGAGCTCCGCCGGGTCCGTCACGGCCGTGGCGAGGTCCTGTTGCCAGCGTGGGGCAAGGCTCTGGCGGGCGAGGGGGGTTCCGACTATCATGCGCTACCTTTTTTGGGCCCAGGTATTCTGGGCCGCCGAGGGCACGAATGCAAAGCGCTGAGGCTTTGCGTTTGTCCCTTCCGGATCGCACAGGAAGCAGACATGGCCAGCTACAGCACCAACGAATTCAAGTCCGGGCTCAAGATTCTGATCGACGGGGATCCGTACGTCATCGTAGAGAACGAAATGGTGAAGCCCGGTAAAGGCCAGGCTTTCAACCGCGTACGGGTGCGAAATCTCAAGACGGGCCGAACGGTCGAGAAGACTTGGAAGTCGGGCGATTCCGTTGAGGCGGCAGACGTGATGGACGTCGACATGCAGTACCTCTACCAAGATGGGGAGTTCTGGCATTTCATGGTGCCCGAGAACTTTGAGCAGCACGCCGCGGGTAAGTCTGCGGTGGGTGATGCCGAGCAATGGCTGAAAGATGGTGTGACCTGCATCGTGACGCTTTGGAACGGCGTGCCCTTGGTCGTGACACCGCCACAGCATATTGAAGCGACGATCGTTGAGACAGACCCAGGCGTACGCGGTGATACCGCAACGGGTGGTCAAAAGCCCGCGAAGCTTGAGACGGGTGCCGTGGTACGCGTTCCGCTCTTCATCAACCAAGGCGAAGTCATTCGCGTCGATACCCGCACGGGTGAGTACATTTCGCGCGCGAAGTAAGCTCGTCGCGAGCCTGTGCTCGCTAATGCACACTCCTCAGCAAGATCGCACATAAGGCCTCGAGGCCCGCTTTATCGCGTTCGTCAAAGCGGGCGATGAGTGGGCTATCAAGATCCAGGACGCCGAGGAGCTCCTGCTTTGTGGTGGGCGTCGTGTGCAGCAAAGGAATCACGATTTCCGAATTTGAGGCGCTGTCACACGCGATGTGACCGGGGAAGGCGTGTACATCCGTGACGAGCTGTGTTTGGCGTGTCGCCGCCGCGGTCCCACAGACGCCTTTACCGAGTTCAATCCTCACGCATGCGGTTTTTCCTTGAAAGGGGCCGAGTACGAGTTGCTGACTCGTGGGGTGCCAAAGATAAAACCCTGCCCAGTTGAGATCCGGCAAATTGTGATAGATGAGTGCTGCGGTATTCGCGAGGTTAGCAATCAGATCATGCTCACCCTCCAAAAGACCGGTAAGTTGCGCAGCCAGTTCCGTGTAGCCGCGTTCCTTGTCTGAAAAATCAATTTGCGAGTGCTCAGCGTCGTGAGTCATTAGGCACGCTCCGTCGTAAAACTCATCACATCCTTGATGGATGTAGCACCACTGCAGACCATGAGTGCGCGATCAAAGCCTAGCGCCACCCCAGCGCAGTTCGGTATACCAGCGTCTAAGGCAGCCAAAAAGCGTTCATCGAGTGCATAGTCTGCCAAACCCGCTTCGCGACGGGCGAGATTATCTCGCTCAAAGCGTTGGCGCTGCTCAGTCACATCGGTGAGCTCCACAAAGCCGTTCGCAAGCTCAACGCCGTCGGCATAAATCTCAAAACGTAGCGCGACTGCGGGATCTTGCGGGTCGAGCTCTGCCAGCGCGGCTTGAGAGGCGGGGTAGTGGGTGAGTGCAAACCAGCTGCCCTGTCCCAGTGTCGGGCCGATGACCGAGCCCACTAAAAAATCGAGTAACTCATCACGACTGAGCGCTTTTGCGCTGACCGAGTCAAGACCATGTTGACAGGCGAGATCGCGTAACGCCGAGTGTTCGATCTCCAGCGGGTCGATCGCGAGTTGTTCGCGCAATAAGTCTCGATAGCGTTGCTGAATACGGGGTCGAGCGGGTAAGCCAAGTGCTTGCGAATATCGATCAAGTAGATCCATGACCTCCGCGATCAAAGATTCCATATCGAACCCCACTCGATACCACTCGAGCAACATAAATTCTGCATTGTGATGTCGGCTTTGCTCTTCGCCGCGATAAACATGGCAGAGCTGGTAAATATCACCACTACCCGCCGCAAGTAGCCGTTTCATCGTGTATTCGGGCGAGGTGTGTAGGTATTTTGTATCGCTTGCGAGCCTGACCTCGAGGGGTCTTAGATGGATATCGGTGACAGCGTTATTGATGAGTGCGGGCGTGTCGACCTCGAGCACCTGACGTTCTTCAAAGAAATGACGCGTATGCGCTAATAGCCTCGCTCGATGACGCAGGATCTCAAGGCTTGCGTTCGGGCGCCAGTCAGAGACGCTCGCCAATGGGCTCTCCCATGCGCACGATATCGCCGCTTTTTAGCCCCTCGCGCCAGCGAATGGAATCTTTGGGAAAGAGAAGAATGACCGTGGAGCCCATATTAAATCGACCCATCTCATCGCCGCGCCGCATTTCCCGATTAAGCCCGGTTAACGGTAATCGTGTGAGGGTGCGAGGTCGGCGAGGCGCGACTTCGCCGTGCCAGATCGTCTCAATGCTCCCTACATTGAGAGCACCCACCATGACAAGACCATGTGCAAGCCCTGCTTCTTCAAAGAATACGTTTACACGTTCATTGCGCGCAAAGAGGTTAGCCACTCCATCGGCGGTGACTCGATTGACACTGAACAGGCGTCCCGGCACGAACCACACATCCTGTAGCGTGCTGTCACACGTCATATGGATCCGGTGATAGTTATAGGGTGCCAAATAAATCGTTGCGAAGCGACCGTGGCGAAAACGCTCGATCCATTCTTGGCGCCCCGCGAGCAACGCATCTAAGGTGTAGTGCCGACCCTTGGCCTGTAGCAAGCGATCCTCGTCAATATCCCCGATCTCACTCACCGTGCCATCAACCGGTGAGGCGAGCGCGAGGGGATTGTCGGGTAAGGGGCGCGCGTCGGATCGCAAGGCACGCGTGAAAAACGCATTGAATGAGTCGTACGCATAGGGATCCGGTTGCAAGGCATCACTCAGATCGGGTCGGAATAAGCGACTGAACTCGCGGATGAAAAGATTCTTGATCCAAGGCGTTTGGCTGCGAGCGAGCGCATGAATGAGCCGTGAAATCGCATGTTGCGGTAAGACATGCTGCAGGGCGATGAACGCGCGCGTACCGAGCCCCGGTTGACGCGGCGCAAAGTCGGGCGAGCGAGGGGGGTTCGGTGGCACAATCTCCGTAGACATGCGCAAAGTATCCCACAAGGTAGCCCCCACTGAGACCGTGCTGGAGGCCTTACGTCGCGGCGCAAGGCGTTTGACCCGCGCGCGGGTGTTCTTTGGTCATGGCACCGATAACGCAGGTGATGAGGCCGCTGCGTTACTCGCTTATGCGCTGAAGGTTACAGGGCCGATATCGCCCCGCACGCTACAGCGGCGTTTGCGACCCGCTGAGCGATCAGCCTATGAAGCGTTACTGGAGCTTCGCATCGAGACCCGCCAGCCGGCCGTGTACCTGACGGGCGTGACCTGGTTTGCCGGTCTGCCCCTCAAAACCGATGCGCGTGCGCTCGTTCCGCGCTCGCCGCTCGCTGAATTGATTGAGCAGGAATTTCGTCCCTGGATCGATCCAACGCGTGTGCGTCGCATCCTCGATCTCTGTACGGGGGGCGGTTGTATCGCGCTCGCTTGCGCGCATTATCTGCCTCAAGCTCGGGTGGACGGCACCGATATCTCGCTCGAAGCGCTCTCTTTGGCGCAAGAAAATCGCCGAGCTTTGGGGCTGAGCCGACGCGTTCGGCTACGTCAGTCGGACCATTTCGAGGCTTTGTCGGGCGAGCGGTACGATATCATCGTCAGCAATCCGCCCTACGTGGGCGCTCGGGAATTCAAGTCGTTACCGGCGGAATACCGTCACGAGCCAGGTCTCGGGCTCGCAGCGGGGCCGCAGGGTCTCGACTCGGTTCGTATTATTTTGGAACAGGCGATCGATCACCTGAATCCGCGCGGCATCTTGGTGGTCGAGGTCGGTAATACCGAGCGCGCAGTACGACGCACTTGGCCGCGTTGGCCGTTCATGTGGCTCGAGTTCGAGCGTGGTGGCGGCGGCGTGTTTTTGTTGACGCGTGAGCAAATCGCGCAAGCTCTCGAGCGTAACGGTGGGTAAAACGCATGTCCGGTAATAGTTGGGGGAAGCTCTTTCAGGTCACGACCTTTGGTGAAAGCCATGGGCCGGCGTTGGGCGGGATTATCGACGGCTGCCCACCGGGGCTCGAATTAAGCGAAGAAGATTTCGCTCGGGATATCGATCGACGTCGCACCGGCACGTCCAAGTTTGTGAGCCAGCGCAAAGAAGCCGATGTGGTGCGTATTTTGTCTGGGGTCTTTGAGGGCCGTACAACGGGAACTTCCATCGGACTTTTGGTTGAAAACACCGATGCTCGCTCGCGCGACTATGACAAGATCAAAGATCGTTTTCGCCCCGGTCACGCGGATTACACCTACCAGCAAAAGTATGGATTTCGGGATTATCGAGGCGGTGGGCGCTCTTCAGCGCGCGAGACGGTCATTCGGGTCGCCGCCGGTGTCATTGCGCGTAAATATTTGGCGCAGCGACTCGGGATAGAAATCTTTGGTTACCTCAGTAAGATCGGTGATCGCGAGCTTGAGCCGGTTGCGCCTGAGACCGCCTATGACAATCCGTTTTTTTGCCCGGATCCAGCGCGGGTTGCGGAGCTAGAGGATCTCATTTGGGGGATTCGCGGTGAGGGGGATTCGCTCGGCGCGCGCGTAACGGTGGTCGCGCGCAAAGTGCCGCCGGGACTCGGCGAGCCCGTCTTTGATCGACTGGATGCCGATATCGCGCACGCCATGATGGGTATCAATGCGGTGAAGGCGGTTGAGATCGGCGCGGGCGTACGATCGGTGGAGCAGCGCGGTAGCGAACACCGCGATGAACTCACGCCAGACGGATTTGTCACGAACAACGCAGGCGGCGTGCTCGGCGGCATCTCCAGTGGTCAAGACATCGTGGTGCATGTGTCGCTGAAGCCAACCTCGAGTATTCAGGTTCCGGGTCGCACGATTAACCTCGACGGCGAGCCCGTTGAGGTGATTACGACGGGTCGACATGATCCCTGCGTGGGCATCCGGGCGACGCCGATCGCCGAGGCCATGCTCGCCATTGTATTGATGGATCATTACCTGCGTCATCGGGCGCAGAACGCCGATGTCACGTCAATGACACCGGTCATCACC
>CAZSRB010000051.1:0-1396 GCA_964609065.1 uncultured Acidibacter sp. | reverse complement strand
CCTGCGTCATCGGGCGCAGAACGCCGATGTCACGTCAATGACACCGGTCATCACCCAAAGATAACCCCAAAGATAACGAGGAGTACGACGTCGATGAGTCGAGAGTGGCGAGTAGCGGTGCTCGGGGCGACCGGGCTCGTGGGTGAAACCATGATCAAAGTATTGGAAGAGCGCGAATTTCCGGTCGCCAAGCTCATTCCGCTCGCGAGCAGCCGCTCCTTAGGTAAAGGCGTTGAGTTTCGTGGCAAGGATATCCCCGTGGTCGATGCAGAGACTTTTGACTTTGCGGATGCGGATATCGGGCTTTTTTCCGCAGGCGGTAGCATCTCGCGAACGTATGCGCCGAAGGCGGCGCAGGCGGGCTGCGTGGTCATCGATAATACGTCCGAGTTTCGTTACGAAGATGACATCCCACTGGTTGTACCCGAAGTGAACCCCGAGGCGATCAAAGCGTTCACCAAACGACGAATCATTGCTAATCCGAACTGCTCGACCATCCAGATGCTCGTTGCGCTAAAGCCGCTGCATGATGCGGCGCGGATCCAGCGAATCAACGTCGCGACCTATCAGTCGGTTTCGGGCGCCGGGCGTGAGGCGATCGAAGAGCTCGCGAATCAGAGCGTGGCGTTGATGAGCGGCAAGGGGCCTGTGAAGCCGAAAAAAATGGCGACTCAGATTGCCTTTAATGTGGTGCCGCAGATCGATCAATTTCAGGAAAACGGCTACACCAAAGAAGAAATGAAGATGCACTGGGAGACCCAGAAGATCTTTGGAGATCCTGAGATTAAAGTGAATGCGACAACCGTGCGCGTGCCCGTATTCTTTGGTCACTCCGAGGTCATTAGCATCGAGACCGAGCGCAAACTCACAGTTCCTGAGGCGCGCCGACTTCTTGAAAACGCACCAGGCGTTAAGCTGATCGATACTCGCAAAGCGGGTGGCTATCCGACTGCTGCGATCGATGCAGCAGGTAACGACCTCGTCTATGTCAGTCGCTTGCGAGAGGATCTTTCGCACCCCCATGGCTTGAACCTCTGGGTGGTCTCGGACAACATCCGCAAAGGGGCGGCGACGAATAGCGTACAGATCGCTGAAATTTTGGCACGCGATTATCTTTGATTATCCGTTGATAAGGGTGAATATTAAGGAAGTCGTCTAGCGTGCGAAGTAGGGGGACAATCATGGCGTGGATGGTCAAAAGGGATCACAAAGAGCCCGCTATCGGGGCGCGGTCTGCGGTGCTCGCAATCACGCTCAGCTTGACGCTTGCTGCGGCTAGCGCACTCGCTCAGCAGCGGGTCATTACCACCGCGACGCCGGGGCCCCAGGTGACCACTCCTGCGGCACCCGCCGTACCGACCGCACCCGCGACGCCGCAGAGCGCAACCGAGTTACG
>CAZSRB010000050.1:0-13294 GCA_964609065.1 uncultured Acidibacter sp. | reverse complement strand
GCGATTTTGGTGGTGTCGGCGGCCGATGGCCCGATGCCGCAGACGCGCGAGCACATTTTGTTGGCGCGTCAGGTGGGCGTGCCGTACATCGTGGTGTTCATGAACAAGGCGGACATGGTGGACGACAAGGAGCTACTTGAGCTCGTTGAGATGGAAGTCCGTGAGTTGTTGAGCACGTACAAGTTCCCTGGGGACGACACGCCGATCGTGGTGGGCTCTGCGCTGAAGGCGTTGGAGGGTGACACGAGCGAGATTGGTGTTCCGGCGGTGGTGAAGCTGGTGCAGGAGATGGACAAGTACATTCCGGTGCCGCAGCGCGATGTGGACAAGCCATTTTTGATGCCGGTGGAAGACGTGTTTTCGATTTCGGGTCGTGGCACGGTGGTCACGGGACGTATTGAGCGCGGCATTGTGCGCGTGAACGACGAAGTGGAGATCATTGGTCTGAAAGATACGGCCAAGACGACCTGCACGGGCGTGGAGATGTTCCGCAAGTTGTTGGACGAAGGTCAGGCGGGCGACAACGTGGGTGTGTTGCTGCGTGGCACGAAGCGCGAAGAAGTGGAGCGTGGTCAGGTATTGGCGAAGCCTGGCAGCATCAACCCGCACACGAAGTTTGAGTGTGAGGTGTACGTGCTGACGAAGGAAGAGGGTGGTCGCCACACGCCGTTTTTCAAAGGCTATCGTCCGCAGTTTTACTTCCGCACGACGGACGTGACGGGGACGATTGAGTTGCCGGGCGACACGGAGATGGTGATGCCGGGTGACAACATCAAGATGACGGTGGAGTTGTTGGCCCCGATCGCGATGGAAGACGGTCTGCGCTTTGCGATCCGCGAAGGCGGTCGTACCGTCGGCGCCGGCGTCGTCTCCAAGATCATTCAGTAAGGGCTTGCCCTCGTAAGGACTATTCGAGAGGTCGAACACGCAACGTTATAGGCCAGTAGCTCAATTGGCAGAGCAGCGGTCTCCAAAACCGCAGGTTGGGGGTTCGATTCCCTCCTGGCCTGCCAGCTCCGAGACAGATCGGAGCCGCTTTGGAACCTAAACGTCGCGTGAGAGATCCGAGAGTACATGAACGAAGTCGTCAAAACAGATCAGGCAACCGGGGCCGATAAGGCCAAAGCCTGGATAGCGTTTGCGCTCGCTACGGCGGGCGTGGCGTCGTTTTATGTACTGAAAGGTGAGCAGGACGATTGGGTCCGCTGGATCGCGTTTGTGGCGGGGTTGTTGCTCGCCGCGGTCGTGTTCTTTTTGTCGCAGTATGGTCGTGACTTACGCAAGTTTGTGCTCGATGCGCGCATTGAGCTCTACAAGGTGTTTTGGCCGACCCGGCAAGAGACGGGCACCATGACGCTCGTGGTATTTGTGTTTGTGATCGTCATGGCACTGTTCTTTTGGGGCGTGGATTCGGTCTTAAGTTGGGCGACGCGTGCGCTGCTTGGGACCGGCACGGATTTGGGAGGCTGATCGTGGCGATGCGTTGGTATGTCGTCCATGCGTACTCAAACTTTGAGCACCGAGTGGCTGAGGGTTTGAGAGAGCGCATCAAGCGTGCCGCGCTTGAACACAAATTCGGCGAGATTCTCGTGCCCACCGAAGAAGTGGTCGAGATGCGAGATGGTCAGAAGCGTAAGAGTGAACGCAAGTTCTACCCTGGCTACGTACTCGTGCAGATGGAGATGGATGAGGACACTTGGCATCTCGTGCACGAGGTTCCCAAGGTTCTTGGCTTCATCGGTGGCACCAAAGAAAAGCCGGCGCCGATTACCGATCGCGAAGCCAATCAGATCTTGCGTCGCGTGGAAGAGGGCGTTGAGAAGCCGCGACCGAAAGTGATTTTTGAGCCGGGTGAAGTTGTGCGGGTGACCGATGGTCCCTTTAATGATTTCAGCGGCGTAGTGGAAAACGTCAATTACGAGAAGAACCGTCTACAAGTGGCGGTGCAGATCCTCGGGCGCTCAACGCCGGTGGAGCTGGATTTCTCGCAGGTGGAGAAAGCCTGAGGCGGTAGCCTGAGGCGTTGAAGAGTCGACCGGGTAAAGGATTTACCCGGCGTAATGGCAAGGAAGCGCATGGGGAGCTTGCAATAGCAAGCGTTGGTACCCAGGAGAGTTAAGGCAATGGCCAAGAAAGTTCAGGGCTATATCAAGCTGCAGGTGCCTGCGGGCTCTGCTAATCCATCGCCGCCGATTGGTCCCGCGTTGGGCCAGCAGGGCGTCAACATCATGGAGTTCTGCAAGCACTTCAATGCGGCGACGCAGAAGCTTGAGAAGGGGCTGCCCATCCCGGTGGTGATCACGGTCTACGCGGATCGCAGCTTCACCTACATCATGAAGACGCCGCCGGCGTCGGTGTTGATTCGCAAGGCGATCGGCATCGAAAAAGGTAGTGGTACGCCCAACACGAGTAAGGTCGGCAAAATTTCCCGTGCGCAGCTCGAGGAAATTGCCAAGACCAAGACCCCAGATTTGACCGCTGCTGATTTGGAAGCAGCTGTGCGCACCATCGCGGGCAGTGCCCGTTCGATGGGCGTCGATGTGGAAGGAGTTTGAACATGTCGGCCGTAAGTAAGCGCATGAAGCCTTGGAAAGAGGCGCTCCCGCCGGGTCAGCAGTACGCGATTGATGAGGCTTTGAAGCTCATCAAAGAATTCGCTAAGGCGAAGTTCAATGAATCCGTGGACGCTGCCGTTAACCTCGGCATCGATGCAACCAAGTCCGACCAGCAGGTTCGTGGCTCAACCGTGATGCCGCACGGCATTGGTAAGACGGTTCGTGTCGCGGTGTTCACCTCAGGCCGTAACGCCGATGCCGCTCGCGAAGCGGGCGCCGATGTCGTCGGCCTCGAAGATCTCGCCGAGCAGGTCAAGGCGGGTAATCTTAATTTTGACGTCGTGATTGCCAGCCCCGATGCCATGCGCATCGTCGGTCAGCTGGGCCAAATTCTCGGTCCGCGTGGCCTGATGCCGAACCCGAAAGTGGGTACGGTATCGCCCGATGTGGCCGGTGCGGTACGTAACGCGAAGAGCGGTCAGGTGCGTTATCGCGTCGACAAGGCCGGTATCGTGCATTGCACTATCGGCAAGGTCGCGTTCGATGCCGACAAGCTCAAGGAAAACCTGATGGCGTTGCTCGGCGATTTGGCCAAGGCCAAGCCGTCGACTTCCAAGGGTGTTTATTTCAAGCGCATCACCTTGTCCTCAACCATGGGACCGGGTGTGGCCGTCGACAAGTCGACGTTGAATATTTGATGGAGTGTTTTTGGGTTGATGCGGGCCCGGTAATGAAACGTACCGGGTTCCATCGAAGACCGCAGGCGGAAGGGGAGATGGCTGATGCATCTCGCCCATCCTTAATGCTCGCCTGCGCAGATGGTGCGCCGCTCAAACGAGGATCGTCCTCGGGTGAAGGTCGCCGTCAAAGGGTCCGGTTCGTGACGCAAGTCTCGGGCCGGTGTGTGATCTTCAGGAGAGGAGTAATCAACTAGTGCCTCTGAACCTAGAAGACAAGAAAGCGTTGGTGCAGGAAGTGGCGCAGGTTGCGGCTGAGTCGCAATCCGTGGTTGCTGCCGAATATCGTGGTATCACGGTATCGCAGATGACCGAGCTGCGTGCCAAAGCTCGCGAGCAAGGTGTGTACATGCGTGTGGTCAAAAACACGCTGGCTCGCCGAGCCGTGGCAGGCACATCGTTTGAAGCGATTGGTCCCCAATTAAAGGGCCCACTCGTTCTGGCTTTCTCGAAAGATGACCCGGGTGCTGCGGCACGCGTGGTCAAAGAATTCGCGAAAGCAAACGACAAGCTCGTGGCCAGCCTCGTCTCCCTCGGTGGCCAAGTGCTGCCGGGATCGGAGCTCGAGCGTGTGGCTTCACTACCGACGCGCGAACAAGCCCTGTCGATGTTCTTGGGTACGCTCAAGGCACCGATCGAGAAGTTCGTGCGTACGCTCGCTGCCCCGCATACCAAGTTCGTGCGTACCGTTGCGGCTGTCCGCGACGCGAAGCAGGGCGCCGGCGCTTGATCTTGTTGCCTTTGAATATTTTTTGGAGTCAAAACAATGGCTGTTAACAAGGACGAAATCCTCGAAGCAATTTCCAATATGACCATCATGGAGATCGTTGACCTGATCTCTGCGATGGAAGAAAAGTTCGGCGTAACTGCGGCCGCTCCGGTGGCCATGGCGGCTGTGGCGGGTCCCGCTGCGGCAGCTGCGCCGGCGGAAGAGCAGACCGAGTTCACCGTGATCCTCAAAGAGTATCCGGCGGACAAGAAGGTCGGCGTCATTAAAGTCGTTCGCGAACTCACCGGTCTCGGCCTCAAAGAGGCGAAGGACCTGGTCGAGGGCGTGCCTGGCACCATCAAAGAGGGTGTCAGCAAGGACGATTCCGACGCGATGAAGAAAAAGCTCGAAGAAGCTGGCGCGAAGGTCGAGATCAAGTAATCCCGCCTTTGCCGGTGGTGATTACCAGCGTATCGCGCGGCACGTGGCAACCGGAGTCTCAAGGCTCCGGTTGCTTACGTGTCCGTGTTTAGTTTGTACATAGAGGTGACCGATGGCTTACTCCTTCACAGAGAAAAAGCGCATCCGCAAGAATTTCGGCAAGCAAGGTAGCGTTCTCGAGACGCCTTATCTGCTGGCGATTCAGCTCGATTCTTACCGGCAGTTTTTGCAGGCTGAAAAATCGGATGAAGGGCGAGAAGACATCGGTCTGCACGCCGCGTTCAAGTCGGTATTTCCGATTTCGAGCTACTCCGGCAACGCCGTACTCGAATACGTGAGCTACCGTTTGGGTGAGCCCGGATTTGACGTCAAGGAGTGCCAACTGCGGGGTTTGACCTACGCTGCTCCCTTGCGAGTCAAGGTTCGCCTCATTGTCTATGACAAAGAAGCATCTGGCCCCAAAAAGCCAGTCAAAGATGTGCGCGAGCAAGAAGTCTATCTCGGCGAACTGCCGCTGATGACAGATAACGGCACCTTTGTCGTTAATGGCACCGAGCGTGTCATCGTTTCGCAATTGCACCGTAGCCCGGGCGTGTTCTTTGATCACGATCGCGGCAAATCGCATTCATCGGGCAAGTTGTTGTTCAGTGCCCGCATCATTCCTTACCGCGGCTCATGGCTCGATTTCGAATTCGACGCCAAAGATTGCGTGTTTGCGCGTATTGATCGTCGGCGCAAATTGCCGGTGTCGATCATTCTTCGCGCGCTTGGCATGAACGAGGATGAGATCCTCGATACGTTCTTTGAAAAGAACACCTTTTTTATCTCCAGCCAAGAAACCTGGTTGGAGCTCGTTCCGGCGCGCCTGCGTGGCGAAACGGCGAGCTTTGAAATCCGCGTCGGTGACAAGGTCATCGTGGAAGAAGGCCGTCGCATCACGGCGCGTCACGTCCGTCAGCTTGAAGACGCAGGCGTAACCCGCCTCGCTGTCCCGCGCGATTACATTTACGGCAAAGTGCTGGCGCACGATGTGGTCAACACCGACACCGGTGAGATCATTGCCAAAGCCAACGAAGTGCTGACCGCGGCATCGTGTGAGCAGCTCATTGAGGCGGGCATCACCGAGCTTCGCACGCTCTATGTCAACGACTTAGATCGTGGTCCGTACGTCTCGGATACCCTGCGTATTGATGCGACCAAAAATCGCCTCGAGGCCTTGGTCGAGATCTACCGCATGATGCGCCCGGGTGAGCCGCCGACTCGTGATGCGGCAGAAAACCTGTTTTCCAACTTGTTCTTCAATGGCGAGCGCTACGATCTGTCGAGCGTGGGCCGCATGAAGTTCAACCGCCGCGTCGGTCGCAAAGAAATCACAGGCGACAATGTTCTCTCGAAAGAAGACATTCTCGACGTCTTGAAGGTCTTGATTGCGATCCGCAACGGTGATGGCTCGGTGGACGATATCGATCACCTCGGTAACCGCCGCGTTCGTTCGGTGGGCGAGATGGCCGAGAACGCCTTCCGGGTGGGCTTGGTGCGTGTCGAGCGTGCGGTCAAGGAGCGACTGAACATCGCCGAGAGCGAGCCGCTCATGCCGCAGGAGATGATCAACGCGAAGCCCGTTGCGGCAGCGGTCAAAGAATTCTTTGGCTCTTCGCAGCTCAGCCAGTTCATGGATCAAAACAATCCGCTGTCTGAGGTCACTCACAAGCGTCGCGTTTCAGCCTTGGGCCCGGGTGGTTTGACTCGTGAGCGCGCAGGCTTCGAAGTGCGCGACGTGCATCCGACCCATTACGGTCGTGTCTGTCCGATTGAAACGCCAGAAGGCCCGAACATCGGTCTGATCAATTCCTTGTCGGTGTATGCCCGCACCAATGAATACGGTTTCCTCGAGACGCCGTATCGTCGCGTGGAGAACGGCCGGGTCACTGACAAAATCGACTATTTGTCGGCGATCGAAGAGGGCGAATTCGCCATTGCGCAGGCAAACGCCAGCGTCGATGGGCAAGGCACCTTGGTCGAAGAGCTCGTCTCTTGCCGATATCAGAACGAGTTCACGCTGATGCCGCGCGAGCGTATCGGCTACATGGACGTGTCGCCCAAGCAGATCGTGTCGGTGGCCGCTTCGCTCATTCCGTTCTTGGAGCATGACGATGCGAACCGCGCGCTCATGGGATCCAACATGCAGCGTCAGGCCGTGCCGACACTGCGATCTGAGGCGCCTTTGGTCGGTACCGGTATGGAGCGACCTGTCGCGATCGACTCCGGTGTGACCGTAGTCGCCCGACGAGGCGGCATCGTCGACTCGGTCGACGCCTCGCGTATCGTGGTGCGGGTCAATGATGATGAGACCACCGTGTCTGAACCCGGTGTCGACATCTACAACCTCACCAAATACACGCGTTCCAACCAGAACACCTGTATCAACCAGCGTCCGCTCGTCTCATCGGGTGACGTGATTTCACGTGGTGACGTGCTGGCCGATGGTCCCTCGACCGACCTGGGTGAACTCGCGCTAGGCCAAAACATGTTGGTCGCGTTCATGCCTTGGAACGGCTATAACTTTGAGGACTCCATCCTGATCTCAGAGCGGGTCGTGCAGGAAGATCGCCTGACCACGATTCACATCGAAGAGCTCACCTGTGTCGCGCGCGACACCAAGCTCGGCTCCGAAGAAATCACGGCGGATATCCCGAATGTGGGCGATCAGGCTTTGAACAAGCTCGATGAGTCGGGTATTGCCTACATCGGCGCAGAGGTGCGTTCGGGTGATATTCTCGTTGGCAAGGTCACCCCGAAAGGTGAGACCCAGCTGACGCCGGAAGAGAAACTTCTGCGCGCCATCTTTGGCGAGAAGGCGAGCGACGTCAAAGATACGTCCTTGCGCGTACCGCCGGGCATGGATGGCACAGTCATCGACGTGCGTGTGTTTACCCGCGACGGTGTCGAAAAAGATGCGCGCGCACTCTCGATCGAAAAAGCTGAAATCGAGCGGGTCCGCAAAGATTTCGGCGACCAGCAGCGCATTCTTGAGGATGACATCTTCCAGCGTGTTCGCAGCTTGTTGGTGGGTAAGGTGGCTGCCGGTGGGCCGAATAAGCTCAAGGCCGGGACGGCGATCACGGCCGAATACTTGAGCGAACTCAAGCCCGATCAATGGTTTGAGATTCGTCTTGATGACGAAGACGCCAACTCGCAATTGGAAGCCGCTGCCGAGCGCGTGCGCTCACAGCGCGAGCTGTTCGAAGCCAAGTTTGAAAACAAACGCGGCAAGATCACTCAGGGCGATGATTTGTCGCCCGGCGTGCTGAAAATGGTGAAGGTGTATCTCGCCGTCAAACGTCGTATCCAACCGGGCGACAAGATGGCGGGCCGTCACGGTAACAAGGGTGTGATCTCGACGATCGTTCCGGTCGAAGATATGCCTTATTTGGAAGACGGTACGCCCGTTGATATCGTGCTCAACCCGCTCGGTGTGCCCTCACGTATGAACGTGGGTCAGGTACTTGAGACCCATCTGGGTTGGGCCGCAAAGGGCCTCGGTCACAAAATCGGTCGTATGCTGGAGCAACAGCAGGCGCTCGCCGATTTACGTGGCTTCATTGGTCGCGTGTATAACGAGGGCGGCGGTCAAAAAGAAGCGATCGATAGCCTGAGTGATAAAGAACTCGTCGAGCTCGCAGGCAATCTGTCGCGCGGCGTGCCGATCGCAACGCCGGTGTTTGATGGCGCCTCTGAGGCTGAGATCAAGCGCCTATTGGAACTTGCGGATCTGCCACTGTCAGGGCAAGCCCTGCTCACGGACGGACGTACGGGTGAGCGTTTTGAGCGGCCGGTGACGGTCGGTTACATGTACATGCTCAAACTCAACCACTTGGTTGACGATAAGATGCATGCGCGCTCGACCGGTCCGTATTCGTTGGTCACGCAGCAGCCGCTCGGCGGTAAGGCGCAGTTCGGCGGGCAGCGCTTCGGTGAGATGGAAGTCTGGGCGCTTGAGGCCTACGGCGCCGCTTACACGCTGCAGGAAATGCTCACGGTCAAATCCGACGACGTGAACGGTCGTACGAAGATGTACAAAAACATCGTCGACGGCAATCACCAGATGGATGCCGGTATGCCCGAGTCGTTCAACGTGCTTGTGAAGGAGATTCGCTCCCTCGCGATCAACGTCGAACTGGAACAGGAATGATTGGGGTGCAGTCATGAAAGATCTTTTGAACATCTTTAAGCAACACGCACCGGTCGAGCACTTTGACTCGATCAAGATCGGTCTGGCCTCGCCGGACATGATCAAGTCCTGGTCCTACGGCGAAGTCAAAAAGCCGGAGACCATCAACTACCGCACGTTCAAGCCTGAGCGTGACGGCTTGTTCTGCGCCAAAATCTTTGGCCCGGTCAAGGACTACGAGTGCCTTTGCGGTAAGTACAAGCGACTGAAGCATCGCGGCGTCATTTGCGAAAAATGCGGCGTCGAAGTGACTCAGTCCAAAGTGCGTCGCGATCGCATGGGCCACATCGATCTCGCATCGCCAGTCGCGCATATCTGGTTTTTGAAATCTTTGCCCTCGCGCATTGGTTTGATGCTCGATATGACCTTGCGTGAAATTGAGCGCGTGCTTTATTTCGAAGCCTTTGTGGTCATCGATCCGGGTATGACGCCGCTGCAACGCGGGCAGTTACTTACCGATGAAATGTACCTCGAGGCGATCGAGGAGCATGGCGACGAATTCGATGCGCGTATGGGCGCCGAAGCGATCCACGAATTGTTGCACTCACTGGATTTGCAGGCTGAGGTCGGCAAGGCCCGTGAAGAAATGGGTAACACGAGCTCAGAGACCAAGCTCAAGCGCCTCTCCAAGCGCCTCAAGCTGATTGAGTCGTTTATCGAGTCGGGCAATAAGCCTGAGTGGATGGTGATGACGATTCTGCCGGTGTTGCCGCCGGATCTGCGTCCGCTCGTGCCCTTGGACGGCGGTCGATTTGCGACCTCGGATCTCAATGATTTGTACCGTCGCGTGATCAACCGTAACAACCGGCTGCGCCGACTGCTGGAGTTGAACGCGCCAGACATCATCGTGCGCAACGAAAAGCGCATGCTGCAAGAAGCGGTCGACGCTTTGCTTGATAACGGGCGTCGCGGCCGTGCGATCACGGGTACCAACAAGCGTCCCTTGAAGTCGCTTGCAGACATGATCAAGGGCAAGCAAGGCCGCTTCCGGCAGAACTTGCTCGGTAAGCGTGTCGATTACTCGGGTCGTTCGGTGATCGTGGTCGGTCCGACCTTGCGTCTGCATCAGTGCGGTCTGCCGAAGAAAATGGCGCTCGAGCTTTTCAAGCCGTTCATTTTCCAAAAGCTCCAGCTACGTGGTGACGCCTCCACCATTAAAGCGGCCAAGCGTCTCGTTGAGCGCGAAGGCCCAGAGGTGTGGGACATTCTCTCGGAGGTGATCCGCGAGCATCCCGTGCTGCTCAACCGCGCCCCGACCTTGCACCGTCTCGGCATTCAGGCATTTGAGCCTGTGCTCATTGAAGGTAAAGCGATTCAGTTGCACCCGCTCGTTTGTACGGCGTTTAACGCCGACTTCGACGGTGACCAGATGGCTGTGCACGTACCGCTTTCTTTGGAAGCGCAACTCGAAGCCCGTGCGTTGATGATGTCGTCGAACAACATCCTCTCACCGGCAAACGGCGATCCGATTATCGTGCCGTCGCAGGACGTGGTGCTCGGGCTCTACTACATGACTCGTGAGCGCGTCGGTGCGAAGGGCGAGGGCATGATGTTTGCGGACGTGGGCGAAGTACATCGCGCTTACGAAACTCGCGAGGTGGATTTGCAAGCGCGCATCCACGCGCGTATCCGCGAGACCGTCGCCCAAGATGGCGAATGGGTTGAGCGACGTCGTCTCGTCAAAACGACAGTCGGTCGCGCGCTCTTATCGGATGTGCTACCGATCGGATTGTCCTTTGATCTCATCAATCAGGACATGACCAAAAAGACGATCTCGGCCACCATCAACGCCTGTTATCGCACCTTGGGCCTGAAAGACACGGTCATTTTTGCTGACCGCTTGATGTACACCGGGTTTCATTACTCGACCCGTGCATCGGTCTCATTTGGCGTGGATGACATCGTGATTCCTGAGCAGAAGACCAAGATTGTCTCTGCGGCTGATCGCGAGGTCAAAGAAATTCAGGACCAGTACGCATCGGGCTTGGTGACAAACGGCGAGCGTTACAACAAGGTCGTCGATATTTGGTCGCGCGCCAATGACCAGATCGCCAAGGCGATGATGGAAAAGCTCGGCACGGAAGAAGCGGTCGATAGCAAAGGTGTGGCGCAACGCCAGAAGTCCTTTAACTCGATCTTCATGATGGCGGACTCCGGTGCTCGCGGTAGCGCGGCCCAGATTCGTCAGCTCGCCGGTATGCGCGGCCTGATGGCTAAGCCAGACGGCTCAATCATTGAGACGCCCATCACGGCGAATTTCCGTGAAGGCCTCAACGTGTTGCAGTACTTCATCTCGACTCACGGTGCGCGTAAAGGCTTGGCCGATACCGCTTTAAAAACCGCGAACTCGGGTTACTTGACTCGTCGTCTCGTCGATGTGGCCCAGGATTTGGTGGTCACCGAAGTTGACTGTGGGACGACCGAGGGTTTGACGGTCACGCCGCTCGTTGAGGGGGGTGACGTCGTCGAAGGTCTCGGTGAGCGAGTGCTCGGTCGCGTGGTGGCCGAAGATGTCCTACAGCCGGGTGGCAAGGGTGCCGTGCTCGTCGAGGCCGGTACGCTGATCGATGAGCATCTCGTGCGGGTGCTGGAGCAGCAGGGCGTCGATTCGGTGAAAGTCCGATCGAGCATCACCTGTGCAACCCGTTACGGTGTGTGTGCGACCTGCTACGGCCGCGATTTGGCGCGTGGACGCATCATCAACATCGGCGAGGCCGTGGGTGTGATGGCCGCGCAGTCGATCGGTGAGCCGGGTACCCAGCTGACCATGCGTACCTTCCATATCGGTGGTGCGGCCTCCAGAGCGGCGGCCACCTCCAGCGTTGAGGTTCGCAACAAAGGTACGCTGCGCTTTCACAACGTGAAGACCGTGGCCCACCAAAAGGGCTACCTGGTCGCCGTCTCACGATCCGGTGAGATTGGCGTGGTCGATGAGTTCGGTCGCGAGCGCGAGCGCTACAAAATTCCGTACGGCGCACAAATCAGTCACCGCGAAGGGGACTCGGTTGCGGCGGGTCAGGCGGTTGCCACTTGGGATCCGCATACCCACCCGGTGGTCACGGAAGTGGCGGGTTTCCTCAAGTTCCAAGACTTCATTGATGGCCTGACCGTCACGCGTCAGGTGGATGAGGTCACCGGCTTATCGTCGGTGGTGGTGCTAGATGGGACCAAGCAACGCGGCGGCAAAGAATTGCGCCCGATGGTGAAGCTCGTCAACGCGAAAGGCAAAGATGTGCCGTTTGCGAACACTGAGATTCCGGCGGCCTACACGCTCCCGGCGGGTGCGTTAATCAGTCTGGAAGACGGTGCTGAGGTGTCGGTGGGTGACGTCATTGCGCGTATCCCGCAGGAATCCTCGAAGACTCGCGATATCACCGGCGGTCTGCCGCGTGTGGCCGATCTCTTCGAAGCGCGTAAGCCCAAAGATCAGGCGATCTTGGCGGAGAAGAGCGGTACCGTGAGCTTCGGCAAAGAAACCAAGGGCAAGCGTCGCTTGGTGATCACCGATGAGACGGGTGACAAGTACGAGGAGCTGATTCCGAAGTGGCGTCAACTCAACGTATTTGAAGGTGAGCAGGTCACCCGCGGCGAAGTGATCGCTGACGGTGAACCGAATCCGCATGACATCCTGCGTCTGCAGGGTGTGGAGGCGCTCGCTAACTTCCTCGTCCGTGAGATTCAGGACGTGTACCGTTTACAGGGCGTGAAGATCAACGATAAGCACATCGAGGTGATCATTCGCCAGATGTTGCGTAAGGTGGAAGTGGCGGATCCGGGCGAGGCGCCCTTGCTCAAAGGTGAGCAGCTGGATCGTTCACGGGCCTACGACATCAATGATCGGATGGCCGAAGAAAGCAAGACGCCCGCCAGCCTTGCGCACGTTTTGTTGGGTATCACCAAAGCGTCGCTGGCGACCGAGTCCTTCATTTCGGCGGCTTCGTTCCAGGAAACCACGCGCGTGCTGACGGAAGCGGCGGTCCGCGGCCTGAAAGACGATTTGCGCGGTTTGAAGGAAAACGTCATTGTGGGCAGACTGATTCCTGCGGGCACCGGTTTTGCGGCGCATCAACAACGTCGTCGTCGCGCGGAGATCTCCGAGGCGGCAGCGGGTTATGAGGATGTGGGCGCCGCAGCGGCCCCTGTTGAGAGTGAAGAGACTGTCAGCAGCGAGGAAGAACGCTCAGCGACCTGAGGAGTTTTTGACGAATGGATGACGAGCCGGGTAGCGGGGCTTTGAGCGAGCCCCAAGGCTTGGGGGATGAGGGGGAGACTTCGCATCGTATGCCACCGGGGCACCCCACCCCGGTGCGCGTCTTATTGCGTGGCCTGGAGCTTATTCAGGTGCTCAATAGCGAGGGCCCGCTGACGACCGCTGCCTTGAGCCAGAAACTGAGACTGGCTCGTACCACCGTGAATCGTTGCTTGGCGACGCTTGAGTCCACAGGCTTCGTTGAGCGCTTACCCAATCGTCGCTACCAGCTCACCCTCAAGTGTCGGACGCTGAGCCATGGCTATGACACCACGTTAGAGCGAATCGAACCCGTTCGATTGGGGATGCATGCGCTAGCCACGCGCGTGCAATGGCCGATGAGCCTGATGCGGTTTCATTTTCCCGATATGT
>CAZSRB010000049.1:2504-13854 GCA_964609065.1 uncultured Acidibacter sp. | reverse complement strand
TGAGACCCGCATAGACAATGGGCGTACCGGGTAACATCGGTAAGATTAATCCCGCAACGCCGATTATCACCAGCAGCGCGGCGATCACTAGCAGGGTTAGTTGAAAGTCCATGAGATGAGTCAGGTTGATTGATGAGTTGGGGGTGAGGGGTACGTTCAGCGTATGCGCGGAATCAATTCAAATTCCGCTTCAACATCGACCCGCAGTACAAGACTACCGGGTTGGTAGATGGGTTCATTAGCCGCTGCATCCATACTCGCGATTCGTAGTGCCGACGCGCGCGGCATGACGGGAGGATTTGCGACACTCAATCGGATGGCATCGCCCGGCTGCATATCAATGCCGGCCGCAGCGGCTACAGCATTTTTTCGCGCTGCCTGTGTTGCTGCGCTGAGGACCGACCGTTCCAGTGATTGTCGATCTGAGTGATCAAAGATTGGTTCAGCGATTTGATTGACGCCCGCGTTCATGCTGCGTTCTATCAGGGTACCTAGCAAAGAGAGATCTCGGAGCGTGATTCGAATCGGGCGAGTGACCGTGTACCCCTCAAATTGACGTGTGCCTGATCGATCGTAGGTATAAGTCGGTAGCACGAGAATGCTGCCAGCATTGATATCCGCCTCAGCAATACGCAGCGTACGTAATGTCGCGAGCGCGGCATTAGTTGCTGTGTTGACCTGACGACGAGCGGTATCCAGTGTGCGATCACGGTGTTCGACGGTGAAGCTCAGGTAAGCAAGATTAGGAGAGATCTGTTTTTCTGCGCTACCACTGACTGAAATGACACGTAATGGCAATGTAGTCGACGGCTGGTTGGCGATCGCCAAAGACTGCATGAAAAATAGAGAGATTAAAACGAAGCAAAAATACATTAACGAGCTTTGTCTATGTGATTTCATTGCGACACACTCCGACTATGGTTCACTGCCCTCAGAAAATGCTAATGGGGTCAGTCGATATCGATGGTGTAACTGGTGCCAAGTGGCGGGGAACATGTCTAAAGATTGACATTTAACGCCTGTGCAGTGAGCGATGGCACGTCCGGGGATAGATCCCATTTCGAGTTTGGGTGACCAGTCCGTGACATCCATAAAGCTGACTTCGCCGGGAAAGAACTGTCGGGGTGGGTCGTTGGAAATCGCACTTAACCCGCTCCATGTATAGCGGTCGTGTACTTTTCTCGAAGCAGTTCGCTCATTATTAGATGCGAAAATTTCAACATTTGCAGACTCGTCTAAGAATATTTTCTCACCGACGAAACGAACAGCGGTAATTTCATCCTGCCGTTTTTGCTGTATCGCTTCTTGGCGGGGTCGTTCTAAACCTTTTAAAAAATCGTAACGGTATATCCCGGTCTTAGGGTCCATGAATGAAAAATTGACTAATTTTCCCGATATTGGGTTTTGCCAGCGGTTCAGTAGCTCGTCTGTCTCAAGTTCCGTATACAAAACCCGTGAGCGAATCTCTACTTGATCGGCGCGCTGGTCGAGCTTGGACCGCCGATATCCATACCCGACCCAAAGATTAAATAAGGGTATGAGTTCCTGATCGATCGCGGCGTAGCGGCGACCGGTCATCCACCAATAAGTCGTCGCGTCGCTCGCCCCATATCGCAACGGCAATAACAATCGGTGCGGATCGAGTTGAGCGCGCTCTGTCGGAGCGAGCTTGTCGCGCGTCGCCCATACAGGTGTAGGGCCGATTGCAGTGGCGGCTAGCGTCTTAAAAAAAGATCTTCGGGTGATATCGATATCGAGCATGATACGGGTGCGCTGGTTCTGACCCTGTTTAGATACTGGATCTTAACGCTTTGTAGAGCAAAGACCGTGAGCTCTCATGCACCTAGAGATGTTTTTGGCGGCCGGTAGAGAGCCTTGTCCCGCTAAGCGGAGTTCGGTAAGGTGATGAGGATGCTTAGAGGGGTGCTTATTGTTGTGGTTCTTGGCCTACTGGCATCCAGCTGGGTGAAGGCTGGGCACGAGTTTGAGCATCATCAGCACTCTACGTCGCTCGAGATATCCGCGCCGGGGGACTCGGAATTACTCGTGACGTCGATGGATGCTGAGCATCTGGCGAGCTCTGAATGCGCCGATGGAGTTTGTCAGGTGTGTGCAGCCTTAGGAACGGCGTGCGTTGCGCCGACCACCCAGCCAGTCGCATTGACCGCGCAACTATTTTTGTCCCAACGATGGCATACCCGTGCCCTACGTTTAGATCCGCTGCTACCGCAGGATGATCCACCGCCGCGTTGAATCTTGCCGTATTTCGGTGGGGGCGAGCATTGTTAATGCCAACGTCTCATATAGATAGATGTGTCGGTTAGATGTGTCGGTCGGTGGATAACGAGAGGGACAAATCATGAGCTTTAAAAAGTCTTTGACTGTGTCAATGCTTCCTGCGGCATTTATTGTCGTATCGATGATCTCAGAGGCCTTTGCTCAGCCTACAGCGATTTGCGCTAATGCTGAGCAAACGACTCAGATCCGTGCGGCATTTTCCAAGGACAGTCCGCCCCCTCCCCATCGGGCTGCTGCGAGCTTGGGGTTACCCGAAGCTGTAGTGATGAGCGGCCTCGACACGGCCCGTGCTCACGGTATTGCAGGGAGCCATTTTCAAGCGGTTTGGAAGATGCTGGAATCTTGGGAGACTGCGGTATTCGTGGTCATGAAAGGGGGACATGTTTTTGAAACCCATGGTCCCATTCAAGCCGGCGAGCCATCCAAGCGCAGTAATTTCTTCAATCTTCATGGTCACGCCGACGGTATGAGCGGCCATCTGCGACCTGATTTAGTCAGCGCCATTTACGCTGTGAGTCTGCCAGGTAAGGACGAAACACTACGTGGTGTTTTGTTTTATGACCAGGCGGGGGACATTGCCTTTGGCGTATACGTACCGGGTGAAGGCGATACGCCGCCGGACTCCTTGATTTCGAGCTTTGAGGCCACGCAGGCATCGATTCAAAAACTCCCATCCGTTTGCCCCTAAACGGGCGGGTGGCTACTGTGCAACGCTCTCGTTCATTTTTGTGGTTGGCTGCTTGCGCGAGCCTGCTCTTAACGGTTCGTGCAGAGTCCTCTGAGTTCACACTTGAAGAGGCGATTCAGCGTGTCGCCAAGGTAAATCCACAATTAAAAATCTTTGACGCGCGTCAAGAATTGATGCGCACCGAAGTGCAAACCGCTGAGTTACGCCCAGCGCTCGGTGTCGGGCTTGAGCTCGAGAATGTGGCTGGCGATGCGCCTTACTCAGGCACCAGCCAAGCCGAATACACCTTGACGCTAGCAGGGGTGCTTGAGCGTGGGATGAAACGGGAGGCGCGACGTGCTGTGGCCGCGCGACGGCTTGATATGTTGGGTGTGGAACGAGCGGCTTCTGAGCTCGATTTATTAGCGGAGGTCAATCGCCGCTATCTCGATGTCTTAGAGATAGCGGTGCTTCAGCCTCAGCTGCAACGCGCATCACAACGTCAACAGGACCTCGCGAATGCGTTGCGGCAGCGCTTTCTCGCGGGCGGCGTAACCGAGGCTGTTGTGCTGTCCGCTGAAGCGGAGCTTGCTCGGCTTAATCTTGAATCGACCCAAGCCAAAGATATCTTGCAGACGCGCTGGCAGCATTTGGCCGTGCTATGGGGTGAGACGGCTACACCCGCTTCGATCCCTGACTTACCCGCGCTACCGACAAATCCCCAGCCTCTAGATTCACTGCCCGAGGTTTTGGAAAAGATAAAATTGACGCCTGATATTGCTTATTTTGCGTCGGCAAGCCGGATTCATGACGCTCAGCTTCGGCTCATTGAGTCGCAGCGTAGCCGTGATATCCAGTGGCAGGTAGGCGTCCGGCGATTGGAGGCGGATTCCTCTACCGCCCTTATTGCGGGCGTCAGCGTACCGCTGGGTCAACGGGTGCGCGCTGATATCGAATCGGTCGCCGAGCGCGCACGTGAGCGTGAGCGACTCCTAGAGCGTGATGCACTCATCTTACGACTCGAGTCTTTGCTCATTCAGATCTATGCTGAAGTTAGACGTGATCATCAGAGATTAGCGCTGCTCGAGGACGAGATAGTGCCAAAACTACAAAAAGCTTCTGAGCAAGGTCAATTAGCGCTTCAAGAGGGCGCACTAACATATTCTGAATTTTCATATATGCAACGCGAATGGTTAATGGCTGAGCGGGATCAACTTTCTACGCGTATTGCGATACTCAAAAATATGATTGAGATGCAAAGACTAACTGCCGAATCTTGGTCGACCAATGGCGGTTCAGTGGGAGAGCGTCAATGATTAAAAAGACTCGCGGTAATCGAATTATTCGCTTATTCGGATCGCTGATGATGGCCGTGGTGATGACTGCCTGTTCTAGCCACGACGAGCACGCCGATCATGACCACGACCATGGTCATGCGCATGGCCATGATCACGAAGAGGATATGCCGAAAGGTCCGAATGGAGGACGCTTGATCGAGGCGCAGGGACTGACTTTCGAGGTCAAAATTGAAGAAAGCGCTACGCCGCGATTTAGACTGTGGTTGACCAGTATAGAAGGGCCTGTTACTCAAAATAATGTACAGGTGTCGTTAGTGACGGAGCGTTTGTTAGGCGCTCGTGAGCAGTTTTCGTTTGTATCCGATGGATCGAGTTGGTTGGCGACGACTGCTGTGAACGAGCCTCACAGTTTCGATGTAATCCTGAGTGCTACCGTGGGTGGGAAAACGATTTCTGCTCAATTTGAGAGCTACGAAGGGAGAACGGAAATTGCGGCGGATGCCGCGCGGGGAGCGGGTATCGTCAGTGCCTTGATTGACTCGGGGCCGATTGCTGAAACCTTATCGGTCATGGGGTCAGTACAGCCTGCCGTGGGGGCTGAGGCTATGGTGACTGCGCGATTCCCGGGCGTGATCCAAACGATTAACAAACAAACTGGCGATCGCGTCCGTCGGGGTGAGGTGATCGCCACGGTCGATAGTAATCTGAGTTTGGCTTCGTATCCGATCACATCACCCCTCAACGGCGTCATCGTTCAGCGATACGTTGAAGTCGGCGCGCCGGTTGAAAGCGATCCTATCTATAAAATTGTAGATCCCTCTAAGTTACAGGTTGAGCTCCTACTGTTTGGTGAAGAGGTACGTCAGGTTCAAGCGGGGCAGGTCGTATCGGTCGTGCCGGCCGCTGGCGGCGACGCTGTAGACGGAAAAATTGTCCGAATCCAGCCTGTTGTCGATCGCGCGACGCAGGGCGCTTCGGTCTATGTGGCGCTTTCCTCAATGCCAACTGAATGGGTGGCCGGTTCTGCTGTCTCTGCAGAGATCATATTAAATGATTCGCCAGCACAAGTTCGTGTCCCTCGCGCAGCGTTACAGACGTTCCGTGACTGGGACGTCGTCTTTGTTCGTCAAGGCGATATTTTTGAGGTGCAACCTGTCACCCTAGGGCGGATGGATTCGCGGTACGCCGAGATCGTCTCTGGGCTGACAGGGGGCGAGGAGATCGTGATCGAACAAAGCTATCTGATCAAAGCGGATATTGAGAAATCCGGTGCGGTACACGATCACTGAGGTGCACCATGCTTGAGTCTCTCATTCGATTTTCTATTAGACAGCGTTGGACAGTCTTGCTGTTGATTGTTGCGCTCGCAGCAATTGGCGTCGCCAGTCTGCTTCGCTTGCCGATTGATGCCGTTCCAGACATCACCAACGTCCAAGTACAGATTAATACTGAGGCTGCGGGCTATACCCCTTTAGAGGTCGAGCAGCGTATCACCTTCCCCATTGAGACGGCGCTCGCCGGAATCCCAAATATTGACTACACCCGTTCCCTATCGCGCTATGGTTTGTCCCAACTGACCCTCGGGTTTGAGGATGGGACCGATATTTATTGGGCACGTCAACAGATTGCAGAGCGTCTTCAGGCCGCTTCGGGTCAGTTGCCAAGGGGTATTGAGCCGTTAATGGGGCCCATCGCGACCGGCCTAGGCGAGATTTACAGTTATACAGTAGAGGCGGAGCCCGGCAGCGTGGGCGATAACGGGAGACCGTACACGCCAACGGACCTTCGTACCATTCACGATTGGATCATTAAGCCACAACTGCGCAACGTACCGGGTGTCGTCGAAATAAACACCATCGGCGGCTATGAAAAAGAAATCGAAATTCGACCAAATTTGCCTAAGTTGATCGCTGCGGGTCTGACATTTGTCGATTTAGCGACTGCTATCGAAACAAATACTGAAAATCGTGGTGCAGGATATCTCGAACGTAATGGCGAGATATATTTGATCCGAGTTCCGGGTCAAGTCGATCGGATTGAGGCGCTTCGAGACATTCCTTTGCCGGGAACGGTGTTACGAATCGGCGATGTGGCATCCGTCGCAGAGGGTCATGCGTTGCGCACAGGCGCTGCGACCGAGAATGGTGAAGAAATTGTGCTTGGCACCGTCATGATGCTGACGGGTGAGAATAGCCGTTTGGTAGCACAAGCTGTTGATGCGCGTGTTCAAGAAGTTCGCCGCAGTTTGCCATCGGGCGTGATTTTGCGAACCGTTTATGATCGCACCTCGCTCGTCGATCGCACTATCCGTACCGTTGCAATTTCATTGACAGAGGGTGCGTTACTCGTAATCGCTGTGCTCTTTTTATTGCTAGGTAATATTCGAGCAGCATTGATCACTGCGCTCGTGATTCCCTTATCTATGCTGATGACTGCCGCGGGTATGTTACGAGCCGGCGTATCCGGCAATTTGATGAGCTTAGGGGCGCTTGACTTTGGTCTGATCGTTGATGGTGCAGTCATTATTATTGAAAACTGTCTCCGTCGTTTTGGGCTGGCTCAGCATGCTGTGGGACGAGTGCTTACCCGTGAGGAGCGTCACGATATTGCTGCGTCAGCCACTGCGGAAGTCATCAAGCCCAGTCTTTTCGGTGTGGGCATTATTACGGCGGTATATCTGCCAATTTTCGCGCTCGAGGGCGTTGAAGGAAAAATGTTCCATCCGATGGCTTTTACAGTCGTCTTTGCGTTGACGTCTGCCATGCTTTTATCTTTGACTTTGATCCCTGCGCTTGTGGCGCTTTCGTTAAGCGGCAAGGTAAAAGAACAAGACAGCGTTATTGTGCAGCGAGTTCGCAGCGCTTATTTGCCATTGCTGACTCGATGTTTACGCTGGCCGCGTATGGTTTTGTCGGCAGCGGTCGTGCTCGTGATTCTTGCAGGCGCACTTGCCAGTCGTATGGGAACTGAATTTGTACCGAGTCTGGATGAGGGTGATTATGCGCTGCACGCTTTGAGAATCCCGGGTACTTCTTTGTCGCAATCGGTGGCTATGCAGGCGCAATTAGAGAAGAGCATCCAAACGCTTCCGTTTGTCGATCGAATCTTCAGTAAAATTGGCACGGCGGATTTGGCCAATGATCCTATGCCACCTTCGGTTGCAGACACGTTCATTATTTTGAAACCGCGCAGTGATTGGCCAAATCCTAGTGCGCCGCAATCCGAAATTATTGAGCAAATACAGTCCGTCATCGCTGGGGTTCCAGGTAATAATTATGAGCTCACGCAGCCCATCCAGATGCGCTTCAATGAGTTGATGACGGGCGTGCGATCAGATCTTGCAGTCAAGGTATTTGGAGATGACTTATCGACCGCCAATATGGTGGCGGAGGAAATCGCCAGTGTTGTGACGAGTTTGCAGGGCGCTGCTGATGTTCAAGTCGAACAGGTGACAGGGTTGCCATTGTTATCGATTGAGCCTGATCGCGCGGCGCTGCGACGATATGGGGTGTCGGTAGCGGATCTGCAGGATGTGATTGCGACGGCGACCGCCGGGCAGTACGCCGGAACGTTCATTGATGGGGATAGGCGTTTCCCGATAGTCATTCGTCTAGACAACACTCAGCGCAATAGCATCGAATCTTTGGGAAGACTTCCGGTCCGTGTGCATACCTCCGATCACAGTTCTAACTTTGTACCGCTGTCTCGCCTTGCGACGCTCGAGGTGATTGAGGGCCCGAATCAAATTAATCGTGAAAGCGGTAAGCGCCGTATTGTCGTAACCGCAAATGTACAGAATCGTGATCTAGGTTCGTTTGTGGCCGAGCTGCGTCAGCAGATCAACACCCGCGTTAACCTGCCGTCGGGGTATTGGGTGGAGTACGGTGGAACCTTCGAGCAACTGATTTCGGCTAGTCAGCGTTTGTCTCTGGTGGTGCCGCTCACGCTCGGTTTGATTTTGCTGCTGCTTTACATGGTGTTCGGTTCGGCTAGAGATGCATTGGTGATTTTCTCGGGCGTCCCCCTTGCGTTGACGGGAGGCATATTGGCCCTATTTGCTCGCGATCTTCCGCTATCGATCTCAGCGGCCGTCGGATTTATCGCGTTGTCGGGTATTGCCGTGCTCAATGGAATCGTCTTGCTCAGCTTCGTAAGGCAGTTGCGCGCAGAGGGTAGGGAGCTGATGCAGGCCATCTACGAAGGAGCCTCAACACGTCTTAGGCCTGTCATGATGACGGCCTTAGTCGCGAGCCTCGGTTTCGTCCCGATGGCGATTTCAGTCGGTGCGGGTGCTGAGGTTCAGAGACCGCTTGCGACGGTCGTCATCGGCGGGATTTTTTCCTCTACCTTGCTTACTTTATTAGTACTACCTGTGCTTTATGCACTGGTACATCGTCGTCATTCATTGAACCTTTAACGGCTGCTCCAGTATCCTGTGGATCTCGACGCGATATCATCCGTCATCGCGTAAGATTCATCAGTCACGGAGTTCTATCGTATGGAAACGGCATTGCTCTTTTGCGGCGGTGTCATCACGTTGATTCTGGGTGCCGAGTCACTGGTCCGTGGCGCCTCGCGTTTGGCGCTATCTTTCGGTATATCGCCGTTAGTCATTGGACTTACTGTGGTGGCCTTCGGGACAAGTGCGCCGGAAGCGACTGTTTCGGTTGGAGCCGTACTTTCCGGGCGAACCGATATTGCCGTGGGTAATGTGATCGGCAGCAACATCCTCAACGTCCTGCTCATTCTTGGTGTCAGCGCTGTCATTACTCCGATGATTGTCAACGCCCAGGTTATTCGCCAAGAAGTGCCGATTATGTTGGGGGCAACTCTATTGCTAGTTGTTTTTAGTCTGGATGGCTTTGTCGTGATGCACGAGGCCGCATTGCTTTTATTTTTGATGTTTGCTTATACGATATTTTTGATTCGTCAGTCACGTGCACAATCAGCTGCGACTCAGGCCGAGTACTCAGCAGAAATTAGTCCGGTAGTCGAAGGTCAGTGGGATTCCTATTGGTTTGTTCAGGTCGGCTTGGTCGTCGTCGGCTTGGGCTTATTAGTTCTCGGTTCGGATTGGATTGTCAGTGCATCGGTTGAGGTCGCGCGCATCTTAGGGGTCAGCGATGTGATTGTTGGATTGACTATCGTCGCTGCGGGTACTTCTTTACCGGAGGTCGCGGCATCGATCACGGCAGCTTTACGTGGCGAGCGTGACATCGCCGTGGGTAACGTAGTTGGAAGCAACGTCTTTAATATATTTGGGTGTGTGGGCCTATCCGGTGTTGTGGCGGCTTGGGCGCCGACCACCGAGGGATTTTTGCTGATCACGCCTTCTGTGTTGGCTTTTGATATGTGGGTCATGCTCGCGACAGCGCTCGCGTGCTTGCCTGTATTTTTTACGGGCCGCGAAATTGCGCGATGGGAAGGCGCTGTGTTCTTAGGCTACTATGTCGCCTATGTGACGTATTTGATTCTCGATGCTGCTGGCCATGATCAGTTGGACGCTTACTCAAATATCATGCTCTCGTTTGTTGTCCCGTTAACGATTGTGACTTTAGTGGTGACAACGTTTGGCCGTCGGCACGATGCCAGTGCAGACCAGGACTCTAAAGGCTAGGTGGGTATGAGGCGTCACGCCAAAGTTACTCCGGCATTGCGTCGCTGGATTATTGACCAGATTGAACGGGGCGAGAAACCTGAGAGCGTGCTGCAGCATCTCCTCGATAAAGGCTGGCCCGAGGGCACTGCGCTCGATCTACTTGAGCGAACTTTAAGGACGAGGGTTGCTCAAGTTTCCGCATTAGGTCGTGTTAAGAAACCTTAAGTGCTCCGGCTCTGCGAGTGCCAGTTTTTTGATCGTTCGACAGCCTTCGACCAAGTAGACATTCGCTCTGCCGCTTCATCCCTTGAGATCGTAGGCTCAAATACTTTGTCAATTTCCCATAAGGCTGATAGTTGATCAGCAGACTCCCATATTCCCGATCCAAGTCCAGCAAGATAAGCTACACCGAGAGCCGTCGTTTCGGTCATTTTGGGGCGTACGATCGGCACACCGATCAGATCTGACTGACATTGCATCAGCAGGTCATTGCGCGCGGCCCCACCATCTACTCGTAATTCTGAAGGAGACTGTCCAGCGTCTGCTGCCATGCAAGCCATCAGCTCCGCGCTTTGGAAGGCGATGCTCTCGAGGGCGGCTCGAGCGAGGTGTCCCTGATGGCTGCCACGCGTCAGACCAATTAAGGTGCCTGTCGCTAATGGATCCCAGTGCGGACTACCTAACCCTGTGAATGCTGGGACCAGATAGACGCCACCGTTATCCGGTACGCTACGAGCGAGTTCTTCCACCTCTTTCGAAGAATTAATTAACTTTAGACCATCGCGTAACCACTGAATGATAGCGCCACCCATGAAGACGCTACCCTCAAGCGCAAACTGAGCTGGGCCGACGCTACACGCGCTTGTGGTAAGTAGGCGATGGTTTGAAGGGCGAATGGATTCACCTGTATGTATCAACAAAAAACACCCAGTTCCATAAGTATTTTTTGCCATTCCAGGGCGATGACAACATTGGCCAAATAAAGCAGCTTGCTGATCACCTGCAATCCCGTAGATGGGTATGCGTTCATCGCCCAGTCTTGCTAAAAACTCCGGGCTTCCTGATGAGTTAATAATCTTTGGAAGACATGAAGGATGGATATCAAGAATCGATAATAAGTTGTGATCCCAATCGCTACACTCAAGATTCATCATGAGTGTTCGACTCGCATTCGTCCTATCTGTGACGTGGTGCTCCCCTTCGGTTAGCTTCCATATCAGCCACGAATCGACAGTACCGAAGCAAAGCTCTCCACGTGCAGCGCGTTCTTTACCATTCTCGATGGTGGAAAGTAGCCACGCTAATTTTGTACCCGAGAAGTAAGGATCTAGTAGTAAGCCTGTCGAAGCAGAAAAAGCCGACTCAACGTCGCTTGCTTTTAGACTCGCGCAAAGATCGCTAGTGCGTCGATCTTGCCAAACAATAGCGGGTGCAACCGGTTTTCCAGTTTTGCGATCCCAAAGAATCGTGGTTTCTCTTTGATTCGCA
>CAZSRB010000049.1:0-2404 GCA_964609065.1 uncultured Acidibacter sp. | reverse complement strand
AACCGGTTTTCCAGTTTTGCGATCCCAAAGAATCGTGGTTTCTCTTTGATTCGCAATGCCAATCGCTTGAATATCTTTCGCTGTAAGCTTGGCGGAGCTTAGTGCTTCTTTAATTGTTTCGTGCTGGCTAGCCCATATTTCTTCAGCATCGTGTTCGACCCAGCCTGGTTTAGGGAAATATTGAGAAAACTCTTTCTGCGCTATTGCAACTACTTTTCCTTCGTCAGAAAAGATGATTGAGCGAGAGCTTGTGGTGCCTTGGTCGAGAGCGAGAAGGTAGCGAGCCATAGCTTTACTCCAAGAGAAATCGATCCGAAGAAGTCTGCCATATGGAACTAATAACGGGCGGCTTGGATTGTTGGCTGACGCAATTTTGATTTATATGTCCAGTCATGGGGGATATTACTGAGTTACTGTCGCAGGCAAGAGCGGGCGATCAGGGTGCTTTCGATGCGCTGTTTGCCGAGCTTTATCCGCAGTTACACCGCATTGCACGAATGCGTATGGCATCGTCGCCGCAACTCACTCTTCTCGACACGACCGGTCTCGTGAACGAGTGCTATCTCAAATTAGTCGCAACCTCACGCCTCACCCCTGTTGATCGTGGTCATTTTCTTGCCTATGGATCGCAGGTGATGCGTTCGATCATCGTGGATGCAGCAAGGGCGCGCGCCGCGGAGCGCCGTGGGGGCGGTGTTCCCGACGCCACGCTTTCCTCGGATTTCGCACTGGAAGCCGCGCTTCCCGAAGAAGAGGTCCTCGGCATCCACCAAGCACTAAATGACTTGGCGATATTAGAGCCGCGTCTCGTGGAGGTCGTGGAGATGCGCTATTTCGGTGGCTTAACAGAATCTGAGATCGCCGAATCGATGGGGCTATCCGAGCGGACTGTGAGACGGGACTGGGAGAAGGCGAAAATTTTATTGGCGTCCGTACTGACGTGACCGCTTCGGCGGTGATGATCCGTTTAAGCCAACACCAGTAGGGGATGCGCTGCAGGAGTTCCCGTGGCTTTAAACCAAGAAATAACGGCGAACTGGGCAGATCTCAGTCGGATGTTGGATGAGGTGCTGCTCTTGGGTGACCCGGAGCGCGCCGATTACTTGGTACAACTGAACGCACGCAGTCCAACCCTCGCGGTAATACTGTCGCGTCTTCTCGAAATCGAAAAAGGTATGCCGACAGAGTTTCTGGAGCAGGGCCCAGCTGTCGACATGCAGATGGCGCCTCTGGCAGAGCTCAGTGAGGGTAGTGAAGTCGGTGGCTATCGCCTTTTACGCCCTTTAGGGCGCGGTGGTATGGGCTCAGTCTGGATTGCGGAGCGATCCGACGGAGCTCTAAAGCGCAAGGTCGCCCTAAAGTTACCTCGATTGCCTTGGGTCGAGGGGCTCACCACCCAGTTGGTGAGTGAGCGAGATATCTTGTGCGCACTAGAGCATCCCAATATTGCGCGACTTTATGACGCAGGGTTGGACGCTAGTGGTCAGCCCTTCATCGCGATGGAGTACATTGAGGGCGAATCGATTGATGTGTTCTGTGATAGCCAAACGCTCACAGTCCAGGCACGGGTTGAGCTATTTCTTCAGGTGCTCAAAGCCGTTCAATTCGCGCATTCGCGACTCATCATTCATCGCGATCTAAAGCCGGCCAATATTCTAGTTAACTCACGGGGAGAGGCTCGCTTACTGGATTTCGGTATCGCGCAGTTACAGTCTCAAACTACGGCCGCCCAGGCGAGTTTACCGTTCGACAGCGCCTCCCAAGTTCACGCGCTCACACTGAGATACGCAAGCCCTGAGCAGATTAGAAAAGAGCGATTGACTGTGGCGGCTGACATCTATTCATTGGGTGTGACGCTATTTGAGTTACTGCTCGGCGAGACTCCCTACGATGCCTCTATTACTGACAAAGTAAAACTCCGTGAAGAAGTTCTCGCGGGAAGACGAAAGTTACCAGCTCACACATCCGTGACAGAGACGGCGCTCGCAGCGAGAAAAATAACACGTAAAAAACTTCGGAAATTCATGGCTTCAGATTTGGGCGCGATCATTGAAAAAGCCATGAAATCAGATCCGGCTAAACGGTACGCATCTGTAGAGGCGTTCGCCGTGGACTTACAGAGATGGCTGGCTATCAAGCCTGTCCTCGCGGTTCGCTCTTCGCCTTGGCGATCGATATCGAAATTTATCCAGAGAAACCCATGGCCAACAGCGATTGCTACATGTTCGGTAACCGTAATAAGCGCACTCGCCATTGTCGCAACACTGAACGCGGAACGAGCACGCGCTGAATCTATTCGTGCTAACACAACTAAGGATTTCCTTCTCAGCATCTTCGATGCGGCGAATCCAGCGCTGCATGGTGGTAGAGAAATTAGTGCTCGGGAGTTGTTGGCGTTTGGGGA
>CAZSRB010000048.1:3828-13920 GCA_964609065.1 uncultured Acidibacter sp. | reverse complement strand
GGGATGAGGGGTTGTTCAAAGTTTTGATAAAGCTGTTGCAGAGAGGGTTGCTGCGTAATCGCTGGCCACAGACAGCGATGCAAACGAAGAGTCAGGTCGGCATCCTCTGCGGCGTATTCGCCTGCGCGATCGAGCTCTACTTGTGAAAAGTTGAGTTGCTTTGCGCCTTTTCCAGCCACATCGGTGTACGAGATCGGTTGAATATCAAGATAGCGCTTCGAGACGGAGTCCATGTCGTGCCGAGTGGCGACACTATTGAGCACATAAGACTCAAGCATCGTGTCGAAGCGCATCCCGCGCAGCGTAATCCCATGATTAGCAAAGACGTGCGCATCATATTTTAGATGATGTCCGACTTTGCTGACGTTATCGCTCTCGAGCAGTGGCTTTAATTGGTGAAGGACCTGTTCGCGATCGAGTTGCTGCGGCGCCCCCACATAGGTGTGTCCAAGCGGTAAATACGCGGCGACACCGGGCTCAATGCAAAAGGACACACCGACAATTTGCGCCTGCATGTAATCGAGACTCGTGGTTTCGGTATCGACTGCAAAGCAACTTGCTTGTTCTAAACGAGCCACCCAGTCATCGAAAGTGTCTGCGTCAAGAATAAGCGTGTATTGACGAGCGGCGTCACGCAGCGCTGCGTTTACAAGCGGTGTCTCAACCACTTCGCTCGAATTCGGTGCGGTGTCATCGAGGCCGCGGAGCAGGGCTTTGAACTCCAATCGGCTATACCATTCTTTGAGTGTATCGGTGTCGGCGGGTTTATTGGTGAGCTGATCCGCGACATCGGTCAGATCGAGATCGCAGCGAATGGTTGCAAGCTGGCGTGATAGACCGAGTGTCGTTAATCCCGCGCGTAGATTCTCACCGACTTTCCCTGTGACTTCGTCAGCGTGCGCGATGAGTGAGTCGATATCGCCGTAAGCGTTCAGCCACTTGGCCGCCGTCTTCGGACCAACCTTGTCGATACCTGGGATGTTGTCAGCGCTGTCTCCGACCAAGGCGAGATAATCGATGATTTGCTCGGGCCAGACATCAAACTTAGCCTTGACCGCGTCGCGATCATACTGGCTGCCGGACATCGTATTGATCAAGCGAATTTTGTCACCAACTAGCTGACACATATCTTTGTCACCCGTCGAGATCAGAACGGTATCGCCACGCTGGGCAGCCTGAGTGGCGAGTGAGCCGATCACGTCGTCGGCTTCGACCCCTTCGCGGCGAATCAGAGGTAAGCCAAGTGCGCGAACGATCTCAAGCAGCGGCGTGATTTGGCTGCGCAAATCATCGGGCATGGGCGGTCGGTGGGCTTTGTATTCGGCGAAGAGTTCATCGCGAAAGGTTTTACCCGGTGCGTCAAACACTACGATCGTTTTGGGGGCAGGGTACTCTCGTAGGAATTTGAGCAACATATTGGTGACACCGAGCACCGCGCCGGTCGGCTCACCGCGTGAGTTGGTAAAGGGAGGTAGGGCGTGAAACGCCCGGTAGAGGTATGAAGATCCATCGATCAAAATCAAATCGTACATGGCATTTCTGAGTGTAGGCTGGAGGGGATGGTCAGCCGTCTTCAAGAATCAAGCGTTGGATATCAGACGCAAGACTGGCGATTTCTAGCGAGGGCTGTGCAATCAGCCGCAATCGGCTCTGACGATCGTAAATGTAGAGCGTCGCTGAGTGGTCGATGGTGTAACTCTCGCCGGTCGCGTCCGGTACCTTGATTGCGATGGCTCTGAATTCTTCGACAATACGCTCTAGGTTTTCCGGTTCAGGTCTGAGTCCTAAAAAGGACGGGTCAAAGTTTTCAACATAGGCTTGTAAGCGCTCGGGCGTATCACGCTCAGGGTCAACTGTGACGAGGATGACTTGCAGGCCGCCAGCCTGGTCTCCCAGCGCGTCGCGGACTTCGCGTAGGCGAAATAAAGTGGTGGGGCAGACGTCGGGGCAACTCGCGAATCCAAAGAACACCAGAGCGACTTGGCCGCGGAATTCTTTGATTTGCCGTGGTACCCCGGAAGTATCAGGGATATTGACGCCGAGGCCGTAATCAAGCCCCTCGACCTCAGTCGAGTTAAATGGCGCGGGAGGAGGCGTGGCAGGCGCGCAGGCAGAGAGGGCAAGCCAGCCCACAAGCAGCAGCGCGCCAGGCAGCGCGCGTAACGCGACTGCCTGGGTGCTGCGAGACATCAAGTTCCGGGAGCCTTGACCCAGACTTTGCACCAGCCCGGGTTTTTGACGAGCTTGCCAGGGAAGAGATTGCATTTGCCGAGCGGCGCCTTGCGATCTTTCTCAGCCCACTGTAGGCAGTTGCCACAGTGCTGGCCGGCTTTGTAGTTAGGGTTCGCCTTGGCGTCGACCTTGGTGGCGTCTTCGATATAGCCCAGTGCCTTAGCCGCCGGTTCAGTGGGGCCGAGTACAGGTAAGGATTGAGCAAATGCGGTTTCGACCACCACCGGAATGGCTGGCAGACCAAGAACGGAAGCGCCAAGCATTTGGCGACGGGTCAGCTTGCTGGTCATGAGTGAAGTTCCTTTTGACTCTGGAGCCGATCTCCAGATCTCAGATTATACGCCTTGAGAGAGAAACGGGTGCTTTAACAGCGGGGACTTTACGAGGATACGCTCAAGTGAGTCAGGCGCGAGCCGGCGGAGCGCGAGCGGGTGGGGTGATTCTGGTGGGATTCGCGTCCGGTTGAGGGGGAACCAGGGTTTGCGTTCGTTTGGCCGAGGGCGCGAGGGCCCACGCGATAGCCGTTACCGAAGCGGGCTCGGCGCTGGTCGTGCAGTGCAAGCACAAACCGCCTGATCGTGTCCCATCTGTCGGGCTGTGCCCGGTGGGGGCTAGCGGGTTGGGAGTCGCTAGCACCTCGTCGGTCGCACGCGAATTTGGCCAAGTGCCGCAGAAGGCGCTGGCAATCAACGCTTGTACCTTATCCTCACCTATCGCGACGCTGGCATCGGATCCAATGGGGAGGTGACAGCCCCAGGTCAGTTGCGCCAGCACCGCGACCGTTGCCGCCAGCATGATGCGGGCGCGGCGACGTTGTTGCCGAACATGAAGAGGGGGCATTGGCATGAACGCCAGCATAAGTGGCGCCAGTGCTTTGCGATGCTACGGAAAACCGTAACACCTCCTCACGGTCCTCTCGTGCTTAAGGTGCCGGGGTGTCTTGCGGTCCGGTAATTACCACATCGGGCGATGCGTCAGGCAGATACAGGGGCCCAATTTGGCCGCAGGCGCTCAGCGCCCCGAGGGCGGCTAGCGTCAGCCAAATTGTCAATCGAGTGGACCCAGAATGACGCGGAGGACTCATAGCGCAAAGATAGCGCGACCTTCGCGCAAGGTCAGCCAGCCGCGCAGTACGCGATAGAGCACCCAGATTCCAATCATCAACATGCCGATCCAAGCCGTGGCAAAGCCGACGACCAGTAGCATCAGCGGAGCAGATAACAAGAGTACGGCGATGCTCAAGGCAAGCGCTAACCAAAAGGTGCGGATTTGCCAGCGAAAATGCGATTCGAGCCAAGTGCCTGCGGCATCACGTCGCCGTAAATAATTCATGATCACAGCGATAATTGAGGGCAGGCCAAAAATAAAGCTCCCCACGATGGTCGCGGCACCCGTCACACCAATCAGCACGGACAACGCATGCAGACCGTAAATGAGGTGGGTGTAAGGGACGAGCGTGGGGTCAAAGTCGGCTGGTGAGCGCCGATCCTCCCCATACTCGTTTTCGAACGAACTCATGGTTTACGCACCACCGCCATGGTAATCCGTGAAATACATACCGACTCGCCCGCGGCATTGACGATATCGATACACCAGACATGACTGCGAGCGCCTAAGTGAACGGCATACGTTTCACCAAAAATTTTCTCTCCCTTGGGGACCGGGCGCAGGTGATTGGCGTTGATCTCCTGGCCTAATGCAAACTCATTTTCTTTGACGGCTGCGGTCGCTGCAACACTCGCCAAGGTTTCCGCAAAAGCGACCGAGGCTCCGCCATGTAAGATGCCCATGGGTTGGCAGCTATGCTCACTAACGCGCATTTCGCCGCGCAAGCTGTCTGCACTGATATCCGTGATCACGATACCGAGCGTTTCGACCATCGTGCCTTTGGAAATCTGATTGGCGAGCTCGAGCGTCATGTCTTTACGCCAAGGTACGGGCAGTCGCTTCATGATGGGGTTTCGTCCGGATCTTTTTGTAGCATCGCGCCAATACGACGATACGCTTCTCTGAACGGGATACCTTCCTTGACCACTAATTCATTGGCAGCCTCAGCGGCATGGATGCCACTATCGAGATGGATAGACGACGGCTTAAATCGCATCGCATCAATGGCTGCCGGTAGCAAAGCGGTGCTTGAGGCTGCTAGATCAATACCTCGAAATAGAGGCGCTTTCAATAATTGAAGATCGCGCTGATAACCTGAGGGTAGTTTCGCGAAGATGCCAAGTGCTTCAAGTAGACAGGCCTGCGCCGTCGCGCTACGCCCGCGCAAGAGCTCAAACACATCCGGATTGCGCTTCTGCGGCATGATCGATGAGCCGGTTGTGAACTCATCCGGTAGCTCTAGGAAATCAAATTCCTGTGTATAGAAGAGGCAGACATCGGTCGCAAAACGCCCAAGATCCTGCATCAACAAAGATATTTCAAAAAGTAGCTGGGACTCTGCTTTACCGCGCGAGAGCTGTACCGCTGTCACAGGGGTGTGTACGGTTTCAAAATCTAGGGCCGCGCAGGTTGCCTCGCGGTCAAGGGGTAAGCCCGGCGTACCGTAGCCCGCTGCTGAACCGAGCGGACTCTTGCCCAGTCGACGCTGCACGGCACGCAATCCCGTGGCATCATCGCGTAGTTCAGCCGCAAAGCCGCCGGTCCATAGCGCGACGGAGCTCGGCATCGCTTGCTGCATGTGTGTGTAGCCTGGCAACACGAGGTCGCCTTGACGGGCCGCGAGTCGATCGAGCGCGGCTGCGACGGCTTCGGCCCCGTTTGCGAGTTGCTCGCAGGCGTCGCGCAAATAGAGGCGCAAGGCGGTCAATACTTGGTCGTTTCGTGAGCGCCCGAGGTGCACTCGACCTCCGGCGGCACCGATATTGGCGGTCAGACGTTTTTCAAGCGCGGTTTGCCCATCTTCGTCGCTGAGCTCAATCTGCCACTCGCCCTGTGCGTGTGAGGCGGCGAGTGCCTCGAGACCCGATTCAATGGCATCGCAATCTTCAGCGCTCAGTAGTCCTTGCTGATGCAGCATTTGCGCATGAGCGATCGACGCGCGCGCGTCATAGGCCACGAGGCGTTCATCCAAGGCGTGATCTTCGCCGGCGGTGTAATGCAGCACTCGCTCATCGAGTGGCGCGCCTTTATCCCAAAGACGCGTCATGGTTTAGCCTTTGACATGACTTTGAGTCCTCAGCCTTGACCTGCGGCCAGCTCCGCGGGCTCCAGTTTACCGACATCCGCCACCACGAGTGTGCCCGTGCCTTCATTGGTGAAGACTTCCGCCAGAATGGCATCGGAGCTTTTATAAGAAATGACGTGGACTCGTTTGACACCGCCCTTGATGGCCGTCTCAATTGCCTTAGCTTTGGGCAACATCCCATCGGCGAGACTGCCTTGTTTACGCAGCGTGTCCAAGCCGGCCAAATCCGTATAAGAAATCACTGAGCCTGGATCTTCAAGACGCTCCAAGATGCCGGGAGCGCCCGTACACAGCAACAACTTTTCGGCACCCAGCGCTGCGCCCAAGGTGGCAGCAACGGTATCGGCGTTAATGTTGAGTAAAGTTCCTGACATATCGCTCGATAGCGGCGAAATCACCGGCATCAGGCCATTGTCTAGTAGTTTGCGCACGACGTCGGTATCAATGTAATCGATATCGCCCACGAAGCCGTAGTCCACTGTTTCATCGGTGCTCTGTAACTTCACAGGCGCGCGCTTATGGGCTTGGATGAGTCCCGCATCAACACCGCTAATACCGATCGCTGGAATCTGTAGTTCACGGCAGACAGCGAGGATGCGCGTATTGATGAGGCCACTTAGCACCATGGCGGTCGCATCGATTGAGCGCGCATCGGTGACGCGACGACCCTCGATCATTTGAGTCGGTACGCCAAGTTTCTCGGTGACTTCGGTGAGTTGTGGGCCGCCACCATGGACGAATACCACGCGAATACCGAGTGAATGCAGGATCGCGATTTGCTCGATAAGCGCGCGCGTCGCGGCAGGATCTCCAAAGACACCGCCACCCGCTTTGACGATGAAGGTTTTGCCCTTGTAGAGCCGGATGTAGGGCGCTGCGCTACGTAGGGCGCGAATAACGGCGGTCGGATCGGCGCGATGCATGATCATGAGAACACTCCTAAGAAAGACTCGGATGCACGCAGCCGGTCAGTAGGTGGAAGTAGACCGGGCGAGCAAACGGTGTAAGACCGCCATTTGCGCGGGTAAACGATTGTGAGCCTGTTGTAGGACGACGCTGCGTGGTCCATCCAAAACGTGATCGGCGACTGCCACGTTACGTCTGACCGGCAAGCAGTGCATGAATTTGCACTCTTCGGCGCTATGACTGAACCAGGACTCGTTGACCTGCCAGTCCTTAAATTGTGCACGCTGCGCTGCGTCGGCTTCGGCATCGCCATACGGCGCCGTGCAGCCCCATTCTTTGGCGTACAACACCTGTGCATCTTTTAGCGCCGCATGCCGATCACTGGTTTCGCTAACGCTGCCTCCCGATGCGGCTGCTGCTGCATGTGCTTTATCCATGATTTCTTTGGGCAAAGCGAACCCGTCAGGACGTGCGACAACCACTTCCATGCCGCGCTGCGCTGCCATGTGCAGCACTGCTGCCGGAACGGCCAGTGGCGTGACGCGAGGATGATAAGCCCAGCTCAGCACGAACTTACCGCGCGTCGGTACCGCTAATTCTTCTAAAGTCTTCCAATCCGCGAGTGCCTGGCAGGGGTGATTCACCGCCGATTCCATATTGATGAGAGGCTTGTCGATCACCTCTGCCATTGCAGAAAATCGCGCTTCGCTGACATCGTCCTGTAAATCTTTGCCCTCGGCAAAAGCGCGAATACCGATTGCATCAGCGTAAGAAGCGAGTACAGGTAGACCTTCGCGTACATGCTCGGCTGCCGCCCCATCCATCACGGCGCCAAGACGCGTTTCCAATTGCCAAGTGCCCTGCCCGGGCGTGATCACAAACGAACTACCCCCCAAGCGTTGCATGCCCACTTGGAACGAGGCCAGCGTACGCAGCGAAGGGTTAAAAAATATCAGCCCCAGAATCTTGCCGGCGAGCGCTGCGGGCTCCGGGTGCGCTTCCAGTCGCTGGGCGAGCGCAATGAGCTCGAGCACGTCTTCGCGACTAAAGTCAGCTAGATCAAGGAATCGTTTCATAAGTCTCTCAGCGCATCACGCAGCAGATCTACGTGAGCATCCTGCAAAATATAGGGGGGTAAGAGTCGGACGATATGGGGATCGGCACTTGTTCCAGTGAGGATATTGCGAGCGAGTAGCGCCGCTTGGATTTCTTTGGCGGGTTTGTTGACCCGCAAGCCATGTAGAAACCCTGCGCCCTGATGGCCGATCACTGGGCCAATCGTACAGGTTTCGCGTAGCAAGCCCGAGACACGCCGCACGTTAGTCAAAAGATCTTCGCTTTCGATCGCATCAATGACCGCCTCGATTGCGGCGCAGGCCATCGGGCCACCGCCAAACGTGGTCCCCATGCCCTCGAGCTTAATCGCTTGAGTGACGGCTGGCGCCATGAGTAGCGCACCACAAGGAAAGCCATTACCGAGCGCCTTGGCAGTCGTGATCATATCGGGTCTGACGCCATACAGATCGGCAGCAAAGGGGTAGCCGCTACGACCTACACCAATCTGAACTTCATCAAAAATAAGCAGGGCGCCCAATTGATCGCAGCGAGCTCGTAAGGCTTGCAAGAATTCGCTGCCCATATCGAACGCGCCACCGACACCTTGCACGGGTTCCACAATGACCGCGGCGGTCTCATGGTCGATGTGTGTCGCGATTGAAGCTAAGTCTCCGCGAGGGATAAAACGTACCTCAAACGGAGTGCGCGGGAATTCATACCACTTTTTATCCGCGCCCCAGGTGATTGCACCCGCGGCTGCCGTACGTCCGTGGAACGCGCCCTCGATGGCCACGATATTTTGCCGACGCGTCATCTTGAAGGCCATGCGTAAGGCATTTTCGTTGGCTTCCGCACCGGAATTCACAAAGAAAATACTGTCGAAATAACCTCCCGCGAATCGCGCGAGCTTTGTTGCAGCTCGTACACGTACCTCCATCGGCACAGCATTACTTTGGAAAGAGCAGGCGAGCGCCTGTTCAGTCAAGGCTCGAGTCCATCCTGCATGCTTGTAGCCGAGGGCAGCGACAGCATGCCCACCGTAAAGATCCAGAATCCTTCGCCCATCTCGCGTGTGTAACCAAACGCCCTCGGCGTCGACCACTTCCACGGGATATTGAGCGAAGACCGGCGCTAGATAGTGATGCGGATTATCTTTGATAGCAGGATGCATGATAGTGCTCTTTAAAGGAGGGAAGTCGCTCAGGTCCAGCCTGGAGCGCTAGCGAGTAGGCCCGTGGTCTCCGGCAAGTCAAACAAGCGATTGAGCCATTGCACCGCGCCGCCCGCGGCCCCCTTGGTGAGGTTATCGATCACGCACATGACTGCAATGGTGTTACCCCGAGTCGCGACAGATAATCGAGCGTAGTTACTGGTGACGACATCTTTGAGACGAGGCGGGTTGTCGCTGACCGTCACAAAAGGGGCGTCTGCATAGTACTGACGAATGGCTACCAGCGCGTCTTGCGAACTGAGCTTGCCCCGCATCGCGCTTGATAACGACCCTTGCACCGTCACGTGAATCCCGCGGGCAAACGGGCCTGAGTGCGGCACGAACGCGAACTCGGCAGACACCCCACTCGCTGCCGTCGCGCATTCGGTAATTTCCGGAATATGACGATGGATGAGCGGGTTATAGCTATAAAGATCGCTGTGTCGCTGCGGGTGATGTGTACCGGCGACAGGCTTTCGACCCGAGCCCGTGCTCCCCGTGACGCCGCTAACAAACAGCAGAGGCTCAGTGAGTCCCAGCGCAAGCAGCGGGACGCTGGCGAGCAGCGTCGCGGTGGCAAAGCAGCCGGGATGCGCCACATGGCGTGTTGGCGCGACCGCTAAATGTTCAGGTAGCGCACAAGTGAAATCTTTGAGTCGTGCTGGAGCCCCATGCGCATGTTGGTACACAGCCGCATAAGCTTCTGGAGATCGATAACGATAATCGGCAGAAATATCGACGACTCGTGGCTGCGTGCCCGCCTGGTGTGCCGCATTGAGTAGCCGATCAATGAGACTTGCGCTCACCCCATGCGGTGCGGCCGATACGATTGCGAGCTTCGGGTGCTGGCATGCCAACGAAATGGCTCCCGCCTCGTCCATAAACGATCGGTCCCCTAAGCGCGGTGCGAGGTGTGAGAAGGCCTCTGCCACGGCGGAGCCCGGCTGCGAATCTGAAAGAATGCCGCAAAGCTCAAAGTTTGGGTGATCCAGGATGAGTCGTAGCAACTCGCCCGCGACATAGCCCGTACCGCCGAGAATGAGAGTCGGAATGCGCATCAATGGCTCGCGGGCGCTGGGAACTTTTGCGCAAGACCGATCGCTTCAATGATGCAATCGCCGAGTGCTGCGCCATCCGCAAGGGCATTGAACGCCGGGACTTTCATCTGCTCGCGAATCAGTTCTACGCCGACGGCGTTGTCGGTGGCGGGACCGGTGACCACACAGGGCTCGATTTGAAATCGCTCGCGCAAGAGTTTGACGCCACCCCAAGCGGCGACCGGATCATTGGCAGATAAGACGACGCCCGTGAAGGCTTTACGCAGGGCATCGTCCTCTAAGATGGAGTCCACGCCATAAGCCCCAAGCATGCCGTCGCCCAATTCAAAGACGATGGCATCCGGGCGTTTAGCGGCCAATTCACTGATCATGGTGCGTGTCAGTGCCGGGCCGACTTGGCGATTGGTCGTGATGACCCCGAGATCTGTGAAGATCAT
>CAZSRB010000048.1:0-3728 GCA_964609065.1 uncultured Acidibacter sp. | reverse complement strand
CGGCAGTCGAACGGCTTGCCCTTATCGGGGTTCACCGAATCACAGACACCGAGGACGCCACCAATATTCAACATTTGAATGACATCGCCTGCGGCGAGTGTTTTTGGGACATGGCCGGAATAGCCAAACAGCGCTCGTCGCGGCCCGAGCGCGCCGACCACGATGTCGCCCTTGTTCACTTTTGCCATCCGTCCGCTCGCGAGCTCAAGCGTGTTGTAGTTGGCTTTGCTCGAGAGGATTTCGACCACCACAACGACACCTTCCTCGGACGGCAGATTTTCGGTGGCGATGCGTACTTCATGACCGAGTCCGCATGACTGCGTCACTGAGGCGATTTTATCGACGACGACGGTTCTCATACTGCACCTTTGTTAGATTGCTTGGCAGCCGCGACATGGTCGCCTGCTCGCCGATAAAAAATACCGCTCAGGCCTACGATGCGCGAAAAGCCGAGCGCATCTGCGGCGGTCCATTCGCCCGTCGCTTCACCATAGACCCCTTTGGAAGCGGCCATCAATGAATAGTCAGACTCCACGCCTTCGATGAAGACAGAGCCTGGACGCAAGAGCACATGCACAGTGCCCGTGACGCGCTGTTGCGAGCTCAGCATCAGGGCCTCGATGTCGCGACACACCGGATCCAGCAACTGTCCTTCATGAACCCAGTCGCCGTAAGGGGCTGCCAGTGTTTCTTTGATTCGTTGCTGACGCGCCGTCAACACGAGTTTCTCGAGCTCTCGATGAGCGTTCAAAAGAATTTCGGCAGCGGGCGCTTCAAAGGCGACACGGCCTTTGGTGCCAATGATGGTATCGCCCAAGTGGATGCCACGGCCGATCCCATAGGGGCCGGCGATCTGCTCCAGCTGCTCAATGACTTGCACCGCTGACAGTGACTCGCCATCCAGCCCGCAAGGCACGCCTTGCTCAAATTGCAGGCTAATCGTGCGCGCAGGCAAGGGTTTGCTGAACGCCTCTTTGGAAAGCACCCAAGCCTGTTCGGGGATGCTGCCTTTGGAAGTCAAAGTTTCTTGACCGCCGATGCTGACACCCCAAAGACCTCGATTGATGGAATAGGCGGCGCCATGCGCGGGGACAGGTAGACCACGCGTCGTTAGAAAATCCACTTCTTCTTGTCGCTTGAAGTGGTGATCTCGCACAGGAGCAATGATTTCGAGCTCGGGCGCCAGTGTTCGCAGGGCAACTTCAAATCGCACCTGATCATTACCGGCAGCCGTACAGCCATGGGCAACGCTACGTGTACCGATTTCATTGGCGACACGCGCAAGGGTTTGCGCTTGCATGACGCGCTCAGCACCGACGCACAACGGATAAAGTTGGCCCCGGCGCACATTACCCATAATGAGAAATTTGAGCACTTGCTCAAAATAGGCTTGCCGCGCATCGATCTGATGATGAGCGCTCGCGCCCAACGCGAGGGCGCGTTCATTCAAAGTGGCGGCCGTGGCCGCATCAATGCCGCCGGTGTCTACCGTGACAGTGATGATGGGTCGTTGATACTGCTCTTTCAGCCACGGGACGAGGAAAGAGGTGTCAAGACCGCCTGAGTAGGCGAGGAGAATCGGCTCTGTCATGGGGGGTCCTTAGATACGAAAGAGGTCGCGCAGGCGCGCGACGAGTACGCGCTGGTCGGTTGCCGAACGCGTGGCGATGAAGATGGTGTCATCGCCGGAAATGGTTCCAGCGACTTCATCCCAGTCAGCTTTATCGAGCGCGATGGCGACACTTTGGGCGGCGCCGATGGTGGTGCGGAGCACCGTGAGGTGATCGCCAGCCGTATCGATTCCGCGTACGAATTGCCGCAAGGCGCTGAAATCATCCAAGGTTCGGCTGTCTTCATCCGTCGGGGGTAGGTACCGACCCGCGGCTTTAAGGACCCCTAGATCGCGTAAATCCCGACTGATAGACGATTGCGTGACCGTGTGACCCTCGCGCCGCAGCAAGGCCACCAACTCCGCCTGCCGGCGCACGGGCGAGCCGCGCAGAATGCGCAGAATCGCGGAACGACGATCGTGTTGGGCGGGATCGGTATGCATAAAAGTGCGCGCATTATGCATATTCATGCATGAGTGTCAACTCATGCCAGACCGATCGACTCCTAGCTGCGCTCGAGCTGCCGACGTCCGTGATCGACCTGTACGCGTTGGGTGTCAACGATGTCGGTAGAGCGCTCTCTGATTGTCCTCAGGAAGTGAAACTGGCCGATGGCCCGATCTCGATTCAACATCAGGCTCGTGTAGCCGCGTTGATGGGTGTTGGCATAGAAGAGACCCGCATTCGCCCCGCGCATAGCTTGCGCGACTTTCAGTGGGTCGACCCCGCGTGCTAAAAATTCAAACCCGGGTGAGGTGACCGAGTGAGTCGCCAACTCAACGCCCGCTGCTCGACCCTCTGCACTTAAATTTTGTGCCCACGAGTTGTGACTGTCACCTGAGAGCGTGATCACATTGGCGCCTGCGGAGAGCGCGCTGGCCAGTAAGCGTTCGCGCTCGATCGGGAATCCGCCCCAGCTATCAAAATTAAAAGGTAAACCTGCACGCGACGCGGCGATGCCTGCTTGCGCTCGACGGCGGAAAACCTCGGGCGCATCTGCTGGAACCCAATCAGCCACTTCCCCGGGTAGTCTCAATTCACCCATGACGACTTGTTGCGATAGGATTTGCCAGCGCGCTTTTCGCGCCACGGAATCTTTGATCTGCGTATCGAGCCAGGTCCTCTGATCACGCCCGAGCAAAGTCCGGGCTGGATTATTGAGATCACCATCGCGAAATTCTTTGAGTGCTCGGGGAAGATCTTCTTGGCCTTTAAGGGCGGCCTCTAGATCGAGTGGCTTACTTCGACCGGATACCCGTGTCTCGAGTTTAAAGAGCGTCGCAAGATCACCGATCGGGTAGCTGCGCCAGAGATCATCGGAGACAGGCATCCATTCGCGATATACCGCCATGGCAGCCGCTTTACGTACTGACCACTCGCCTTCACTGTCGCTTTGATGATTTTCCGCGCCATCCACCCACGCATCATTCGCAAGTTCATGATCGTCCCACTGGCTGATCACAGGATAACTTTGATGTAAGCGCTGTAAGTCGGGGTCGCTTCGATAGGCGCTATAGCGCAAGCGATAGTCCGCTTGATTGATGAGTTCATGACTCGGTTGAATCAAGCGTCCCGGGAGCGCTGAAGCAGCATCGGGATAGGCGCCAACGGGATACTCGTAGAGGTAATCGCCGACATGGACGATGAGGTCAAGATCGCTGCGCTCGCAGGCGTGCGCGTACGCGTTGAACCAACCGAAAGGTAGATTGGAGCAACTAAAAAGTCCGATCCCAAAGCGACTCACGTCTTCGCCCGGAAGTGTGCGAGTTCGCCCGACCGGACTTACTGTCCCGTCCGGGGCAATGAAGCGATAAAAATACCAACGTCCTGGCTCAAGGCCGGAGAGGGTGATTTTTGCGGTGTGATCACGCTCGGCGTTAGCCGTGACATCGCCACCGGCGACGATACGCCGAAAGCCGGTGTCGGTCGCCAACTCGACCTTCAGTCGGGCGTCCTGCGCGGATACGTAGCGAGTCCAGAGCAGGATGGAATCGGTACTGGGCTCGCCACTGGCGACGCTATGCGTGAAGCCGCGGGCGTGCAGGATGGAAGCCACCCCCGGCACGGACAGTGCACCGAGTCCGTACATACCGGCAAGAATAAGTTGGCGTCGATCAA
>CAZSRB010000047.1:0-14356 GCA_964609065.1 uncultured Acidibacter sp. | reverse complement strand
AAACGCACCCACTTCAGTCGCCAAATGCCGTGCAGTCGCCCACGCCAGGGACAGCCCATCATAGGTGCTCGTTCCACGACCGATCTCATCCATGAGCACTAAGCTTTGTGGCGTGGCGTTGTGCAAAATATTTGCCGCTTCGGTCATCTCAACCATGAAGGTCGAGCGCCCGCCGGCGAGATCGTCCCCTGCGCCGATGCGCGTGAAAATGCGATCGATCGGTCCCAGCCGAGCCACCTCGGCCGGTACGAAGCTCCCAATATGCGCCAAGAGTACGATCAGCGCGATCTGGCGCATGTAAGTGCTTTTGCCGCCCATATTGGGGCCCGTGATCACGAGCATTCGTGTCTGCGCATCGAGCGCAAGATCATTCGGGACGAAAGGGTCCTGTGAAAATTGCTCAACGACTGGATGCCGTCCCGCTTTGATCTCAAGGCAAGGCTCGCTCACAAGCTCAGGTTTATTCCAACGCAGGGCTTGGGCGCGCTCGGCGAGCGTCGTGAGTGCATCGAGCTCTGCGATCGCAGCAGCCGTATGTTGCAGTGCGTTTAAGTTTCCTGCCAACTGATCGAGGATCGCTTCATAGAGCGCTCGCTCACGCGCCAATGATTTCTCTCGTGCGCCGAGCACGCGATCTTCAAAGTGCTTGAGCTCCGGGGTGATATAGCGCTCTGAATTTTTGACGGTCTGTCGACGTTGGTAGTCCTCCGGTACGCGCTCGGCTTGGCTGCGCGGGATCTCAATAAAAAAGCCCTGTACACGGTTATAGCCGAGTTTAAGTTGAGCGATCCCACTGCGTTCGCGTTCGCGAGCTTCAAGTTCTAGTAAGAAGCTATCGGTATCGGTCGCAAGCGCTCGTAATTGATCCAGCTCAGCGTCATAGCCTGGTGCGATCACTCCGCCCTCGCGCAAGAGCGAGGAGGGATCTTCGGCGATCGCGGCGCGTAGCAAGGCGAGCTCTGTCGCATGATCTTTGAGTGCCTCGCCCAGCGATTTCAAATACGCCTGTGAGCAGCTTGCGAAGCTTGCACGTAAGGCGGGCAACGCCGACAGCGCGTGGCGTAAACCCGTCAGATCACGCGGGCGTGCTGAGCGCAGCGCGACGCGTCCGAGTATGCGCTCCATATCGCCAATCGGCCGAAGAGACTCGCGGACGGCAGCGAGGACCTGCTGGCCCAAAATATTTTCGAGAGCTTCGTGTCGCTCGCGCAGCGCCGCTTGATCACGCAGGGGTCGATTGAGCATACGCCGAAGTTCACGGGTACCCATCGCCGTGACACTGTGATCGAGGAGGGCCATGAGACTGGCGCCCTCGCGCTCGGAGCGACTGTCATCAAGCTCAAGATTGCGTCGCGTCGCCGCATCAATATGCAGCGCCGTATCTCGTTGCTCGCAATGCAAGGTATTGAGATGCGGTAGCGCGGTGCGCTGGGTGTCGCGCGCGTAATGTAAAAGAGCCCCTGCTGCCGCAATCGAGGGACCGCTGGTGGCGACCCCGAAGCCAGCGAGATCCTGAGTACCCAGTTGCTGACAGAGCGCCCGCGCACCCGATTCCAGATCAAACTGCCAGTCAGGACGGGGCCGCCAAGGCAGGGCTTGCAGGGCACCAAGCGAGGCGCCCCCGCGAGCCAGGGTGCTCGTGATAGCCTCGTAGATCAGTTCGGGTAGCAAGATTTCTTTGGGCTGCAAGCGCTCGAGCTCAGCGAGGAGCGATGCAGGACCTTCGCCATCGAGCACGGTTAATCGACCTCGACCGAGATCGACCCAGGCAAGGCCGAACTGTGAAATTTCGTTGCCGTCGAACACGCCATAGAGGGCGGCCAATAAATTCTCGCGTCGCTCCTCGAGTAACGCCGCATCCGTGACGGTGCCTGGGGTCAAAATTCGTACGACCGCCCGCTCGACGGGGCCACGCGTTTTGCCAACTTCGCCCACCTGCTCACAGATCGCGACCGATTCGCCCTTACGCAGCAGGCGAGCGAGATAATTCTCCGCGCTGTGGTAGGGCACGCCGGCCATCGGGATCGGGCTACCGGCCGACTGGCCGCGCGAGGTCAGGGTGATATCGAGCAGGCTGGCGGCGCGTCGTGCATCCTCAAAAAAGAGCTCATAAAAATCGCCCATGCGATAAAAGAGCAGCACGTCCGGATGCTCAGCCTTGAGCTTCAGGTATTGCTGCATAACGGGTGTGTGCGGAGCGCTCATGATGCGATTATCGTTCATGCGATACTCCTCCGACCATGCGCCGTTCATCGACCCCCTCATCCGCGAGAACGATCACCCTGCGTGAGCGCGCGTTGCGGCGTTTAACGCGGTATCTGCAGCAGCAGGATCTGCAAGTCGCTACCGCTGAATCTTGCACCGGCGGGGCGCTCGCTGAGGCGCTGACGGCCTTGCCGGGAAGCTCACACTGGTTCGCCGCAGGTTGGGTGGTCTATAGCAACGAGGCCAAAGCGCGCGATCTCGGGGTTCAGGCCAAGACTTTATTGCGCCACGGTGCTGTCAGTGAGCCGACCGTGCGCGAGCTGGCTCGATCGGCACTCGCGCGAAGTGGTGCCGATGTGGCCGTTGCGATTAGCGGGATCGCGGGTCCGGGCGGGGCGGTACTGGGAAAGCCTGTCGGAACGGTGTGGTTGGGATTCGCGCGTCGCGAGGGGTCCCGGGTACGGGTGGCAGCCGTGTGCAAGCGCTTTCGCGGGGATCGATCGGCCGTTCGCGCCCGTGCGGTGCTCGCGGCGCTGAACGGCTTATACAGTATGGCCAAGCGATCGACCCTGTATAGCGCGTGAACGCGACGACAAATTTCCTTAATCGCCGCTTTTTGGAATCGTATTCCTCGCGAAACGCTATGGGATAATGCGCGCCATCTCGACATCATCCTGCTGGGGGAATCATGGACGACAATCGCAAAAAAGCCCTGACCGCTGCGTTGGGTCAAATCGAAAAACAATTTGGCAAAGGCTCCGTCATGCGCTTGGGCGATGCCAGTGCCGCCATGTACGACGTCGAGGCTGTCTCGACCGGCTCTTTGGGGCTCGATATCGCGCTCGGTATCGGTGGCTTACCGCGGGGCCGCGTGGTCGAAATCTATGGCCCGGAGTCTTCTGGTAAAACCACGCTCACGCTCGAAGTCATCGCGGAAGTGCAGCGTCAAGGCGGCACGGCGGCCTTCGTGGATGCCGAGCACGCGCTGGATCCCGCCTACGCCGCTAAGCTCGGCGTCAATGTCGATGATCTTTTGGTCTCGCAGCCTGATACCGGTGAGCAGGCGCTAGAGATCACCGACATGCTGGTGCGCTCAAGCGCAGTCGATGTGGTGGTCGTGGACTCTGTCGCGGCGCTCACACCCAGAGCTGAAATCGAGGGTGAAATGGGCGAATTGCAGGTGGGTCTGCACGCTCGCTTGATGTCCCAAGCGCTGCGTAAACTCACGGGTAATATCAAGCGCTCGAACACTATCGTGATTTTCATCAACCAGATCCGCCTCAAGATCGGTGTGATGTTCGGCAACCCCGAAACGACGACCGGCGGTAACGCGCTGAAGTTCTATTCCTCCGTTCGGCTCGATATCCGTCGCATCGGCGCCATCAAAAATGGCGATGAGGTGATCGGCAACCAAACCCGCGTCAAAGTGGTGAAGAACAAAGTCTCGCCACCGTTTCGTGAAGCCGAGTTTGAAATCATGTACGGCGAGGGGATCTCGCGTGAGGGCGAAATCATTGAACTCGGCGTCGCTCAGGGTCTGATCGAAAAAGCCGGCTCTTGGTATTCACACGGCGGCGAGCGGATCGGTCAGGGCAAGGAGAACGTGCGCGAGTTTCTCAAGACTCACCCGGATATCGCCGAGGCGATCGAGGCGCAGGTTCGCGCTAAATTGCTGCCAGTGAAGGCGGCTCGCGGCGAAGATGCCGCAGGATCCAACTGATTCGAAGCGGTCTGCTCGGCCCTTTGCGCGCGCAAAGGGCGAGTGGGGCCGCGCCGAACATCCAGACTCCGCCGAGGCGGCCCGACGGGCCGCCTTGTTATTGCTCAATCGGCGTGACTATGCGAGTCAAGAACTGACTCACAAGCTCGCGGCTAAGGGCTATCGTGCTGAGGCGATCGAGCAGGCTTTAGCCGCTTTACGGGCCGAGCGCTTATTGGACGATCGGCGCTTTCTTGAGTCTTTCATTCGAAGCCACGCGCAACGAGGCCAGGGCCCAGCGCGGATCCGCCGCGAATTAGCGGCGCTCGGCTTGGATGCTGCGGCCATCGAGGGGGCTTTGGCGGAGGGGCCTGATTTCGGGCACTTGTGCTGCTCGGTGCGCGAGCGCAAGTTTGGCCGTCGACCGCCCGCAAGCTGGGCGGAAAAGTCTCGCCAAGCGAGATTTTTGCAGTATCGGGGCTTTTCAGCGGATCATATCCGGCTGGCATTGGGCCAGAACCCAGATTGGGCAGACTCCGAGATAGACTTGAACGAATGACTTCGACACCACCGCCCTTTATGACGGCCGCCGATGTGCGCCGCGCTTTCCTCGATTATTTTGCTCGTCACGGGCATCGTATCGTCCCCTCAAGCTCGCTCGTGCCGGGCAATGACCCGACGCTGCTCTTTACCAACGCCGGTATGGTGCAGTTCAAAGATGTCTTTTTGGGCAAAGATCAGCGTGATTATGTGCGCGCCACGAGCTCGCAGCGCTGCGTACGTGCGGGCGGGAAGCATAACGATCTGGAGAACGTTGGCTACACGGCGCGTCACCATACTTTTTTTGAGATGCTGGGTAACTTTTCGTTTGGAGATTACTTCAAGCGAGACGCCATTCGGTTTGCTTGGCAGTTCGTGACAGAGGAGCTCAAGCTCGATCCGGCGCGTCTATGGGTGACGGTTTACGAAAACGATGACGAAGCGGCCGATATCTGGATTAATGAAATCGGTGTGCCGAAGACGCGACTAACGCGCCTCGGCGAAAAATCTAATTTTTGGGCAATGGGCGACACTGGACCTTGCGGCCCCTGCAGTGAAATTTTTTACGATCATGGCGCGCATATTGAGGGTGGGCCTCCAGGTTCGCCCGATGAAGATGGCGATCGCTATGTCGAGATCTGGAACCTTGTCTTCATGCAGTTTGAGCGGGATGCGAGCGGTACGCTGACGCCCCTCCCTAAGCCCTCAGTCGATACGGGCGCGGGTCTCGAGCGTCTATCAGCGGTCATGCAGGGCGTCACCAATAACTACGATATTGATCTATTCAAAAATATTGTTGCAGCGATCGCGAAGCTTACGGATACGCAAGATCTGACCAATCCTTCGCTACGCGTGATTGCCGATCATATTCGCGCTTGTACCTTCTTAATTGTGGATGGTGTGCTGCCCTCGAACGAGGGTCGTGGCTATGTGTTACGCCGGATCATCCGGCGCGCGATTCGTCATGGTCATAAGCTCGGTATTAATGGGGCATTTTTCCACAAGCTCGTCCCCACACTTGCCAAAGAAATGGGTGATGCCTATCCAGAGCTTGTGGCGGGCGCCGACCAAGCCACGCGCGTCTTACTGCAAGAAGAAGAGCGCTTTGCCGAAACGCTCAATACGGGTATGGCCTTGCTTGGCGAGGCGCTCGATCGTTTAGCAAAGTCGAGTGACAACGAGCGAGTGCTCGACGGGGAGCTCGTCTTCAAACTCTACGATACCTACGGGTTTCCGGCGGACCTCACGGCTGATGTCGCCCGCGAGCGAGGTTTTCGTATTGACGACGCGGGCTTTGAAGCCGCGATGGAAGCGCAGCGTGAGCGAGCGAGAGCCGCCAGTCGCTTCGGAGTGGATCTGCGAGCGGGCGTGGACCTTGCGGTGGCGACTCGCTTTTGTGGGTATCAGGCCGCATCCACTGAATCTGAGGTCATCGCATTGCTACGGGATGGCGAGCGCGTCGAGACGCTGCGCCCAGGCGAGCAGGGTGAGGTAATTTTAGCCGAGACCCCCTTCTACGCAGAGTCCGGCGGTCAGGTCGGCGATGCAGGCCTCTTGCAGGCGGCAGGTGTGCAGTTTGTCGTCGCAGATTGTCAAAAACGCGGCAGCGGCGGCGCGCACTCGCACATGGGTCACTTAAGCCTCGACAGCGAGCCTCTGAAGCTTGGAATGCGACTTGAGGCTAAGATTGATCAAAGATTACGTCGTGCAACGGCGCTCAATCACTCAGCGACGCATTTATTGCATGCCGCTTTGCGCGAAGTCTTAGGCTCGCACGTGCAGCAGAAGGGCTCGTTGGTAAGTTCGGATCGGCTGCGCTTTGACTTTGCGCACTTTCAGGCGATGACGAGTGATGAGTTGCAAACCGTCGAGCGTCGTGTAAATGAGCAGATTCGCCTGAACGCAGAGGCTGAGACTCGTGAGATGGCCTATGACGAGGCGGTCGCGGCGGGCGCGATGGCGCTCTTTGGCGAGAAGTACACCAGCCAAGTACGTGTGTTACGGCTCGGTGATTTTTCGATGGAACTCTGCGGGGGCACGCACGTAAGGCGCGCAGGGGACATCGGAATGTTCAAAATTTTGAGTGAAGGCGGTGTGGCCGCGGGTGTGCGTCGCATCGAGGCGGTGACGGGCGAAAATGCGCTCGACTATGTTGAAAAGGGTGAGCAGGTCTTACGTGATCTCACCGATGCACTGCGCGGGACGCGTGACGAAGTCGCCACAAAAGTTCGTGAAGCCCTCGAGCGCATCAAACAATTAGAAAAAGATAACCGACAGTTGCGCGACAAATTGGCGTCGGGATCCGGAACGGATCTTGCGGCTGGTGCGGTCAGCGTGGCAGGTCTGCAAGTGGTGGCGACTCAACTGGAGGGCGCCGATGCAGCGGCCCTACGTAACGCAGTCGACCAGCTTAAAGAGCGCTTGAAGCAGGCGGTTATCGTGCTCGCGACGGTGGAGGGCGGCAAAATCGTCCTGGTGGCAGGTGTGACGGGTAACGAAACCACACGCATCAAGGCCGGCGAGGTCGTGGGTCACGTCGCGGCTCAGATCGGCGGTCGTGGGGGCGGTAGGCCCGACTTTGCGCAGGCAGGCGGCACCGATGTAGCCGCTTTACCGGCGGCGCTCGCGGGCGTGGTGGGCTACGTGCGTAGCCGACTCGAGGGTTAACGACCTCGGGGTGGACTCTGCACCCAGATTCTTCTATTGTCGGGTCAACAAAGCGCCCATCACGGATGAGGGCGGTCAGCGGGGTCCCACAGGGGGTGCGGTGCTCCGAGTCTGATCGCCCATGAAGAGCGCGGCTGAGGGACCTAACATGCTCATTCTCACTCGACGCGTCGGCGAGACGGTCATGATCGGTGAAGAGATTTCGGTCACGGTACTCGGGGTCAAGGGCAATCAGGTGCGCGTGGGCATTAACGCGCCGAAGAATGTCGCCGTCCACCGCGAAGAAATCTTCGAGCGCATCAAATCAGAAACCACCGAGTCCGATACGGCGGCCACGGGTTAGCGCGTTCATTCGTGGTTGGCACCGGCGCCACGTCGGAGTCGTTGTCGTTTTGACCCAGCCGTTGGCTGGCAGTACCATTGCGTCCTCGATTCGGCGTGTTCCGGCGCCGTCAGGGTAACGGAGAGATGGCCGAGTGGTCGAAGGCGCGCCCCTGCTAAGGGCGTAAGGGTCAAAAGCTCTTCGAGGGTTCGAATCCCTCTCTCTCCGCCAGTTCCCCAGACGCTGCCTTGTCTAGTCGCCGTTTAGCCAATGACTTGCCGGTTGTCGCAAGAAATCTTCGATCGACACGCCATCGCCTCCCACCAGCAAGCGTCGATGAGTTTTGAACGCTTGCGCGAACGCCGATGTTCCGGAGTGCGTTTTAGGTGACCGTCCACTTTTTACTTCGATGGCGATCAGGCGTTCGCCGGACTTCACGACGAAGTCAACCTCGTGTCCGCGCTCTCTCCAATAAAATAGCGCGCATTCGCCAGCGTTCGCGGCGTTGGCTAGGTGCGCGCCGACGGCCGATTCGACAAGGCGGCTGCGAAATTCCCGATCTGCCTGCGCCTCGGTGAACGTGATGCCCGAGGTCACAGTCATCAGTGCTGTATTGAGCACTTGAAACTTCGGACTCGATCCGCGAGTACGCGCACCGTCCGACGCGTATTTTTGCAGGCCGCATACCATGCCAGCGGCTGCGAGCAGCTCAAGGTAGTGCGCGAGCGTCGTCGTGTTGCCGACGTCCTGTAGTTGGCCCAGCATTTTCGTGTAAGAGAGCACCTGTCCCGAATAGCGGCACGCGAGCTCGAATAAGCGCCGTAGTAGTGCGGGTTTATCCACTCGAGTGAGCAGTAACACGTCTCGCGCGATAGAGGTTTCGATCAGGCTGTCACCGATGTATCGCGCCCACCTTTCGGGATCGCTGACGAGAGGTGCGGCACCCGGATAGCCGCCGAAATAAAGATACTGCTCGAGCGACCACCCGAACGCCTTACGCATCTCCGCGTAGCTCCAGTGCGGTAGACGAATGATCTCGAATCGACCCGCCAAACTTTCACCGAGGCCTCGGGCGATAAGCAGGGGTGCCGAGCCGAGCAGCACGACCTTGAGCATTCTTCGGTGGCGCGTGTCCTCGTCCCACAATCGTTTGACGGTATCCGACCAGTCTGGAATTTTTTGAATCTCATCGAGCACCAGCACCGCGCCCGGTGATTTCCGAGCATCGAGTCGGGCCGCGTCCCACTGTTGGTTGAGCCAGTCGGCACCGCGGAGTGTGGGTTCATCGGCGCTCGCATAGCGCACCGGCACCTTTAATGCGTCGGTGACCTGCTGGACGAGCGTCGATTTGCCCACTTGCCGAGGGCCGGCGACGACTTGTAGGAAACGTCGAGGCTCCTCAAGGCGAGCAGCCAGTGTGGCGCCTTGCGGGCGCTGGTAGGGCTTTATCAATTTGCTCATCCTATTGAGTAATTTTACTCAATGTCGTGAGTAAAGCAACACAGTATGACACTTTGTAGGACTCGATCCATTACAAATAAAAAACCCGCTCCCTTGCGAGAGCGGGCCTTTGCTTGGCACGTCGCCACCGTACGTGATCCCAATTACTTGGGCAGTATCACCGCATCGATGACGTGGATGACGCCGTTTGAGGCGGCGATGTCCGTCGCGGTGACTTTGGCGCCGTCGACGCTGACCTGACCGTTAGCGACCGAGATCTTCACCGATTGACCTTGTACGGTTTTGGCCTCGGTGAGTTTGACGACGTCCGCCGCCTTCACCTTACCGGGTACCACGTGATAGGTGAGGATGCCGGTGAGTTGCGCCTTATTCTCTGGCTTGAGCAGGTTTTCGACCGTGCCCGCTGGCAGCTTGGCAAAAGCCTCATCCGTGGGGGCAAACACCGTGAAAGGGCCCTCGCCCTTCAGAGTGTCGATGAGGCCGGCGGCTGTCAGCGCCGTGGCCAATGTATTAAAGCTACCGGCGGCAACAGCAGTATCGACGATATCTTTGGTCGCCTTAGCCTTGTTACCGTGGTTACTCGCCAACACTGCTGGAGCCGACAACACGGCGGCAGCCGTCAGTGCGATGGCCGCTATCGAATGGCGCCAGAACGGGTGTCGAGAGACACGAAATTGAAACATTGAGCGATCCTCCAAGAACTTTATGGGATACACCGACACGAAATGGTGTGCGGAGCTCTCGGTAGACCCGCCTTGAAGAGATTGGTTCCCGTGATTCCGCTCGAAAGCAAAGCCATCAGTCGTGGCGAATGACCACCTTGCCGATGTGTCGACCCGATTGCAGGTGCGCGACCGCGGCGGCCGCTTCGCCAAAAGAGAATACGCGATCAATCTTTGGTTGTAGACCATTGCTCGCGACGGCGCGCAGTAATTCTTCGAGCATCCGCCGGCTACCCGAGGTGATTCCCTTGAGGACAATATTATTGACAATCAAGGCGCCAAAATTGGATGCACCCGTTGCCGGCCCTCCGAGCGAACCGAGCAATCCCACCCGCGCATTCGGTGCACAGCAGGCGAGCGACTGCGCGAGCGATGAGGCGCCCACCGTTTCCACCACGATATCGACGCCGCGCGCGTTGTTGGCGGCGCGAATAGCCTCTTGCCAAGCCGGTTGCGTGCGGTAGTTGACGGTGATGTCTGCCCCCAGTTCCCGACAGACTGCAAGCTTGTCGTCACTCGAGGAGGTGATCGCAACACGGGCCCCGTTAAGCTTGGCGATCTGCAGGGCGAGCATCGACACGCCTCCTGTGCCGAGGGTGAGTACCACGTCACCGGCTTTGACACGCCCCAAAGTTTCGATCACGTGCCATGCTGTGATACCCGCTGCGCCGAGCGCGGCCGCCTCTTCAAAGCCCATCGAGTCGGGCAGCGTGACTAGAGCGCTCGCGGGCAAGACGATCCGCTCGGCCAACCAGCCGTCTCGGGTGTTGCCGAGGTCTTGATCAAAGATAGCGGGGTGATGCTCGCCATCCTGCCAAAGAATAAAATGAGGCGCCGTGACGCGATCGCCCACTTTGACGGCCGATACGCCCGAGCCGACTTCACGCACTACTCCAGCCCCATCGCCGACAGGAATGCGCTCACTCGGTTTTTTGGACCCATATCGACCCGCCAGAATGCTGAGATCGCGATGATTGAGTGCTGAGGCGCGCACTTCGACCACAACCTCGCCGGGACCCGCCGCGGGTGCGGGGCGGGTGGTGAGGGTGAGGGATCCGAGACCTTGTTGGGTTCCGATTTGGTAAGCGCGCATAGGGACGCGGCGCGCTGTCGAGGCGGTGGTTGCGGTCACCGCTAACGGTGCTGCCGCTGCGGCGGCTAGGGTGGCGGTAAACGCCTGACGACGGCGTGGGTCAAAGGTGCTCATTCATTGATCTTACTGAACTCGATTCGGATCTGGCAGATGAACTGGCCCATCGCGTATCGTACCGACATGCGTTCAACCCCCGCGTATGCGCTCAACTCGGCTTCAACGCACCCAACGCGCCAATGGTGAATAGCAGCACCCACAGCACGACCAGTGCCCAAGTGCCTTTAACCATCAGCAGCTGAAACTCGGCGTTGTCTTTGTCGGTGGCGCGATCCGCAGCAATCGCCGGTAGCGCAGATCGATACGCCTCACGGATGTAATAGCGCACAAAGATTCCATCGTCCGCGTGCTTCAGTACCGTCGACATCTGACTCCCGTCACAGTTTGGGGATTACCCATATCGTGGCCGTTCGATGGTTTCTCAAGGTCCGTAAAGAAAACTGAAACAGTGCCTTTAAGATTTTGTAACGCGTCGTTGACAACCTTGCGCCCGGTGTTTGTGAAGATTTGTGAAGAGTTAGCGAGGTTGATTGGTATGGAAAAGTTGAGAGTCGTTGCGGCTGTGAGCTCCGCGCTGTGTGCACCATTAATTTACGCACAGGACGCAGATGAGCTCAGAGAAATTGTTATCACGGGCTCGATTGTTCAGGCGCAGGCGGACATAGCGATTAGGCGCCAGTCAAATCGTATTGTGGACAGTATCTCGCAGGACGACATCGGAGCGATGCCTGACCTGACTATCGCTGAAACCATGCGACGGATCACGGGTGTCACTACGATCTACAACGATGATATTGGCCAGTTTGCGTCGATTCGTGGGGTTCACCCAAATTTTGTGCCCGTCACGATCAATGGTTTGGGTATTGCGACGACGGGCGACCTTGGTGAGGGCACCCGGATGGTTAATCTACAAGTCATTCCCGGTGTGGCAGTACGCACGATTGAGGCGATCAAGACACCAACAGCAGACCTTGATGGCGGCGCCATGGGTGGCGCGCTCGACATCATTCCCGCATCGGCTTTTGACTCGGATACGCCTCGGAGGATCCTGACGGGCACCCTGAGTTACACCACTTATATGGATGTACCCGACGATAATAGTTGGGGTAGTTCGAAAGACTCACCTGTCGGTGGTAGCGCTAACGTTATCTGGACGGATCGTTTTGGTGAGAACGAGAATTGGGGTTTGGCTTTAAGTGGAATTTATGATTCACGACCCCGTACGCAAGCCAACGACGCGATAACCAATCGTTTGTACTACACGGATACGGGCGCTGCGACCAATCCGGAAGCCTCTGATTGGAATGGATTTGCAGCTCCCAACTCTTTTCTATCGCATCTTTACACCAACAGATTTGAAAAGTTCGGCGGTTCATTTCAGTTGGAATATCGGTCGTTGGACGAGTGGCGTACTGGTCTTTACGGTTTTGCGTATATTTCTGATGAGGAGGAGACCCGAAATACCAACCGATTATTTAGATTGGACCAGCCCCGCGACCTTGGAGAAAACACTGGATCAATGCGCGCAAGATCCATTGATACCCAGTGGCGGTTCAATACTTTTGAACGTGATCAAATGGGTGTTCAGTGGTTTGGGGAGATGATCAGGAGTGATCGCGGTAAGCTAGGTGGGAAGCTCGGCTATTCCAAGGCCACGTTTTTAACTGAGCGTCCTTTTGTGTCATTTGTCTATGCAGCGAATAAACGAATCTCCTATGACATTGACAATGAGGCTCAGCGGTTTGTGTTCGACGATCCGCAGAGCTTGATCAATCCAGACAATTTTTTCCTCGGTAACACCTATCGAGATTGGCGTGACACCAAATCCGATCTGCTCGAGGCGCGATTAGATTATTCATGGAATCTTGAACGAGGAGATCTCGGCTTCGGGTACGGTGCAGGCGTTAATTTCCGAGCGCTCGATCTGCGTCGAGACATTACCAGTATCAACTACGTGCAAGGTGGCCTATCGTTAACTGGCCTTTCATTCGTTCAAGATTTTAACTACATCGGCTTCCCGTATCCGAGTCTGTGGATAGATCCAGATAAGTTCTGGGGAGAGGCTGTCAATAGCGTTGCTGTGAACCGCTCTGTATCCGATAGAAATTCACTGCTGAACGACTATCGCTATCAGGAGGATATGTCTGCCGCCTACTTAAATATTGGTTACAACACTGAGCGTCTTAACTTGCTCGCGGGTTTACGCTACGACGACATCGATGCCACGGCAGATAATTCGCAGACGCTACAGGGCGTATTACAGCCTAACTTGGTGTCGACAGAAAGTGGCTACAGTAATCTTTTACCCTATTTCACAGGTGTGTTTAATTTAACTCCTTCAGTACGATTGAAATTAGGGGCAAGTATCACACTCGGTCGGCCGAATCCTGAGGACCTCGCGACGGCTGAGTCCGTTAATCTCGAGGATTTGACGATCTCCCGCGGTAATGCCGAGATAAGGCCGCGTGAGTCAACAAACTTTGATCTCGGCCTGGAGTTCTTCTTTAACGAAGGCGCCGGAATGGTCACCCTCACGGGTTTCCGGAAAGATATCAAAGACGATATCTTGACGGTTAGTGCGATCGAAATCATTGATGGGCAGGAATGGGTTGTCAGTCAGCCAATTAATGGCGAAAAAACGACTCTCAATGGACTTGAGCTGGGAATCGTAAATACGAGTTTCGGTAACTTTCATCCCGCGCTTGCCAGATTCGGAATGTCAGCCAATTTGCTTGTGGTCGAAGGGAAGTCAGCCTATCTATATAACGGCGTTCGTCGTGAGCAAGATCGGTTGCTATGGCAATCGGAGAATGCGGCTAATGCGTCGATTTTTTACGATTTGGGAGGTGGATCGGAGCTTCGTGCCTCGATGAATTACAAATCTGATTACCTCGAAACCTATGCGAGTAACCCATGGCAAGACTTATATATTGAACCCTTCACCACCTATGACCTCACGGCAAAGTGGGCGGTCAATCCGCAATGGCAAATTCGTATCGAAGGTAGAAATATCACATCAGCCAACAGGCTTCGTACGACAGGTCCAGACCACCGTTACTTGCGGGCGGGGCTTGAAGTGGGATCGACTTGGTTCCTTGGCGCGACGTATCAGCCATGAACAGGCGAAAGATTATTCTGGGTGGAAGCTTTTTGGGCTTAAGCGCCACACCCTTGATATCGGCCGCGGCTCGCCTCAGTTCGGATAAGGTTACTGAATACCCATTTACCTTGGGGGTCGCAGCCGGCGACCCTTGGCCAGACGGGTTTGTGATTTGGACTCGTCTTGCGCCGCGACCGCTTGAGCCGGGGTTTGGGTTGCCAGCAGTGAGCTTCCTGGTTGAATGGGAGGTGGCATCCGATCCTGCATTCAAAAAAAAGGAGCAGACGGGCACCACTACCGCTGACCCCGCGCTCGGGCATTCGGTCCATGTCGAAATATCAGGGCTCAAATCGGCAAGACGATACTGGTATCGCTTTACGATCGGCGGACATCGCAGTTCGATCGGTACAGTTGTTACGGCACCGGCTACGATGAGCGACGTGGGTCGGCTACGAATTGGTGTGGCGGGTTGTCAAAACTACACGCATGG